>CAYXEF010000176.1:0-2514 GCA_964463825.1 uncultured Candidatus Cloacimonadota bacterium | reverse complement strand
CGGCGGATCAGCGTCCGCCGGTACGTGATGCGGTACAGGAAACGCCCGAACCTCCCTTCCTCACCGCCCTGCGCGGGGGCAACATCGACGAATACCTGAATCCCGTGGATTTCTGCGTCTTTCTCGCCTGGCTGGGCTACCGCCGCTATCTGGCGGGCGGGGCCTGCGAGGTCGTGATGCCCCAGGGCGGAGTGTTACAGCGCGTGGATCTGCTCAAGGCCAAAGAGGACGTGGAACGCTATATCCAGAATGAGGATCTCATCCAGGGCGTCAAAGACAAGGTCTTCCGCAAGACCAGGGAGTTCTTCAAGGCCATTAACCTCACCTCCCTGCCCGAGTTCACAGGCCAATTCCTGCGCGACGACGCCCGGACCTGCTGGATCCTCTATCTGAACTGCGCCGTGAAGGTCACCGCCCAACGTATCGAGCGGGTCGAATACGGCCAATTGGACAAATACGTCTGGAAAGAGGACATCATCCGGCGCTGGTATGCCTACGACCCCGACTGGCGCAGCGGGATCTACCACCAATTCACGCGTAACCAATGCTCGGATCCCCTCAACAAAGACGCCCAGGGCCGCCCCATCTGCGATGAGGCGCGCCACACAGCCTACCTGTGCTCCATCGGCTACAACCTCCACCGCTTCAAAACCCAGATGCAGCCTTGCCTGACCATCTATTCGGACTCCATGGACGGCGACCGCGAACGCAACGGTGGCTCCGGAAAGAGCATGATCATCCAGCTCCTGAGAGCCATGCAAACCCCTTCAGCGGCCTCCGGCGACAGATTGGTAATGGAGACCGGGGAAAACCTGCGCAGCGATTACGCGCACAATTTCGACCAGGTGACGTCCCATACGCGGGTGGTGGTGATCGACGACCTGAACAACAAACGCTTCCGCCTCAGCGACCTCTATTCCTGGGTCTCCACGGGCATGAAGATCAATAAAAAGGGCAAGGAATCGATCAGCCTCCCCTACGAGGACTCGCCCAAATGCGTGATCACGAGCAACAACCCGGTCTCGGGAACCCGCGATTCGGATGTGCGCCGCCGGATGGACGTCCAGCTCCACCGCTATTACAACGCGCGCCACAAACCCATCCACGACTTCGGCCGCGCCTTCTTCAACGAGGACTTCACCGACCGGGACTGGAAGCAGTTCGATTGCTTCGCGCTCCACTGCGTGCAACTCTCCCTGCGCCACCAGGTCGCCATCCAGGGCCTGCCTCCCTACGCCAACACCGTGCTCGCATCCTCTCTGGAACTGGAGATTGGGGATGATTTGGTGGAGTATTTGGACGCGGTGGTGAGCCCCGGTTTGGAGGCCTCAGGGGCGTCAAAACTGGACGCCAAAGCGCTCAAAAACTCCTACGAGGAAGAATACAAGGTCCGCCGCAAAGAGTCCGCCAAACGCTTCAATCAGCGCCTGAGACGCTACGCGGAATTGCGGGGGCTGAGTGTGGAGATCAAACCTCTCAACGGAGTCAACTGGTGCATCTATGCCAAACACAATTGAGTTCCAGCAAGGAAGCAAGCATCCAGCAAGAATCGAAAAAGCGTTTTATGCCTTTAGCAGAAAGGCTAAGCAAGGAAGCAAGGATTTTTTCCAGTTATTGGAAAAACATCAGAAAACGAATAAAAGTAAAAGTGCTGAAAATGCTTGCTTTCTTGCTGATCCGCGCTGCTTCTGGCTTAAAGGCAGCAAGCATCCAAAAAACAGCAAGAATCTATGTTGGAACACCTGTTTCAACCGGTCGGACCGCCGGATTCATCCGGCCAGACATTACGACCCAGCCAGGGCCAGATGAATCTGGCCCGACCGACCGGATAAATCCGGTGTTCCATATCATTTCCCCTGCTGAAGTCGATGCTCGTTCCTCGCTCGACTCCAGCGAGGCAGACTCACCCGTTAACCCGTTAACCCGTTAACCCATTAACCCGCTAACCAAACAAGGAGAATATATGAAAGCGATACTCAAAAACATGATGCTGGCCTACAGCGGCAAATGTGACGGCCTGGTGTTCTACTACAACCCCCGCCTGGCGCGCGTCCTCGTACGCAGCCTGCCCGAAGCGCCCATCACCGAGAACAACCGCCGGTTGGCCCGCATCGCCCGCAACCTCAAGGCGCTGGGGCTGTCCCCCGGCTTCCGGCTGGATCTGATCCACTACACCGAACTCTACCGCCGCCAATACCGCGACAGCAACTGCACCAGCTGGTACAATCTGTTCAACAAACTGATGTGGGCTCTGGCCAAGGCCTACAGCCTCGAAGGCATCCCCCTCGCCCCGGGAGAGCCCGGCCTCACCCCCATCGACCTGGAGACGCTCACCCGCGCCCAGATCGAGGCGGTGAATTTGCCCTGTTCCTCGGTCCAGGCGGCCGTGGCGGCGGGGCTTTTGCCCTCCGTCCCCGGCTGGGAACGCCTCGATAACCAGATGTAGGGCCGCTCTCTGTACCGGCGCTCGCTGAAGCGCCGTTGTCTGTACCGGCGCTCGCTGAAGCGCCGTTG
>CAYXEF010000175.1:1206-2561 GCA_964463825.1 uncultured Candidatus Cloacimonadota bacterium | reverse complement strand
TCGGCCAGAGCGGGCCGGGGGCGGCGGGCGGACGCAGGCGGGCGTTGAGGTCGGCGACCGACGACTCGCCGTCGGGGGACGCGCCGGCCGAGAACCAGTCCTCCGGCCTGCTCATCCCGTCGCGCAAGCTGAGATAGATCTTCTTCAGCGCGACCACCTGGGCCGAGGTCACGGCGTCCAGGCGGCGCTGGATGCGCTGCTCGATCTGCGCCTTGGTGACGCCGTACTCGCCGAATGCCTTGACCATCTTGGCCATCGCCTCGGGGCTGGTGTCCGCCTTGGTCTTCATCGTCAGCTCGCACTGACTCACGGCGGCCTCGATGACGTCGCCGGGGATGACCGCCAGGATGCAGGCGCGCAGCCGGCGCGAGCCCTGGTTGGCGACCGTCTCGTAGATGTCCCGCGGGTCGGTCAGCACATAGTCGCCGCCCTTGGTGTGGCGCTTGTGCGGCACGCTGAAGGTCACCTCGCGCCGGGTGTTGGCCTCGACGTCCCAGGCATACGCCTGGACCACCGACTCTCCGGGACGCTGCTCCAGCTCGCGGATGCCGAACGCCATGTTGCCCCAGCACTGCGCTGCGGCCTCGGCCAGCCGGATGCTCGGGCCGGTGATGTCGCTGCCGCCACGCGCGTACTGGTAGACCGCGCTCTCGGCCAGCGCCGGTCGGGTGCAGGCGTTCAGCAGGCGGTCAACGGCGGCCACCGCGTCGCGCGGGTTGGCGCGGGCCACTGCCAGCGCGGCCTGGACCTCGGCCACCGCCCGGATCTGATCGGTGCGGGCCAGCGCCGAGCCGGTGGAGGTCCCGGCCAGGGTCTCGCCGCGGAATGGGTTCACTACCATGTCTTTCGTGGGAACTGCGCTCATGCTTCACCTCGGGTTGTTGGTTGCCTGCCTTGCCTCGCCACGCCACGCCTATCCTGGCCTCGCCACGCCAGGCCCGGCCATGCCTGCGTTGCCGCGCCTGCCTCGCCAAACCCGGCCCAGCCGCGCCTTGCCTCTTCGCGCCTGCCGCGCCCGGCCCGGTCTCGCCATGCCCTGCCCCGCCTCGCCACGCTTGGCCCGGCCTTGCCTGCCTCGCCTTGCCTTGCTCAGCAGTCGCCATCCCTGGCGAGGGTCGTCCTGTTACTGCATGGCTTCCGGCTGCAAGATCCGCTCGCGCATGATTCCCAGCATGTCGATCATGCGGTCGACCTCCTCCGTCATGCCGAAGAATGACGCCATGTCGCGCGCGCGCTTGAGCTGCGCCGCTGCCCGCTGGAACTCGCGGATCAGCACCTCCCTGGCGATGTCGTCCTGTCCCCTGACCCTGGCGACCTCGACATAGCCCTGCGTCATGGAATCGACTTCCGGATCA
>CAYXEF010000175.1:0-1106 GCA_964463825.1 uncultured Candidatus Cloacimonadota bacterium | reverse complement strand
CGGGTGTAGTACGGAAGCTCGACCTTACGGTCCTGGATCGTCACCTGGTAGTGACAGGCGCGGATCAGCGTGCGCGCCTGAACCAATCGATACTTCTGCGCCGCGATGTCGTCGCGCCACTCGAAGTATTCATGCAGCGCGCTGTCAGGCTGCTCGGCCGCCTTCACCACATCCTCGGCAGTGATCTTGCCGCCGGCAGCCTTAGACATCCGCATCAGCTCTGTCAGCGCTTCCCGTTTCAAATCATGCTGTTCCCTACTCATCACGCCACCTCTTTATAGCCACGCAACTTGATTTCGGAATCGAACCAGGACAGCAGCGATTCGGTTTCCGAGTCGTAAGCCGTAGGACTCGAAAGCGCCTCCTGCTGAGCCGCCCGCCCGCCCGCCTCCATCAGCAACCGGACCTGCGGGTGGTCGGCCTCGACCACGGAGAACCGGCCGTAATTGCCGCTGCCCTTCTCGACCCGCCAGTCACCCACGCCCTGAGTCATGCCGGCCGCGGCCATCAGCCGAGTCAGCACCGGCGCCTTCAGCATCGGCTCGGCGTACTCGATGACGACCGACGCGCACCAAACCGGTAGGATGGCCCGGGTCCGAACGTCGGGCGTGTGGTTCATGTCCGCGCTGCGGGTGACGCTCATCATCAGCTCGGGCACCCCGTAGATCGGAACCTCATCGCCGACCACATACATCAGCCGGCCCATCTGGGCCTTCTTGGCGCCAGGAATATCTAGGGCCGCGTTCATGGCTGCCTTCTTGAAAGCGGTCGCCTTCAGCGTGATGAGCGTCGCGCTGTCCGGGTCCCTGGCGTAGTACACGCTGTCCCGGTATTCCTGGAGCGGGTGATGCTTCAAGCTGATCGCCTTCTCGGCGGTCGACTTCCGCCCCGGCGGCATCAAGAGCTGCTGCCGCGCCTTCGCCGACATCGCGTTGCAGATCAATGGGCTCTGCCCGAGCAGGTAGAACTGCACCCGGCCCTGCCGCACATCGATCAACTCGATGGATTCGTCCTTCCGCTTGACTGCCATTTCATTTCTCCCGCGCATCAATGCGCTCTGCTGTTGAACTACGTCATTGCCTGCCTTGCCACGCCCAGCCCGGCCT
>CAYXEF010000174.1:0-2594 GCA_964463825.1 uncultured Candidatus Cloacimonadota bacterium | reverse complement strand
TGCACCCGGGGAGCGCACACTTGTGGGGCTTGACGATCTTGCCCATGGCCTACGCTGCCTCTTTCCCGAAAACACGTTCCGCCTGGGCCGGGAACATTCTGGCCCACACCTGCCGCGTCAGCTCCACGTCCTGGCGGCAATAGGCGCTGACCTCGTCGATCCTGCCGGCCTGCCACAGGTCAAAAACCTTGCTCCCGTCGATGCCGGGCGTCTTTCCGGTCAGCCCCAGGAACGCGGCGATGTCTTCCAGGCGACCCTTGGCCTGATATTCGGCGCCGTTCCATATCTCGCGGATGTCGATCACGCTCTTGTCGTAGCGTTGCCAAGGAAGGACAGAGGCCATTTCAGGGATGCAGTAGCGGTAGGCCCGGTGGCGCAGCCAGTTAAGATCGAAGGCGCGGAGGTTGAATCCCACGAACTCCACGTGCAAGTTTTGCATGAGGTCGGCCTTGAGGCGTTTCCAGAATCCCAGGATGAGCCCCTCTTCGTCGGTGCCGTCGTGCTGGACGCTCTGGACACGCTCGCCATCAACAGCCCAGGCGATTGTCAAGACGCGCCCCCGATAGGAAAGGAGCGACTCCTTGCGCCATTCATCATTCGCCGCCTCGCGCTGGTAGGCTTCAATTTTGGCATGATCCTTGTAGTTGGCGGGGGCCTTCATCGCTGACGGGGATGGAGGTGTCGCGGACGGGATGGATTCCAGGTCGAGGAAAAGCAGGCTAGGCATTGGCGGCCTCCTTTTCGGCGTTCATGGCGTCGATGAACTCCGAAGCCTCGTCACAGGTCATGTCGTTGACGGATTCCAGTTTGCGCCCCAGGAAGCCGGAGATATTGGTCAGGCGCGCATCACGATCCCATCCGGAGAAATGGGCCTGGATGGCCTTGCGCTGGGCCTCGGTGATGGGTTTTGGTGAAGACTGGGAAGCGGAAGCCGGGGCCTCTGGGATGAAGTCGAGTTGGGACTTGCGGATTTTATACAGATTGGCGATGGCCTCACGCTGCGGGTGGCCGTTCGGGACGACCAGTGATTTCAAGTATTCGGTCAGTTCGGCCGCCGTCGCAGCATGCGACATTGCCCCCTCAATCTCTCCGATATTGTAGGCCTTGGAGAGCGGATCGTCGGAGCCGGCTTCGAGCCACGCCAGCAGTTCGCTCCCCGTCTCTTTGGAGGGGACGAATACCTTCCCGTCGAGAAGCCCAGTACGATCCTTGCTGGACGTGGCAAGGTGGCGCTCCACGTCGAGGTCGAGGACGGCCGTGAACTCGTATTCCATGCCATCACGTTGCACAGGGGCGAGGCCTACCTTGACCGGCTTGACTTTCCCCGTGCGCTCGTCCTTGACCATGTCGTAAGCTGTCTTGCTTCGCATGGTGCCGATAATGTGGCATTTGGATTGAAGCATCGCATCAACAAGGGCGTTGTGCTGTGGCGTGATTTCACGCCATGCCGTGAAGTCGTTGCCCTTACCCTTGCGTTTGTCCACTTCTTCAAGAAGACCTCCTTGGCCGGCCCAGGCATGCGTCAGGCTGTCAATGACGATGACGGTGTACCCGGCAAGTTCGGCCTCTTTGATGGCGGAAATGTATTTTTGTGGTGTGTACGGCGGCTCAAGGTCGGCAACGTCGTATTCGCACAGATGAGAGTAGAGCGACCCGCTCCCGCGTTCGGAGTCAATGAAGGCGATCTTCCCTCCGAGGCCTTGAGCGATCATCAGTGCGGAATATGTCTTCCCGCTTCCGCTCGGACCACACAGCGCCAGCCTGAGTTTGGCCTTCTTCCGTTCGGCACGCTTGAACATGCTGCACCCCTTGACTATTCCATCGCGCTCGTGCGATGAGTTGATTGTTGTCGAACCATGGCCTCTTCGCGGTCCTCGTGTTCGACGATTCCCAGGTCTTCCTTTTCCGCCCCGACGTTGCTGCGTCGGGGCTTCTCGTTTTCCTGACTCACCACGCCACCCCCATCATCTTCATCCGGGCCGCCTGTTCGGCCCTGGCCAGCTCGGCCAGCACCACATCGTGCCTGCCGGCCTCGGCCAATGCCTTCACCCGGGCATGCGCCTCGCGGTCCTCGGGGCGCATAAGGATGCGTCGGGCGTGGGACGGGGACAGGTGGACGACGTGCCCCTTGGGTGTGGTGACGGGGGTCATATGGCCGCCTTCCGCGCCCATTCGGCAGGGTCCGGCGTGCAGCCCGCCTGGCACGGATGGCCGGCTTCGGCTTCGATCAGGGCCGCCTCACGTTCGCCAGCGACGGACGCTTCCCAGTTCGGGCAAGCCCTGGCGTCCCATCGCAGTTCGACGATGATGCGGACGGGCTCCCGGATGCCTTCGGCGATAAGGCCTTCTTTTGCGGCGTCTGTCGCGAATCCGCAGCTTCCCTTTGTCCAGTCGCATCGGTCCTCGATCCACTCCGCGCACATGGAGCAGGTCGCGTAAGCAGGGATGTTCATGGCTACCTCCACACCATTTCCGAGATGGTCGAAACAACCCAGATAGCCAGCGCCACCACGACTACGAGGACTCCGAGTTCTCCGAGAGACCGGGGCCAGTCGTGCGGCGGAATGGCCGAATGGATTTCGTCCGGGTAGCAC
>CAYXEF010000173.1:0-2638 GCA_964463825.1 uncultured Candidatus Cloacimonadota bacterium | reverse complement strand
ACGCGCCATACGTATGATGCGCTGATTTTCATTTGTCATTTTTATTGACAAGAAATGACATGGTGTCAAGCCGTAAAACAAAATACTGACGTCTCTGATCAAAATTTTGTGACAATACACACCAACAGGCACGAATAACGGATTTTTTCCACAGGGCAGCCGTATCGCGACAGCGACGGGATACTCCTGCGACAGCCGCCCCCCAAGTCACAGACAACAACCTTAAATCATATCGGATTTACAATGGATAGCCCTTTGGCCCGGCAGTGGGTTCCCCAATGGAGGTTACCACCCAGCGGTCTCTCATCGAAAATCGGGGCGTCGGATGATGCCATACGATCGCGGGCGCGTGGCGGGCGCGGCCTGCGGCCAGTGCCCCCCGCTCACTGAAGGGAGGATACGCGGACGAGCGGATCGAGGGAGGGGCAAGGTGGCCCGTCGTGATTACCCGGAAACGCGGCCACTTCCGCCATCCCGTGCAACGACGGGAGCGCGGCCCGTTTGCCTCAGTCGCGCCGGCCTGGCGCCGCCGTCTCTTCAAGGAACGCCCGGACAAAGGCGTCGGCCACCCGCCGCTGGCGCGGTTCGGGCATGGTCCAGTATTCGGCGTCGGCCGCGCGCTGGATGAAGACTTCCATCAAGCGGGACCGCCGCACCTCCGGATCGAGCCGGGCCCACCCCGGATCGGCCATGAGCGCCGCCACATCCTGCCGGGCCGCCTCGATATAGCGCCGCGGGACAGGAATTTCGGCCCTGGCCCGCACCTGATGCGGCGCGGGGCCGCCCTGCCCCTCGCGCCCCTTGCCCCCGGGGAACGGTCGCCAGGTCAGGACCGGAAAGGAAGTCGGCGGCAGCAGGAAGCCAAGCGCCAGGAGCAGGGCCGCCGCGGCCACGATGCACAGGGAGGCGACGAATTTTCTGTCCATGGACGTCCCCTGGCCGGCACTGCCCCAGGAGATCCCATGACGTCCGGGAGGGACCGCCCCCGCATGCCCGGCCCGGTTGTTGCGATGCCGGTCCGGCGGACCGGCCGGGTTGCCCGGTCAGTCCCGCGAAAAAGCCCGAAGCGGGGAGAACCGCCGTCGCCCAGACAACGGCTAGGCCCCGTTTCGGCGGCTCAGGAAAAAAACGGACGGAGGCTCCTCCTAGTGTCACGTCCTCAAAATTGATAGATATTTAAGCGACCAGTGATTTGCCGGTGTAAGTCCACTTGAAGGGCTTTGCCCAGAACTCGTTATAGTTCTTGATGTACTCCATGATCTGGCCGACGAGTTGCTGCTTTGAGCGCCAGACACCGTCCCGGAGGACGTCGCTGGAGAAGATGTTGAACCAGATTTCCACTTGGTTCAGCCAGGAGGAGTAGGTCGGCGTGTAGTGCATGGTCAAGTTCGGCAGTCAGGAGAGGATCACAAGCACGCTCGCACTCATTGTGATGGATTTTCTCCTCGTGTCTCTCCATGTAGTCGTCAACAAAGGCCTTCTCCCTATCCGGAGTGATGCAGTCCCTGAGGCAGGAATGATGGGAGAGCACGCACAGGGCCATCATCTGCGCAACGGCCCGCTTGTATGCGTTGCCGTTCAGCCGCCGCCATATGTGCTGCCCGCCTGCGAACGCATGGTTGATCTTGCCCTTGTTTGCCTCAGGGTCCGTATACTCTGGCTCTCCCGGCTCTATGCAGCCAGCCGCTGAAAGAATGTAGCTCTGGAATTCCTTGGAATACTTACCAAAGTCGTGCAGCATTCCCACAAGAAGACCAGCGCGGGGCAGCCCCGCCTTGGCTGCGAATGTTTCGGACAGAGCCGCGATAGCCCGCAGATGCTCTTCCAGGGACTGCACCCTGATGCCGGGGGCATTTTTCAGGTGGCACGCATGAGCAACATACGATTGTTTATGATCTGACATGGAGGTCTCTTTGAGCGCCCTTTCGCAACCTGCCACACGCACGTTGACAGGATGCATAACTCACATGAAACTGGGCATGAAAACCATAGATTTCATGTCCAGGCTGGGCTTGCATTCTTCAACTCCCCAATCCACCCGAGGTCGCTGTAGCGCACCCGCCCGTCGACCATCTTGTGTCGGATGGCCTGAAACACAATTTCGTCGAAGATTTCCTGGTGAATCTGGCTCTGATTGAACCTGCGATCGGGAATTTTGTCCTCCATGGAAAACCCGAGAAACCAACGATAGGCGACATTGACCTTTGTTTCCTCAACGAGACGCCTTTCACTGCGAATGCCGAACAGGTATCCGAGAAAGAGCATCTTAAACAAAACGACCGGATCAATCACCGGACGTCCGTTGTCATGGCAGTAAAGGCCTTTTACTTTTTCACGAATAAAACTGAAATCGGTATGTTTGAAGATTTTTCGAAGGAGGTGATCCTTCGGAACGAGATTCTCAATGCAGACGAATTCGTATTTAACTTGCTTGGAACTTGGCATCTTTAGCATGCAAAACAAATATCAAAGACCCTGCCCAAAAGGCGAGGGCTTTGTCAGCAGCCTGTGAGGGGCCGCTTTCGCGGCCCCCTTCGGGAAAAACAGTCTGGCCCTAGCTTCCGCCCGGCCCTCCGGGAGGAGGTCCCGGGGGACCGCCGGGACGGCCGCCCTGTTGCTGCTGCATGCAGGCGGCGAA
>CAYXEF010000172.1:0-2647 GCA_964463825.1 uncultured Candidatus Cloacimonadota bacterium | reverse complement strand
AAAGCGGGGTATCATATCTGCAACAGGACACAAATCCAATTGGGAGGAGATATGCCCCTGCCGTTCAACATGAACCGCATGCTGGAGACCGAATTGCATTTTCCGCAGCGTTTTACCAACATGACGCCCAAGAATTACGGGATGCTTTTTTGGAATGAGGGCAACAAGAATTCCCACGACAGCAACCACGCGGTTATCACCGAGCATCTGGGACCGGAAGCCTCGGTGCGGGACATCGAGTTCTTTTACAAGACCAAGGGCATCAGGCCGCGTATCTATCAATCCTATAAATCCCACGAACTGGAGAAGCTGCGTCCCGCCCTGGAAAATCACGGCTTCACGATCGAGACCACGGCGGGGCAGTTCTTCCTGCACGACCACGACAGCACACTCACAGCCGTGGGAGAATTGCACATCGAGAGGCTGCGCAGCCTGAGCATCGACGTGATGGAAACAATCGCCATCGAATTTGGCGGAGACTGGACGATCAAGGTGGTGGAACGGCACATGCTGCATCCCTCATATCACCTTTTGGGCGGCTTCGTGAACGGTGATTTGGCCTCGCTGGCCTCTGTTAGTGTCTATGCCGGCTACAGCCGGGTGAACGATGTCTACACCCGCGACAAATACCGCGGCCATGGCTTTGCAGGCGCCATGATCGATTATCTGGTACGCTACCACAAACAACTCAGTGACAACTACCTCTACCTGTTTTCCGCAGATCCCTCCGCCATCCGCATCTATCAGAAGGGCGGCTTCACCCCCTTGCAGCACGATTATGATTTCTGGGAGGCCTGGAAAGAGATCTGAACCGCTGATTCCGGGGCAGGGGGAAAGCAGGCACCGGTGAACTGAGTTCGGAGGCATGGAGTATTTTGTATGAAGGCAGATGTTTATGTGTAGGGGTGTTTTTGCACATGCAATTTTCCCTTGACAGTCGTTATCCAGCCAGTTTATTAGAAATCATGAGTCTTGACACCGGGAACGGGTACAACCCCGGGGATCTGTGGCTGAAGGAGAATGTCATGAAAGCGCTGATTTTGATGCTGCTGACACTTAGTTTTTTATCCCTATCCGCCAATTACGTTCGCAATCAACCCCTCACCCTCGATCAGCCGGACGGAAGCGTTTACGAAGCCTTAGTCACCGGCGACGAGTTCAACCGCCGGATGCACGACGCGGACGGCTATACCATAGTTCAGAACCCCCGCACAGGCTACTATGTCTACGCGGTAGCAGACGGCAATTCGCTCAGGGAGTCGGATTATGTGGCCGGAAAGGTCAATCCGGCGGGTTTGGGTATCAGCCCCGGCCTGCGCGTGGATCCCCAACTGGTGCGGGACCGCGTCGCCGCCCACCAAGAGGCTCTGGGCACCGCCGACAGCCGTGCCCCCTCCACCGGCACCATCAACAACATCTTCATCTTCGTCCGCTTTAATGACCAGAGCGAATTCACCACCCCCATCTCCACTTATGATACGATGTGCAATTCCACCACCGCGGCCTCCATGCGCGGTTATTTCCTGCAGGAGAGCAACAACCAGTTGACGATAAACACCACGTTCTATCCGGCGGCGGTGGGAGGCATCGTGCGCAGTTACCAGTCCACCCAGGACCGCGGTTATTTCCTGCCCTGGAGCGCCAGCAATCCCATTGGCTACACCACCGATACCATCGGGTACCAGCGTTTGCAGACCATGATGCGGGCCGCGATCGTCTCCGTAAGCGGCAGCATCCCTGCCGGATTGAATGTAGACGGCGACGGCGACGGCAATGTGGACAACGTGACCTTCGTGATCCAGGGCAGTACTTCCGGCATCTGGGCCAGTCCCCTCTGGCCGCATCACTGGACCCTGCATCTGGTCTCTGCCGTTTATATCAACGCCAAGCGGGTCTGGGACTACAACGCCCAATTCTCCAGCACCATCGACACCGGTGTGATCTGCCACGAAATGTCCCACTCCATGGGTTTCCCGGACCTCTATCACTACGATGAGGACTATGATCATCTGATCCCGGTGGGTTCCTGGGATCTGATGGAATGGGACGCCAGCCCACCTCAGCATCACCTTACCCACATGAAAAAGAAATACGGCGGCTGGTTCTCAACCGTACCCACCATCACTCCCAGTTCCACGCCCACGGTCTACACCCTCACGGCTATCGACCAGAATCCTTTCTCCTGCTATAAAATCGCATCCACCAACCCCAATCAGTACTACATGCTGGAGTACCGACGCAAGACAGGCACCTATGAAAACTCCATCCCCGGATCCGGTCTGCTGGTCAGCCGCATCATCACCCAGCACGACGGCACGACGCTTAATGGCAACGCCGACGGACCGCCGGACGAAGTGTATCTTTACCGCCCGGGCGGCACGGTGACAGTGAACGGAACCATCAATTCCGCCAACTTTTCCTCCAATGTTTCCCGCACCAAGATCCACACTGGCGCCAATCCCGAGCCCTGGCTCTATATCAACGCCGTGGCCCAGGCAGACGGTCCGCTGGTGATCACCGATATCGGGGCTTCCGGTGGCACCACCATCAGTTTCACGGTCCGCGACCGTGTGCCCAATATCTGGGACGGCAGTTCCAGCACGGCCTGGGCAACGGCGGCCAATTGGAGCCTGAACCATGTGCCGAC
>CAYXEF010000171.1:0-2657 GCA_964463825.1 uncultured Candidatus Cloacimonadota bacterium | reverse complement strand
ACCGTCCGCTTCCCGACAACTTCGCTTCCACTTCCCGACCGTTTGGCGGGAAGTCGGTGGGAAGTCGAAAAGAAGATGCCAAATCAGGCGCCGGGGCGGAACTCGCGCGAATTGCTTCTGTTTAACCATAACAGGCCAAACGGGAGATGGGGAGCCCTCCCGGGAGGCTGGTAAGTAGTGCCACCGGATGGGGAGACAGGCGCCAAACCGCGCGCCGTCAACCTTCCGGGCACATTGTAATGGAGACGCCGTGCGCGCAAAAATCATCGTCTGTATTCTGATGCTGCTGAGCTTGGCAGCGCTGGAGGGGCAAAACATCAGCCTGGTTTCGGAGTCGCTGCCGGGCCTGGGCTCGGATCTTTATGGCTTCCGCCGCTATGGGGACTACGGCCTGTTTTATGGCTGGGAATACCATCTGAGCATCATCGATCTGGCCGCACCGGGAGTGACCGCGCCCGTGGCGACGCTGGATCTGCCGGAGTATTGGGGTCCCTGCGTGGATTTGCAGCTAAGCGGCCATCACGCCTATCTTTTCTTTGCGCGCAAGATCCATATCGTGGATCTGTCCGATGTCCGCCATCCCTTTGAAGCGGCGGTATTTACTCTGCCCGAGCCCTGCCGTGGACAAGTGGCGCAGGGCTCCTATCTCTACACGGTCAGCGATAGCGGCAACCTCTATGCCTACAACCTGCAAAACCCGCTGGCGCCGCAACTGGCGGACATCCTGCCCCTGGGCGTGGCGGACAACCGGTATCTGCTTGCGGGCGACGGCTTTGTGATCTGTCAGAAGGATTCTCTGCGCATCGTGGAGACCAGCGATCCCACTCACCTGAGAAGGGGCGGCAGCATCCCTTGTTTAGACGCAGGGGATTACAGCCCCGCGGGCGTTTGCGGGGAATACGTGTATTACAGCGCTTATGACACACTGAGCGTGTATGGTCTGCAGGATCCTCAACAGCCTGCGCTGCTGGGGGTAGTGGATCTGGATTGCGGGTCCCTGATGCATTATAAACACGTTTGGGACGGCGTGCTGTGGACCCTGTACCGCGATTGGACTGATGAGTACTGTGAGATCGGGTTGTTGGGTGTGGATGTCAACCAGCCGCAGGCTCCGGTTCAGATTTCGCGGCAGCAGCTGAGTTTCTGGGGTGGAGCGGACCTCTACCGTTTCAATCAGTTTATGCGCGGAGAGGAGGATCTGCTCTATCTTTACTACTATCCGCATTACGTCCAGACCTTCGTACTTGCGGGTGGAACGCTCACGGACACCGGCAACCGTTATCCGCAAAACGGCATCGGCCGCATCGCTGCTGATGGCGATCGCGTGGCCGGGCTCAACCCCCGCATCCAGGCGCTGGAACCAGGCAGCGACTTGACTTGGGACGCGACGCTCAGTCTCGAGCCGGCCACCTATTCCACAAATCAGATCGGGGTAACTGGCGATTTGCTGCTTTGCGCGTACAGCAATGTGGAAAACACCGAACTCCCGGGCTGGTACGTTCCAGCCCTGGATGTTTATGATCTGAGTTTAGGCGTTAAAAGAGGCAGCTACGCTTTTCCCATCGAGGATGAATTCCCAGTCAGGCCTTGCGATCTGCGCTTTTATCAGGGCGATGCACTGCTCTGTAACGGTCTGGGCGGTTTCTACTGCTTCGATCTGTCCGATCCCGGCCAGCCCCGGCCGAGATCCGTGATCAAGGAGTATCAGGTCAGTTTTTCCAGCGTGGCAGCCTCCGGAAACCGGCTCTGGTTGGGATCCTACATGTACAACAGCTGGGCCTCCATCTGGTGCTACGATATCTCGGATAGCGGGCATCCCGTCCACAGTTTCAGCCTGTCCGTGAGTCAGGAACCCAGGCACATGCTGGCCCGGGGTGACTATCTCTATGTCTTAAATTGGGATTATCTGCGCTGCCTGAAGATCGGTTCGGACGCGGTTTTGGAGCAATACGAACTCCCGGTTTTCGCTCTGGACGCCAGTTACCTGCTGCCCTTGGGCGAAGGCCTGCTTGTGGGAGGCAAAAAGGGGATGCAGGTGCTTTCCCTGCGGGATCCGCTGCATCCGGAAGTGGTAGGGTATCAGGCTTTGCCGCAGGTGGCTCCGGGCTATCCGGACGACCCTCCCTACTTTCCCAGCGCGCACTACGCCATCAGCGGAGATCTGGTCCTGGTGGCGAATTATCATGTGCTGCGCTGTTACGACACGACCCTGGCAAGGCTGCTCTGCGGCGACAGCCCGGCTTTCGGGGCGGGGAAATTGTTCGCGTTTCCCAATCCCGCCCGCGATCAGGTCAATGTGTGTTTCACCGCAGCAGGCGACGCACCTGCCAGCCTGGAGATCTTCAACCTCCGGGGGCAGAAAGTGCTCGGGTCTGTTTACGCTTCTCCGGCAGTGGGGCTGAATCTTAAGAAGATCGGTCTAGTCGACTCTTCTGGAAGAAGAATGGCCGCGGGATTGTATCTGCTGCGCTTCAAACAGGGAAGAAAGACGGAACTGGCGCGGATGGTGGTGTTGCGCTGAAGTTCTGGCGAGACGCACATGTCTGGATAAGGGCAGAGGGCTGCAGAGCCCTGATGGAGAGGCTGAAACCGAAGCTACTTCAGCAGCAGCAGTTTGTGGGTGGTGGTCCGAGCCTCGCTGTGCAGACGGGCCAGAT
>CAYXEF010000170.1:0-2688 GCA_964463825.1 uncultured Candidatus Cloacimonadota bacterium | reverse complement strand
GCCCGCCTGGCCGCCTCCACGAGGTTGGCCAGGGCGGCCGTCGTCTCGGGCCAGTTCCGGGTCTTGAGGCCGCAGTCGGGGTTGGCCCACAGGCGCCCGGCCGGGATGACCCGCGCGGCGCGCAGGAGCAGGGCCTCCATTTCGTCGGCCGAGGGCACGCGCGGGCTGTGGATGTCGTAGAGCCCGGGGCCGATCCCGTTGGGATAGCGGAAGTCGGCGAAGGCGGCGAGCAGCTCCATGCGGCTGCGGCTGGCCTCGATGCTGATGACGTCGGCGTCCATGGCGGCGATGGCCGGGACGATGGCGTTGAATTCCGCGTAACACATGTGGGTGTGGATCTGGGTTTCGGGCCGGGCCACCGAGGCGGTCAGGCGGAAATCGTCCACGGCCAGGGCCAGGGCCCGGTCCCAGTCCCTGCGGCGCAGGGGCAGCCCTTCCCGGAGCGCCGGCTCGTCGATCTGGATGACCCGGATGCCGGCCGCCTCGAGGTCGGCCACCTCGTCGCGCATGGCCAGGGCGATCTGGCGCCGGGTGGTCTCCCGGGGCTGGTCGTCGCGCACGAAGCTCCAGCACAGGATGGTGGCCGGACCGGTGAGCATGCCTTTGACGGGCCTGTCGGTCAGCGAGGCGGCGTAGCGGGCCATCTCCACGGTCATGGGCGCGGGACGGGAGACATCCCCCCAGATGACCGGCGGCTTGACGCAGCGCGCGCCGTAGCTTTGCACCCAGCCGTTGCGGGTGAAGCAGAATCCCGCGAGGCGTTCCCCGAAAAATTCCACCATGTCGTTGCGTTCGGCCTCGCCATGCACCAGCACGTCGAGGCCGAGGGCCTCCTGGCGGGCGATGACCTCGGCCACGGAGGCCCTGAGGAAGGCCTCGTAGCCGGCGGCGTCCAGTTCGCCGGCCTTGAACCGGTGCCGGGCCCGGCGGATGTCCGGGGTCTGGGGAAAGGAGCCGATGGTGGTGGTGGGGATCGGCGGCAGGCGCAGCCGTTCGCTCTGGGCGCGGGTGCGCTCGGCGTAGGGGGCGGGGCGGTGGAACATGTCGACGGTGATTTCCGCCATCCGGCGGCGCACGGCGTCGTTCCGGGCGCGTGTGCCACGGCGCCGGTCCTCCCAGGCGGCCCGGTTCTCGGCGAGGGCGGCGGCCACGTCGGGCCGGTCGGAACCGCCCGGGGCGTTCGCGTCGGCGAGCAGGCGCACCTCCCGGCATTTCTGCACGGCAAAGGCCATCCAGTTCCTGATGGCCGGATCGAGGTCGGTTTCGGCGTCGAGGTCCACCGGGCAGTGAAGCAGGGAGCACGAGGGCGCGAGCATGAGCCGGTCGGCGCCGAGATGGCTCGCCGCCAGTTCGATGCGGGAAAGGGCCGCGGCCGCGTCGACCCGCCAGATGTTGCGGCCGTCGACGAGCCCGAGGGACAGGCGCGTCTCCGGGGCGAGGGCCCTGGCCACCAGGGCGAGCTGGGAGGGGTCGCGGGCGAGGTCCACGTGCACGGCGCCGAGGGGCAGGCCCTCGATCAGGGGCAGGTTGTGGGCGACGCCCCCGAAGTAGGTGGCCAGCATGAGCCGCGAGGGGGCGGCCGCCGCGATCAGGCCGGTGTAGGCCTCCCGGAAGCGGGCGGCCACGGCCTCGGGCAGATCCTGGGCCAGGACGGGCTCGTCGAGCTGGATCCAGTGGCAAAGCGGGGCCAGGCGTCCGAGAAGTTCGCGGTAGGCGGCGAGGAGCCCCGGCAGCAGGCCGAACCGGTCGAAGCCCGGGACGGCCTCCTTGCCGAGGGCCAGGAAGGTGAAGGGGCCGGGCAGCACGGCCTTGGCCGCGAAGCCGGCCTGGCGCGCCTCCCGGGCCTCGTCGAGGAGTTTGGTCCCGACGGGGGCGAAGCGCTGCTCCGGCTCGAATTCCGGCACGATGTAATGATAGTTGGTGTCGAACCACTTGGTCATTTCCATGGCCGTGACATCGCCCCGGGCGTCCTGGCCGCCGCGGGCCATGCGGAAATAGGTGTCGGCGTCCGCCGGGCCGCCGGGATGGCCGTAGCGGCCCGGGACCACGCCGAAAAGCACGGCCAGGTCGAGCATGTGGTCGTAGAGGGAGAAGTCGCCGACCGGCACGAGGTCGATGCCGGCGTCGCGCTGGAGGGCCCAATGGCGCAGGCGCAGCCGCGCCGCGACCCGGTCCAGGCCGGCTTGGTCGAGACGTCCGGCGAAGCGGTCCTCAAGGGCGGCCTTGAGTTCCCGGTTGGGTCCCATGCGGGAAAATCCCAGAGAATGCGTCACCATGCGAATGTCTCCTTTCTGGCCCGAAGGCGTTGGGGTGGAGGTCGGCATGGCCTGGCCACGGGAGGGCGCGACGGGAGACGCGGAAAACGAAAAAACCCGTTCCCCCCGGAAGGGGAAACGGGCACGGGTGCAGGGCGGCCCCGCCGGGGCCGCGTCCTGGTCACTCCGGCCCGGGTCGCGAGGCCTGGATGCCGACCGCTTCGAGGCGTCTTCTGGCTTACGGGGGAGGTCGTTTCGACCCGTGGCGGTGGCGGCGTCCTTCCCGGGCGGTGCCCAGTGGATCGCGGCCGAAAACCCCGAATACAGCAGCGCGTCTGCGACGGATTCGCACCGTCTTCCGTTTCTCGAAGGGTCCAGTCGTCGAATCGCAGGCTGGGTAGCCCGGGGAGCGGGCGGCGTCAAGGGGGGGCGA
>CAYXEF010000169.1:0-2719 GCA_964463825.1 uncultured Candidatus Cloacimonadota bacterium | reverse complement strand
TGGCTGCGACCTGCAACGCCCAGGGCGCGGGGAAATGGCGTCCCGAGTACAACCGTCACTTTGCCGGCAAGCGTGTCTGCATCCTGCCCGATAACGACGCCCCGGGCCGCAAGCACGCCCACGACGTGGCCCGACAACTCCATGGACTGGCCGAGGTGGTCAAAGTTCTCGAATTGCCAGGCCTGCCACCCAAGGGCGACGTGTCCGACTGGCTGGCCGCCGGGGGGACGCGGGAAGACCTGCTGGAGATGGTGAAGGCCGCGCCAGCCTGGGAACCGTCCGCAGAGGCCCCAAGCGACCGAGGGACGGCCGGGGGCACTCAGGACAAGGGGAAGCCCATCCGTCTCATCAACGGGGCCATGAGCGAAGCTGTGGACGCCTGCGAAGCGGTGCTTTCCCTGCCCGACCTGCCCACTGAATATCGTACATTCCAGCGAGGCGGCCAGCTAGTTCGTGTGGCGACCTTGCCTGCATCCGCCATGGCTGACGGCGTTTCCCGCCCTGCTGGGGCCGTGGTCATCATGGAAGCGCAAAAGGCGTTCCTCGTGGACGTTCTCGGCCGCTTCGCCAGCTTTGAGAAATTCAACGCCAGGGCCGAGGCATGGAAGCCTGCGAACCCGCCCAAGGAATTGGCCGAAACCATCCAGGCGCGTGCGGGCCTTTGGCCTGTGCCCCCGCTACGGGGCGTGGTCGCCTGTCCGACCGTGCGTGCTGACGGCTCGTTGCTGTTGACCCCGGGTTACGACGCCGCGAGTGGCTATTTCATGGCCCACCGTCTGGCCGTCGAGGTCCCGGACGCCCCCGGGCTGGCCGAAGCCCAGGCCGCCCTTGATGCGCTTGCCGCCCTGCTGGCCGGCTTCGCCTTCGTGGAACCGCTCGATTGCTCCGTGGCCTTAGGGCTCATCCTGACGGCGGTTGCCCGGCCTGCCTTGGCCTCCGTGCCCGTCTTCGCCATCACGGCCCCGGTGCGCGGATCGGGCAAGAGCACACTTCTCGACATCGCCGCCGTCATCGCCACGGGCCGGCGGTCGGCTGTCCTCTCGGCCACCTCCGACCATGCCGAGCTTGAAAAGCGCCTTATTGGCTGTCTCCTGTCCGGGGACGCAATTGTGAATCTAGACAACATCAACGGCAACCTTCGGTCGGACCTCCTGTGTCAGGCCACGACTTCCGAGGCCGTGAAGGTGCGACCCCTGGGGGCATCCTCCCAGGTGGAGATTCCCAACACGGCCTTGTGGTCCGCCAACGGCAACAACCTGAGCTTGGCGGGCGACCTCTCGCGCCGGGCGGTCCTATGCCGCCTCGACCCAGGCCTTGAGCGTCCCGAGGAGCGGAACTTTGCCTTCGATCCCGTGGCAAGGGCCATGGAGCGCCGGGCCGAGTATGTGGCCGCCGCCCTGACCGTCATGCGGGCCTATGTCGCTGCGGGCCGGCCGGGCCTCGACCTCGCGCCGTTTGGGAGCTTTGAGCGGTGGTCGGCCATGGTCCGTGCCGCCTTGGTTTGGGCCGGGGCCGCTGATCCCTGCGAGAGCCGAGCCGCCGTCATGGAAGATGACCCCGAGGCCGCCATGCTTCGTGCCCTGGTCGCCGCTTGGTGGGACCGCTTCGGCCGAACTCCCCGGACGGTCAAGGAGATCGTCAAAGCCGGCGAGGAAGACGACAGCCCGCTTGCTGAGGTCCTGCACGACGTTGCGGGAGAAGGCCGGGCCATTAATACCCGCCGCCTTGGCTGGTGGTTGCGCCGGCAGGCGGGGCGGATCGTGAACGGGATGAAGCTCACGCAATACAGTCTGTCAACCGGGTCGGCTCAATGGAAGGTGCTTCCCGGGAGTGAGTAGGGACGCGCTACAGGTTTTACGGGTTTTACAGGTTTTTTATATCTAACGCGGGAAATTTCGCAGTGAGTGAGTGTCTGCGAAAATACTATGATGGGCTGAAAAAAACCTGTAAAACCTGTGAAACCTGTGAAGCCCAAAACAGAGCTTTCCACCTGTGAGGAAATATCATGTCCAGGATTGAAATAAATGACGCCGAGGCCCGTCCGGTCCATATGAGGCCGCTGACCGACGAAGAGTTGGAGGCCGAGGCCATCAGGTGGTGCGAGCGCATGGGGCGCAAGTTGAGCGCCAAGAAATCGAACAGCAAGCCCCGGAGGTATGGAAGTGCGGATCATCGCTGACACCAGGGAGCAGCGCGTTTTCACCTTCAGCCGATATGAGGCCAAGGTGGAACGCGCCGCCCTGCCGACTGCGGATTACAGCCTGCCGGGTTTCGAGGATCGGGTGGGCATTGAGCGCAAAGAGCTTGGCGACCTCGTTTCCTGCCTCATGGGTGCGAACAGGGAACGCTTCGAGCGGGAGCTTCGCCGCCTGTCCACCTACGAACTGAAGGCCGTGATCGTCGAGGCGTCCATGCGTGACGTGGCGGATGGCCTGTACCGATCGGAAATGAAACCGCACGCCGTGCTTCAATCGGTTTTCGCTTTTCAGGTGCGATACGGGGTGCCCTTCCTGTTCTGCGGCGACCGGGCCGGCGCGGAGTATACAACCTTCTGGCTCCTGGCCAAGTACGCCCGCGAGATCATGGAACGCTCGAAGACCCTGGTTAAAGCCCAGGCCCCGGCCAAGGGCGAGGCGGCGTAGGGAGGAGTGATGCCTAAAATTACAGAATCGAAACAGAGGCGGGTGCCGAAGTCGGCGTGGAAACCCGGCGAATCCGG
>CAYXEF010000168.1:0-2729 GCA_964463825.1 uncultured Candidatus Cloacimonadota bacterium | reverse complement strand
CCTTGGCCGGGGGGGCCGTGGAGGTTACCCTGTGCCGGAAAGGCCTGCCGGCCGGGGGGGCGCGGCCCGCCGACATCGGGGAAGACTGTGAGCTGGCCTGCGTCAACGCCCTCGTCGGGCGGCACCATGCCCGGTTGGCCCGCCTGGCGCGGGACGGGGAGGGGACTGGCTTCCTGTTGCTCCTGCCCATCGCCGGCGCGACGCTTGTCCAGGCCCGGTCGGCCTGACGCCCGGCGAAACGGGGCGCGGCTGTCGTCCGGAGGCGGCCACGGACACGATCTTGCGATCCTGGAGCGAGCATGCCTGCACGGAACACCACGGTCGTCACCACCTGCACCCGGGATTGCCCGAGCGCCTGCGGCCTGCTCGCCCACGTGGAGGACGGCGTGGTTGTCGGACTGACGGGCAATCCGGAACATCCGGTCAATCGCGGCGTGATCTGCCGCAAGGCCCGGGCCTTCCTGCGTCGCCTGCACAGTCCCGAACGGGTGACGACGCCGCTTCGTCGTCGAAACGGGGCCTGGGTCCCGGTTTCCTGGAAGGAGGCCCTCGACGAGATGGCCGACCGGATCCAGGCCTGCCTGGCCGGGGATGGTCCCGAATCCATCCTGCATTACATGGGGTTTGGCGAACGCACGGCGCTTAAAATCGCGAACGCCAGGTTTTTCGCCCTGCTCGGCGGGGTGACCACTC
The DNA here is from genome assembly GCA_964463825.1 of uncultured Candidatus Cloacimonadota bacterium. Classification (GTDB taxonomy): domain Bacteria; phylum Cloacimonadota; class Cloacimonadia; order Cloacimonadales; family Cloacimonadaceae; genus Syntrophosphaera. The sequence continues at coordinate 2,036 of CAYXEF010000168.1, read as the reverse complement.
TTTCCGGAACGCTGTGCGGCGGCACGGGATACGCCGCCCAGAGCCTCGATTTCGGCCCCCGGGTCTCCCACGACCCCCTGGATTTGGAAAATTCCCGGACCATCGTGCTTTGGGGACGAAACCCCGTCGCCACCCAGCCCGGCCTCCTGCCGCTGTTGCGTGCGGCCAGGAAGCGGGGGGCGCGGATCGTCCTCGTCGACCCCCGCCGCAGCGAATCCGCCGCCCTGGCCGACTGGCACGTGGCCCCGCGTCCCGGCCGCGACGCCTTCCTGGCCCTGGCCGTCGCCAGAAGGCTACTGGAAACCGGTCGCGCGAACGGGGAGTTCCTCTCCCGGCGCTGCGACGGGCTGCCGGCCTTCGAGGCCCTCCTCGGGCGGTATTCCCCGGAGGAGCTTTCCCGGGCCTGCGACGTGGACGCTGCCGCCATCGACCGGCTGGCCGGGGCCTACGCCGCCGGCCGGCCCACGGCCACTCTTCTCGGCTGGGGGCTCCACAGGTACGTCCTCGGCCACGAAATGGTCCGGGCCGTGGACGCCCTCGGGGCGGTGTCGGGCAACATCGGCCTGCCGGGCGGGGGCGTGTCCCAAGGATTCGAGGAGTGGGGGCCCTACGACCGGAGTCTTTGGGGGGAGGACCTCCACCCTCCCCGGCGCGCGTTCCTCATGCCGCGCATCGGTCGGGAAATCCTCGACGCCAGGGAGCCCCCCGTCGGGATGGCGGTCATCACCGCCGCCAATCCGGTGTGCATGGCTCCCAATTCCGCCCTGGTGGCCGAGGCCCTCGACACGGTGCCCTTCGTCGTCCACATGAACATGTTTCTCGACGACACCGCCGACCACGCCGACCTCTTCCTTCCGTGCGCCGCCTTTTTCGAGCAGCGCGATCTGGTGGCGAGCTACGGCCACAACATGATCGGCCCGCTGCTGCCCGCCGCACCGCCGCCGGGCCAGTGCCGTTCCCAGTTCGCCATCTTCATGGATCTGGCCACGCGTTTTCCCTTCGCCGGATCCTACGTCGACACCGAGGAGGCCTGGCTCAGGCGCCTGGTCCGTCCCCTGCTCGAAAAGGGCGTGGCCTGGGAGGAGCTCTGGAAGGGGCCGGTGCGCATCCCGGACGCCCCCATGGTGCCCTGGCGCGACAGGGTCTTCGACACCCCGTCCGGCCGTTTCCAACTGCTTTCCGGCATCGTCCCCCCGGAAGACCGTCCCGGGGATATCCGGTATCCCTACCAGTTGCTGACGGTCGGCGCGCCGGGGCACCTGTGCTCCGAGCGCGTGCCCGGCGATCACGGAGGGCCTGTGGTCGTGGCCATGGCCGCGGACGAGGCCAGGCGGCTGGGGCTCGCCGACGGCGCACCGGCCAGGCTGCGCGGCCCGCTGGGAAGCCTCGCCGTGACCGTGCGCCATGACGCGGCCCTGCGGCCGGACGTGGTGGCCTGCGAACGCGGCGGCTGGATCAAGGCCGGGCAGGGGGTCAACCTGCTCGTCCCGGACCTGGTGAGCGCTGTGGGCCGGGGAACGCCGTATTACGAAACGCGCGTCGACGTGGAGGCGGTGCGGTGATCGCCCGGGAATGGAAATGCCTGTGCCCGGCGGGGCACCGGGAAGGGTTCCTGCGGCATCTGCGCGCCACCGGCGTGGCGGCGACCTCGCGGACGCCGGGGTTCCTCGGCCACCAGATCCTCGTGCGCGAGGCGGACGACGAGGTGGAAGTCACCTTCACGACCTACTGGCGGGACTGGCGTGGCGTCGTGGCCTACGCCGGACCGGACCCGGGACGGGCCGTGCTCTATCCCGGCGACGAGGCCTTCGGGATCGTGCCCGAGACGACGGTGCGCCACTACGAGGTGGTCGACGCGGTTTTCCCCGGGGGCGAGGGGGCCTGACCCCCGCCTCCCTCCGGGCGTTTCCGCGCCTTACGCGCCCGCGCCGGGACCCGTTATTCCTTGATCCAGATGATGCTCGCCTGGCGTCCGGCGGTTCTGTCCCGGCGGTAGGAGAAGAAAAGCGGCAGACTTTTGGTGCACAGGTCGAGGC
>CAYXEF010000167.1:0-2782 GCA_964463825.1 uncultured Candidatus Cloacimonadota bacterium | reverse complement strand
CCGGGATGCCGTTGGAGAATAGCGCGGAGGCGGAAAATCCCCATTGGCCCTGGTTATTCCTGCCGCGGACGTAGAGCCGGTGGATGCCGTCGCTGACCCCCGGAAAGGGCAGGATGACACTGACCGAGACGGGATTGCCGACGGTGAGGCTGAGCTGTGTTCCGTTGCCGAAGCCGGGATCGCTGTCCAGATAGTACTCCAGATGACTGACTGTATAGTCGTCCGGAGGCGGAGGCGCCTTGAAGAAATTACGGGAAACTGGCAAGCCCCACTGGCCGGAGTCGTTCCGCCCGCGCAGGAAGAGGCGGTGCAACCCCATGTCCAGGTCGGAGGCGGAGATCAGCTGGGTCAGATCCACGTTATTGCGGGAGTAGATCTGGGCGCCGTTGCCATTGCCGGGATCGCTGTCGAAGAAGTACTCCACGCGGGAGATCGTGCCTGCGATACCCGCTGGCGGCGGAGGCAGCAGGAAATAGCGAGCATGCGGCAGGCCCCAGAGGCCGTCAGCGTTCCTGGCCCGCACCAGCAATTTGTGCATCCCGGGACTGAGCGCGGCGGCGTCGATCAGCGACGTGACATCCACCAGGTCGCGGGAATAGAGCTGGATCCCGTTACCGGGGCCGGGATCGCTGTCGAAGAAATACTCCAGGCGGGCGATCGTGCCAAGATCGGGATCGTAGGTTTCAGGCAGCAGGAAATAGCGCGCATGCGGCAGGCCCCATTGCCCCGTCTCGTTACGGCCGCGGATAAAGAGCCGGTGCAGCCCCGGGTCGAGCGCGGCGGCGCTGATCAGCTGCGAGATCTCCACCGGATCGCGTGAATAGATCTGGATGCCGGAGCCTTCGCCGGGATCAACGTCGAAGAAGTATTCGACGGCATCGACCCCTCCCCAAAGCGGCGCTCCGCAGCCCAGGACAACCAGCAGGCAGAGAGTAATAGCGGTGCGTTTCATCATCTCTCCTCGTGAGAAAGCCGGAATCCCGGCTCAGTTGCCGCACTGGGCTTCCACATGTACGTTCAGCTGGTCCGAGGCGTCGGTGACCGGCGGGCAGTCGAAGTCGGTGATGGTGGGCAGGAAATTCAGGTAGTAAAGGTCGTCGTAGGGCGTGAGGCCGCCGTAGATGCCGATGTCCACACCGTTCATCCCCGTTCCGCTGGCCAGCGATCCCGCGCAGAGATGGTAGTCTCCGGCGTTCACGTCCACCAGCACGTTGGCCAGGTTCACATTCAACTGGTTGCTGGGATCCGCGCCCGCGAAACTGCCCTCCAGGATACTGTACTGGATGTAGGCTCCGTTGGGGATGAGGCTCAGGTTGGCTTCGAAGATGCAATTGGTAAAGGTGAATCCCGATGCGGGGGTGTAGGAGGGATAGATCAGGTTATGAGCGGTAGTGCCGATGTTCACGAAGATGCAGTTGGTGACGAGGGCAGTGACGGTGGTGCTCACCAGATAGAAATGCGTGCCGCCCTGCCAAATGCAGTTGTTCATGCTCAAAGAGGCACCTTCACGCACAACCATGTGATAACCGGTCATGTAGGAAAAACAGCCGAGAAAGACAGAGTTGGAGGCGTAGTTGTCTATAGCATCCAGAAACCAGCAATCCCTGAACTGGGTGCCGGTTCCGTAGAGATCTGTTTCTCCCGTGATCCGGCAGTTGGAGATGAGATGGTTGCCCACACTGGTGGCATTGATCACCAGCGACCAGAGCTTCATGCCGATGATCGCCGAGCCGGCGCTGCCGGCATACAGCCTGGCTCCAGCTCCGGAGCCCGGGAGGGCGGTGTTGGCTGGATTGAAGCCTCCCCCGATCACGGTCAGGCGCTTGTAAAGATCCAGATATCCATAATCCAGCCCGCTGGGATACAGATAGATGGTGTCTCCCGCGGCGGCGGCCGTGTAGGCTGTGGCCCAGCTGGAGTATTGGCCCGCGGAAGGGCTGGCGTTGTCCACCCGTAGGATGGTTGCGGAAAGCGAAAATGCCGCTGTAACGGCCAGGGTAAGCAGAATGAGATGCTTCATGGTCTACTCCTTCAAATTTGCTTTATTCCGCAGCCAGAAAATACAAAATACAATTCGCTGTCAAGTTTTTTCTGGCAGGCAGGGGCTGGCCGAGGGAGCCAAATGGCATGGAAAAAATCGCCTTCCGGAGGAAACGAAAACGGAGCGGGAGGCTCAGAACAGAAAGGTGGCCTTGATGAAGGGAAGGGCGAGGATTTCTCCCATGTCCAGCGTAATGGGACGGAATCCGGCCAGATCCCAGCTGATGCTTTTACCCTTGAAACGCAGGCCCAGACCGACCGCCGCCTCGGGATCGCCCTCCCCCAGATAGAGGTGAACCTCCCCGATGCCGGCCACGCGCGGGGAAAAGCCCGCGATGAAGCCCACGCCGCCCATCCAACCTCCCTCAACGGCGTCTTCGATGGAGCCGAAGGGTTTGTTGATGGACACATGAAAGCTGCCGCTGGGATCGCCGATACTGATTACATGGCCGATATTGAAGAACGCCACGTCTTCGATGAAAGGTGTGACCGAGCCGTAGAAAGCCGCCTGTATGCTATTGGAACGCAGATAATTGAACTTGGCACCCAGGGTCAGGGAACGCAGCAGCTCCGGATGGATGGGAAAAACCGTGCCGGCGCTGATGTGCAGATTCTCCACCGGGGCATAAGCGTACTGGAGAATGAGTATCTCATAACTGGTGAGGGCTGACGTGCCCTTGGGCATAGTGTAGGCCGTGGGCAGCACGAACAGGGACTGATCCGCCGCCTGGAACATCGTAAC
>CAYXEF010000166.1:0-2844 GCA_964463825.1 uncultured Candidatus Cloacimonadota bacterium | reverse complement strand
GCCGGTCGGGAGACCGGCATAGCCATTCCGGGCAGGAGCCCGGAACTCCAACATGGAGGTGGACGCCGATTTGCACACATACGGCGCTTCAGCGAGCGCCGGTACAGGATAGGCGCTGCGGCGAGCACCGGTACACGCCACCTGACCTTATCCTTCCTGAATCCGCCCCGGCGCCCGGCTTGTCCGCCTCTTTCCAACTTCCCGTCAACTTCCCCCCGCACGGACGGGAAGTCTACGGGTTGTAGTCGGGAACCGGGTGAGTCAGGCGCCGGGCGGGAACGGTTGTGGATTTGCCTGACGGCAGGAGAGCCCGTGATCTCTCACCGGACCGCGGATCAGCGCCCGGATCGGGTTTTCGCGTCCGTGCCCGGTGTCCTATCTGGCTGTGGCTTCTCGGTATTCAGCCTCGGTGACCGGATCCAGCCACAGGATGGGCCCCTGGCGTTCCTGCGTGCCAATGCCGATATGGGCGAAACTATGATCTGGCGCGGCTCCGTGCCAATGCACCGTATGGGGCGGGATGGTGACCACGTCGCCGGGAGCGAGCCGGCGGGCGGGCTGGCCTTTGGCCTGAAAATATCCGGTTCCGCTGGTCACCAACAGGATCTGCCCGCCCGGATGCGAGTGCCAGTGGGTTCTGGCTGCTGGCTCGAAGTCCACGTTGTAGACATGGGTGTCGAAGGTATTGTCCTCGTCGGGGACCAGCAGGTTGAACCAGACCTTGTTGGTGAAGGTCTCCGGGGCTGCCTGCGGTCCTCTGGGAAAGGGGCTTGTCTGTTCCATCGCTTGGCTCCTAATCATTGTTAATCATTTATTTGCTGGGCAGAAACCGGCGCTGTGGCGTTTCCCGGCGCTCACTTGTCGGTCTCAGCTATGGATGGCCAGCCAGGCAGGCGGGTAATGCCTGCTCCCACAAAGGCAACCCAGCGGTCAATACCCGAGAACCCAACATCCAAGCAAACAGGATTCCATTCATATCCGGCACCAGCGACATAATACATACCGCTGGAATAGTTAGCAATCATGGCTGGGGTGGTATGAGCTGTGGGTAAACCATCTTTGAAGATTTCTGCGGTGATCTCGTTGCCCTCGGCATCCACGGCATCGATATAGAGTATATTGGTGGCAGGATCAGTGGTGGCTTGCATATAATAGAAAACATGATCCAACTGCGCTCCGCCGATGTGATCATAATAGGTGTCGGGGATCGTGCCCCGCAGTTCATACCCGTTTCCGGCGCCATAATCGGCATAAATATGGTAATTGGGCGTTATTGGTGCACCATTGACATCCTGGGTCACCGCATCCCAACTGAGCTGGATGTCAGTGTCCAGCAGGACGAGAGAGGTGTTTTCGGGTGCCCTGGGTCTTGCCTCCGGAGCGCTTATCCTGGCACAATATACGTCGGAACTTCCAGCCGCGGTGAGAGTAAGGTTGCCGAATCCGGCGATCCCCTGGAAATATCCTGTCAGGCAGACATTACCCGCGGTGTCCGCGGTGATCCCGTTTGCCTTGTCGGCACTAGGACCTCCGGCATCGGCCGCCCAGATCCAATTGCCGTCGGGATCGAGTTTGGCGACGGCGATGTTGGACAGGCCGCTGGAGGTGAGCGTGAAGGTGCCGAAGCTGGCCCCGTAGCGGAAATCACCGGCCAGATAAGCGTTTCCCTCTGCGTCCGCAGCGATATCGCGCCCGATGTCCTCACTTGATCCGCCCGCCCGGACTGCCCATAGCCAGTTGCCGGCGTCGTCCACCTTCGCCACGAAGATGTCATCGCCGCCGGCAGTGGTAAGGTTGAAGGCGCCGAAAGACGCGCTGGCGTAAACACTGCCGGTCAGGAAAGCGGCACCCTTTCCGTCCGCAGCAATGCCGCGGCTGAAGTCGGAGCTCGTCCCCCCTGCCCGTGACGCCCAGAGCCAGTTACCCCCGGAGTCGAGTTTGGCGGCGAAAACGTCCGTTCCGCCCGCTGAGGTAATGGTCTGAGAGTTAAACACGGCGCTGCCGGAGAAGTATCCTGAGATAAAGACATAACCCTGACTGTCCACAGAAACGCCGCCTCCGCCGTCGTTGCCGGTTCCACCGGCGCGCCTGGCCCAAAACCAGTTACCGTCGCCAGAGATCCTGGCAACGCAGATATCGGCGTGCCCGCTGGAGCTAAGTGTGTCTGTGCCATAGGTGGCCGTTCCATAGAAACTGCCGGCCAGGAAGGCGTTCCCCGCTCCATCGGTGGCGATCCGGCTTACCGAGTCGCCGTTAACTCCGCCGGCGCGCCGGATCCAAAGCCAGTTGCCGCCGCCGTCGATCTTGGCCACAAAAACATCCGCGGATCCAGCGGAACTTAGCGTGTAAGGTCCGAACGCCGCGCTGGCCTCGAAAGTGCCAGCCACAAAAACGTTGCCGGAGCCGTCTGTGGCGAGACCATAAGCACCGTCTACGCCTGGCCCGCCTCCGCCCAGCGCCCAGAGCCAGTTACCCTGGGCATCCAGTTTGGCAACGAAGATATCGATGGATCCGTCGGAAACCAGGATTTGGGAGCCAAAGGCGGCCGTTCCGGTAAAATACCCCGAGACGAACAGATTGCCCTGATTATCCATGGCCGTCTCGGCCCCGTAATCCGTGTCCATGCCTCCGCCTCCCGCCACCCACTGCCATTGAGGGCTTTGTGCGCCCAATCCAATAACAACAAACATCAGCGCCAAACTGAGCGCTACACCTTGCATCTTGTTCATAAGATCCTCGCTGGGGAGATGAAAATATGTCTATTCGATGATTATCTTTACCAGCGAATATGTCAAGCGGAATCTGTCCGCTGGAACCGGGCGACGCAGGAGCATCGACTTCAGC
>CAYXEF010000165.1:0-3028 GCA_964463825.1 uncultured Candidatus Cloacimonadota bacterium | reverse complement strand
CTGGCGCGAAGAGGCAAAAATATGGGAAAAGCATGACATAGTCATACGTTGAATGGTAGGAATACAGCATGCTGAAAACGCCTGCGGCAGAGAATTTGAATAGTGGCGAAAGCGCATTCAGTCTGGATAAGGCGAATACGATGGCAAAGCAGAAGAACAAAACAATGAATTTCAGCGGTGGCGCAGAACTGGCCCATGATGTCCAGTGTTTATTGAAATTGAAATATAAAGTTATCTCCGTCCATTGTTTGTGGATGGTGACTACGTTTTCATGTGTCATCAATGAAACATAGGCTGCAAGTAGCGAAATGAAAACGATGGCTCCCATCAATTTGGGCAAGTGCTTTTTGTCGAGGAATAGTGCCACAAAAGGCAGCATGATGGATGGTTTTATCATGGAAACGGTAAGAGCTAGTGCCGCTAGCGGCAGGTTCGCATCTTCCTTGTAGGCATAGAGGAGACATGCAAGAATAATGACTGAAAATTGGCTATGGTGAACAGTTAGGAGAAATGGAAAAAAAAGAACGGCATAGAGAAGGATGACATAAAATTGTTGTGAGGCTGTCGGGTCGTCAGGAATGGATTGTAATGCGTTGATGCGCCTGCATATGTACAATACGCATAGAATATTGATGATTGACCAAACGATTGTCAGTGTTTTGATTTCTTTGAATGGTTCGGTGGCAAGCAGGAAGAGGGGGAGCGCATGGGGGGGGTATGTCGCCTCCGTTGCCTTGAGCGTATTCCCGTAGTTCGAGGAGATGATTTCTGATGCGACGGGAGGAAGAGACCATAGGTTGAAATCGCGAGGCAGGTCTGTGCCGTACAATGTATGAAGAACGGACAGGGTGGCTCGGAAAGGGTTGGCGTTATAGTGGAGATAGTCGGCGGCGTTTTTTTGTCGCAGCAGGTCGCCACGTTCGTAGAATGTCAATGCCAAGCAGGCGGCAACGCCTGACCAGAGAATGAATATGGAAATTGTTCTGGCGGCACTCTGTTTGCTCATTGATTTTCCGACCTTCTTGCCGTGGCATGGGACGTGTGCGACAGGTTCTTGGGTGATTTTTCCCGTTGCGGAGCCGATCGAATGGCTGTCAGCACCCGATTGGGATGGGCGGGATGTCTCCGGCGGCCAAGGGACTTCGCCCTTTTGAACCCTCTCAGGGCGTTCGGGGGATGGCGGTGCAAGGTTTGGGCCGCCGGAAGGGGCTGGGAATCGCGCAGAAACATCCGGCGATGCCGATCTCAACGAACTCTGTATATCGAATACGGGCCATCCTGAAATACACGCGTTCGCTCGACGCATGCCGGAATCCCCTGTCCGCTCCATTTGATCTCGTGCAGCACGAGATCGTCCTTGTTCTCGATGTTGACGATGAATATGTCAGGCGTGTCGCCTGTCCGATTATGATAGTCGGCGCAGAGCGAACCGTATTTTTTCAATGGTCTGAGCAGCGTGAAATAGAGGCCTTCGATATTGTTTGTGTATATGGCGGCTTCTGGAATGTTTGATTTGATGTAGTCAAATGTTTTGCTGCTCGCGTTCTTTCTGGAATTCTGTCCGCGTCCATTGTTTCGCATATGGTTTGTCCAGACGCCGTAGGAAGCCATGTTCACGGCAACGAGGCCGACGATGAGGATACGTATGATTCCGTAAGCGCCACGCCACGAAAAGGTGGCGTTTGCCAGGACGCCTGCCGCGAATATCAGGAACGACAGGAACGCTATGGAAAGAAGCCTGATGTCGAACACAAGCGTCGCATCGACAAAAGACATCAGGATGGCGAGTGTGATGCCGTAAACAGCCGGATAGAGAAGGAAAATGGAGAGGCTTCGGGGCGGTGAGGGGGGCGTGGCGTGTCTCTGCGGCAATCGCCGCAGGAACAAGAAGAGGATGGCCGCCAGGACGATGAGGAACGCGAAGCACCCCAGGAGCTCCTGGCCCGGGAAGAGCCGTATGCGGTCGCTTCCCGGAAAGAGGGTGGCGCTGCACGTATAGACAAGCTGCGTCAGTTTCTCCTTGTCGATGAGGAACAGGGACATGGGGCGGCCGGTGAAGGCCCCGCCCGAGAGCCTGTTTCGCAGCAGCCAGGCGAACAGGGGAAGCGCGGCGATGCCGGAGAACAGGGCGAGACCCCGGATGCGCGACCAAATCGGTCTTTCTTTTTCCAGGCACAGCAGGCTCAGGCCGATGGTCCCCATGAGGGCTATGCCGGCGTAGCGTGTCAGGACGGCGAGCAGGCAGCAGAGCGCGGCAAGGCACAGCGAGGGCAGGCTGTCGCGGTCCCGGTACCGGGCGTAGCCATACAGGCCGCCAAGCGTGAAAAGGACGAACGGCGGCTCGCTTTGCGCCCAGGTATGGATCTCGAGATTGACCACGGAGAAGCAGAAAAGCACGGTGCAGGCCAGGGCCGCCAATCCGTTGCCGGCTGTGTACGTTCTGGCGATGGCGGCGAGAAGGAGGATGCTGGCCGCCATGCAGGCGGCGTTCAGGATGTTTATGGATGATGGTATGCTTTTGATGGTATTGATGGAAACGGCGAGGAGAAGGGGGTACCCCGGGGGGAACCACACCGCTGTTCGCTCCTGTCCGCCGAAGAGGTCGACGATATAGCCCTTTCCGTCGAGGATGTTCAGGGCTGAATTGAGATATATTGCCGAATCAAAATGGATCCCGGCGCCGTAGGGGGATGCGTAATAGAGATAGTGCAGCGAGAATGCCAAGGCCAGTGCCAGGGAGATCGCCGCATATCGTTTCGTAACGAAGTTTTTTACCGCATCCTGACGATTCCGTTGCATGGTTCGTCTCCGTTGCAGCTTTCACAGGGGGAAGCGGGGCGGCATCACCATGGAAGCCGGTTGCGCGGTTCCTTGCTGCGATGGCTTTGCAATGATCCTGCCATGCCGCGGTTCCCGTTCCGGGGGGGCGGTGCGGAGGCGCCGGTCAGGGAACAAAAAACGGGAGGGGGCATACCCCCTCCCGGAGTCATGAGCCGTTGGGCCGTGCCTAGGGCTTGCGCTGGCGGCG
>CAYXEF010000164.1:0-3081 GCA_964463825.1 uncultured Candidatus Cloacimonadota bacterium | reverse complement strand
AGAGATACGAGAACGGCAAAGGCCACCGTAATTCCGAACTGAAAAAAGAAACGGCCGATGATGCCTCGCATGAAAGCCACGGGAACGAAAACAGCTACAATGCACATCGTCGTGGCAAAAACCGCCAGGCCGATCTCTGAAGTGCCGTTACGAGCCGCTTCGAAATGATTTTCACCTTTTTCCAGGTGCCGGACAATGTTTTCCCGGACGACAATGGCGTCATCAATCAGCAAGCCAATAGCCAGGGACAAAGCCATCATGGTCATCATGTTCAGGGACATTCCCAGAAACTTCATCACGATAAATGATGAAATAACCGATATGGGAAGAGCTATGCCGGTAATCACAGTTGAACGCCAGGAATTTATGAAACAAAATATGATAAAAATAGTAAGGATGCCCCCGAGAATAAGGCTCGCCATAACATCTTCCAGAGATTCACGAGTAGAAATGGAGCCGTCCCGCACAATCGTCAGGGTTGTTCCCGGCGGCAACTCCGGCTGCAACTTATCCACCATTGTTTTTATTGAATCTACGGTTTCTACAACATTGGCGCCGGATTGTTTGAGGATATCCATTGCCACGGCCGGAACGCCGTTGATCAGCCCCAATGACCGTTGTTCTTCTTCTCCATCCCTTACCTCGGCAACTTCCGCAAGACGGATAGGACGGCCGGAACGTTCCGTAATCACCATATTCCGTAACTGATCCACCCGTTCGGGCTTGCCGGAAATACGTAAAGGAAACTCCGTCTTCTGCTGGTTGAGTCTTCCCAGAGGGGTGTTCACATTTTCGGACTTGAGGCCATTGGCAATGGTATCAATCCCCAGCCCCAGAGCTTCCATACGGGCAGGATCAATAATCACATTCACTTCACGCTTGGCGGAGCCAACAAGGTCAACCTTGCCGACGCCGGCAATACTCTCAAAACGCTTCTTGATTTTTTTTTCTACAAGCATGGTCAAGTCGCGCGCAGAGGCGTCTTTCGATTGAATGGCCACTGATACAATGGGCATGTCCGTAAAGTTGAGCTTCTGGATGTTCGGTTCCTCCACCGCTTTGGGGAGCTGGCTGCGGATGGAACTAATCTTGGCCCGTGTTTCCTGCGCCACGTCATTGAGCTTCTCTTCCAGGCGGAATTCGACGGTGACGGTGGAAACACCCTCTCGTGAAAAAGAATATATATGTTTGACGCCGGAAATAGAGTTGATCGCTTCTTCTATTTTCTTGGACACCTCGCGCTCCACACTGTCCGGTGAAGCGCCGGGAAACTTTGTAATGATCGAGACTACAGGGATTTCCACATTCGGCCACATCTCCACGGAAAGCCAACGGAACGAGAAAATACCAAGGGTTACCAGAGCCAGCACAATGACTGAGGCAAAGACGGGGCGCTTGATGGAAAGATCGGAAAGAATCATGAATCAACTCCCCTGCTTCTGCTTGGCAACAATAAGACGGTCTCCGTCCTTGACGTTAAAACCGCCGCGGAGCACGTAAGATTCATCTTTTTTAAGTCCTTCCACAATCTCCACCTTTTCCTGCATCACGGCGCCGATCTTGACTTCTCGCAATTTGGCCAGATTTCCTTCGACAGTATAAAGCTTCGCTTTCTTCCCGGCAACGTCCCACCCCGTAAGAGCCGTTCGCGGCACCATTACGACATTTTCCCTGGCGCCGATGATGATTCGTCCCTTAACGAAAAGCCCCCCCTTCAATTCTTCAGAAGCATTGTTCACCTCCACATTAATCTTCAATGCGCGGTCGATCTCGTTTACAGATGGGTTAATAAACATTACCTTGCCCAGGAATGTCTTTCCCGGAAGAGCATCCGTCATAAACTGCACCTGCTGCCCCAGGCGTATCCTGGACATTTCCACTGACGGTACGGAGACCGTAAGATTCAGTATTCGATTGTCCACGATGTGAAAGAGTGGCTTGTCCAGTCCAGCCTCACCGACCAGGTCACCCACGTTCACACGGCGCAAAGAGACGATACCGTCGATGGGAGCTGTAATTATACCTTTGGAAAGGCGAGTCCTGGCCTGCCGCAACTCTTCCTGGGCCAATCTTACCTGAGCATTGGCTGCATCTATGCGTGAAGATGAAGCGGCCGATTCCGTTTCCGCATCATCTACTCCCTGCTGCGTGGCTAAACCTACTTCTTTTAATTTCTTCATTCTCTCGCGTTCACGTTCGGCGCGATTTGCCGCTACTTTTGCCTGCATTCCGGCTGCTTTTGCCGATTCAAGCGCCGCCTCGGCCCTCTTTACAAGAGCGGATTGTTCGCGGGCATCGATGCGGGCCAACGTTGTTCCTTTTTTGACTCTGATCCATTCATTCACATGGACGCTATAAACAGTGCCTACAATTTCCGATTTTACATCAACCTCGAACTTGGGCGTCAGCGTTCCCGTAACGTCAATACCTTCAATCATTGTTCCCGATTCCGCTTGCGCAACTTCTACTGCCACCGGTGGACGGGCGCTCTGGCGATCATTTGAATTTGTAGTGCCGCCGTTCCCCGAACAGCCCGTGATTAACAGGGCAAAAGAAAGCAACAGTAATAATAATTGTACTCTTTTCATTGCCTCAGCTCCTTATTCAGACTGGTTTGGCCGCCATACCGTCAAAAATCATGTTCAACAACTGCTTCAATGTTTTCCAGTCGAGTTCCTTGTCGTTTTTGTAGGAAATCTGATCTTCCATTGCAATTTGCACTGCGCCTATAATAAGCCAGGCCATATTGGAGGCATTTCCTTTTTGGAACTCTCCATTGTTTATCGCTTCTTTTACGAATTGCGCGATGAAGGCGTGAAACCTGCCGTAGTAGGCATCACAATCGAAGAAAGGCGCTCCCTGGGGCGGGCCGTAATACAGGGAGTGCATCAGGCGTATAAAATCCCTGTTCTCCAGAACGAAAAAAAATATCTTCTCAAACAGCTCCATAAATCGTTTTCTGACATTACCATCACTATTACGGTAGAAGATAAACAGCGATTCGATTTTCGCAAACTGGGTTTTGAGCAATTCCAGAAAAAGCCCTTCCTTGTTGCCATAATAGTAATAAAGCACGGGCTT
>CAYXEF010000163.1:0-3125 GCA_964463825.1 uncultured Candidatus Cloacimonadota bacterium | reverse complement strand
CTGGCGCGAAGAGGCAAAAATATGGGAAAAGCATGACATAGTCATACGTTGAATGATAGGAGTATAGCATGCTGAAAACGCCTGCGGCAGAGAATTTGAATAGTGGCGAAAGAGCATTCAGTCTGGATAAGGCGAATACGATGGCAAGACAGAAGAACAAAACAATGAATTTAAGTGGTTGTGCAGAACTGGCCCATGATGTCCAGTGCTTATTGAAATTGAAATATAGTGTTATTTCCATCCATTGTTTGTGTATGGTGACTACGTTTTCATGCGTCACCAATGAAACATAGGCTGCAAGTAGCGAAATGAAAACGATGGCTCCCATCAATTTAGGCAAGTGCTTTTTGTCGAGGAATAGTGCCACAAAAGGCAGCATGACGGATGGTTTTATCATGGAAACGGTAAGAGCTAGTGCCGCTAGCGGCAGGTTCGCATCTTCCTTGTAGGCATAGAGGAGACATGCAAGAATAATGACTGAAAATTGGCTATGGTGAACAGTTAGGAGAAATGGAAAAAAAAGAACGGCATAGAGAAGGATGACATAAAATTGTTGTGAGGCTGTCGGGTCGTCAGGAATGGATTGTAATGCGTTGATGCGCCTGCATATGTACAATACGCATAGAATATTGATGATTGACCAAACGATTGTCAGTGTTTTGATTTCTTTGAATGGTTCGGTGGCAAGCAGGAAGAGGGGGAGCGCATGGGGGGGGTATGTCGCCTCCGTTGCCTTGAGCGTATTCCCGTAGTTCGAGGAGATGATTTCTGATGCGACGGGAGGAAGAGACCATAGGTTGAAATCGCGAGGCAGGTCTGTGCCGTACAATGTATGAAGAACGGACAGGGTGGCTCGGAAAGGGTTGGCGTTATAGTGGAGATAGTCGGCGGCGTTTTTTTGTCGCAGCAGGTCGCCACGTTCGTAGAATGTCAATGCCAAGCAGGCGGCAACGCCTGACCAGAGAATGAATATGGAAATTGTTCTGGCGGCACTCTGTTTGCTCATTGATTTTCCGACCTTCTTGCCGTGGCATGGGACGTGTGCGACAGGTTCTTGGGTGATTTTTCCCGTTGCGGAGCCGATCGAATGGCTGTCAGCACCCGATTGGGATGGGCGGGATGTCTCCGGCGGCCAAGGGACTTCGCCCTTTTGAACCCTCTCAGGGCGTTCGGGGGATGGCGGTGCAAGGTTTGGGCCGCCGGAAGGGGCTGGGAATCGCGCAGAAACATCCGGCGATGCCGATCTCAACGAACTCTGTATATCGAATACGGGCCATCCTGAAATACACGCGTTCGCTCGACGCATGCCGGAATCCCCTGTCCGCTCCATTTGATCTCGTGCAGCACGAGATCGTCCTTGTTCTCGATGTTGACGATGAATATGTCAGGCGTGTCGCCTGTCCGATTATGATAGTCGGCGCAGAGCGAACCGTATTTTTTCAATGGTCTGAGCAGCGTGAAATAGAGGCCTTCGATATTGTTTGTGTATATGGCGGCTTCTGGAATGTTTGATTTGATGTAGTCAAATGTTTTGCTGCTCGCGTTCTTTCTGGAATTCTGTCCGCGTCCATTGTTTCGCATATGGTTTGTCCAGACGCCGTAGGAAGCCATGTTCACGGCAACGAGGCCGACGATGAGGATACGTATGATTCCGTAAGCGCCACGCCACGAAAAGGTGGCGTTTGCCAGGACGCCTGCCGCGAATATCAGGAACGACAGGAACGCTATGGAAAGAAGCCTGATGTCGAACACAAGCGTCGCATCGACAAAAGACATCAGGATGGCGAGTGTGATGCCGTAAACAGCCGGATAGAGAAGGAAAATGGAGAGGCTTCGGGGCGGTGAGGGGGGCGTGGCGTGTCTCTGCGGCAATCGCCGCAGGAACAAGAAGAGGATGGCCGCCAGGACGATGAGGAACGCGAAGCACCCCAGGAGCTCCTGGCCCGGGAAGAGCCGTATGCGGTCGCTTCCCGGAAAGAGGGTGGCGCTGCACGTATAGACAAGCTGCGTCAGTTTCTCCTTGTCGATGAGGAACAGGGACATGGGGCGGCCGGTGAAGGCCCCGCCCGAGAGCCTGTTTCGCAGCAGCCAGGCGAACAGGGGAAGCGCGGCGATGCCGGAGAACAGGGCGAGACCCCGGATGCGCGACCAAATCGGTCTTTCTTTTTCCAGGCACAGCAGGCTCAGGCCGATGGTCCCCATGAGGGCTATGCCGGCGTAGCGTGTCAGGACGGCGAGCAGGCAGCAGAGCGCGGCAAGGCACAGCGAGGGCAGGCTGTCGCGGTCCCGGTACCGGGCGTAGCCATACAGGCCGCCAAGCGTGAAAAGGACGAACGGCGGCTCGCTTTGCGCCCAGGTATGGATCTCGAGATTGACCACGGAGAAGCAGAAAAGCACGGTGCAGGCCAGGGCCGCCAATCCGTTGCCGGCTGTGTACGTTCTGGCGATGGCGGCGAGAAGGAGGATGCTGGCCGCCATGCAGGCGGCGTTCAGGATGTTTATGGATGATGGTATGCTTTTGATGGTATTGATGGAAACGGCGAGAAGAAGCGGGTATCCGGGGGGAAACCACACCGCCGTTCGCTCCTGTCCGCCGAAGAGGTCGACGATATAGCCCTTCCCGTCGAGGATGTTCAGGGCTGAATTGAGGTATATTGCCGAATCAAAATGGATCCCTGCGCCGTAGGGGGATGCGTAATAGAGATAGTGCAGCGGAAATGCCAAGGCCAGTGCCAGGGAGAGTGCCGCGTATCGTTTCGTAACGAAATTCTGGATCGCTTCCTGACGATTCCTGTGCATGGAGTGTCTCCATTGCCGTGTTCGCGGTGAGGCTTTTGCGAAAAAAGCGAGGCGGCATCCCCTGGTTCCGGATCTTCCAGCCGACCGATATGGCCATGCCCTGGGATTCCAGGGGCGGATTCCGTAGACCGCCGGCGGCATCACCATGGATGCCAATTGCGCGGTTCCCTGATGCGATGGCTTTGCAATGATCCTGCCATGCCGCGGTTCCCGTCCCGGGGGGGGCGGTGCGGAGGCGCCGGTCAGGGAACAAAAAACGGGAGGGGGCATCCCCCCTCCCGGAGTCATGAGCCGTTGGGCCGTGCCTAGGGCTTGCGCTGGCGGCG
>CAYXEF010000162.1:0-3168 GCA_964463825.1 uncultured Candidatus Cloacimonadota bacterium | reverse complement strand
GGATGCATGGTGCGCAGTTTTTTGACATAGATGGTCTTGCCTTCCTGTCCCAAACGTTTCAGCCGGATGAAGGGACCGTAGGTGGGGCTGGGGTCGGTGAGCGGCGGCCGGGCTTTTTTCCAGATGAAATGCGTCAGGCCGCCGATCTCGCGTTTGTGGATCAGATCGAAGCCGCAGAAGTAGAAGCGGCCCAACATCTCGGTCTCGGACAAGGCGCGGTTTTTACCCTTGGTGAGGGCGAAATACCAACCCTGTAAAACGGGCAGTTTGGGCATCACGCGCCGAAATAGAAAATCCATGAAGTACAGCGGAGCGCCCAACACTGGCGTGAATCTCCGATTGAAACTCTCGCGGCGCTGCGTGATCGTCTGGCCGCGGCAGATGCAGACGCCGCCAGGGATAAGCAGTTCGTTGACCTTGATCAGGTAAAGGTTGATGCGGCGTAGGTCGTTGATCTTGCGCAGATTGACAAACAGCTGCAGGAAACTTGGCGGTTCCCGCTCAATCTGGCCATAGTTTTCGGATTGCAGGACCAGGGTCTGGGACTGGCAGAAACGCTCCAGATCGAGGTATTTCCGGATAAATCCCAGCAGATCTTCCCCATCGCCGAGATAGCTATGCCAGCGCGCGTCGGGGATGATGTCCGCCGGGTCACAATTGGAGAACTCCGGCGCGTAGACCGAGTTGTTGATGACGGGAACGGAGCTCTTCTCAGGCAGAAAGAACTCACCGTTTTGCACTTCCTCCAGCGCTTTGGATCGCGTGACCAATTTAGCGGTGGCAAAATCACGGTTCTCGAGGTGAAAGCGGAAGGCGTAAAAGATGCCCACAAAGACGAAGATCTCCAGCACCACGCTGCCCAGGATCGTGCCCAGAACGATCATGCGGGAATAGCCGAACTGATGGAAGATATAAATCAAACCCAGCACCACAGCCACTGCCAGGGCGTCGCATTGGATGATCCGCTTCACCAGAGCTGAGCCGTTGGGCACCGTTCTCACAGTGAATTTCGATCCCCATAACCCACTGATGATCCAGATCAAAGTGAAAGCTATCAGCGAACGCCACCAGACGAAGTCCGCCAGGATGCGCCGCGTGCCGTCACGGAGCTTGGCGACGAACAGAAAAGCAAAAACGACGATCAGGATATCGATGAGCAGGAGGAAATACTTAGTCAGCTTGTGTTTCATAAGAAGAGTGCACGCAGATTTCGCAGATTATTAACCCAAGTCAGGATGATGGGGGGAATTGGCTATACGTATGATATTGCTATTAAGATCAGTGGTATTGAAATTAACCAGAATTCCTAGTGGTTTGTCTGATAGTTTGAGATAGTTTGCAACCTGTTTATGGAACACAGGCAGCAATGTTTCAACGGACTTCAACTCAACTACAACCGTGTCTTCCACTAAAATGTCTATCCGATACTGCAGTCCGAGGTCGATACCTTTATACACAACATTGATCGATACCTGATTCTCAACTTTTAAGCCACGGCTTTTGAGTTCAATTATGTGAGCCCTTTCATAGATATTCTCAAGAAGACCAGGTCCAAGTTCATTGTAAACATTATAAATGGCGCCACGGATCTGGTAAGTAGTGTCATTAATTCTCATAGCTAGCAGCAAAACAAAATCTGCGTTATCTGCGAAATCTGCGTGAGACTATTTAAAGAAATCAATCGTGCGTTGCAAACCCTCGCGGAAATCCACCCTTACCTCATACCCCAGCAATTCCTTCGCCTTGTCTATCCCCGCCAGCGAATGCTTCACATCTCCCGGCCGCTCAGGTTCGAATTGGGGCTCAATATGTTTGCCCAGGATTTCATTGATCATATTCACCAGATCGATCAGCGTGTACCTTTCCCCACAGGCGATGTTGATCACTTCCCCGGCCGCCTTTTCCGCGGTACAAGCCTGGATATTGGCCCAGACATTGTTTTCCACGTAGGTGAAGTCGCGGGACTGGCTGCCGTCGCCGTAGATCACCGGTTGCTTGTCCTGCTGGATCAGCTTGATGAACTTTGGGATCACGGCGCTGTATTGCGAGGTAGGATCCTGATTGGGGCCGAAAACGTTAAAATAGCGCAGGGAGACCGTTTCCAGGCCATACAGGCTGTAAAACACCTGGCAGTAGCGTTCCTGGGCGTATTTGGTCAGCGCGTAGGGCGACATCGGATTCACCGGCATCGTCTCTACCTTGGGCAGGGTCTCGCTGTTGCCGTAGATCGAAGACGAGGAGGCGCAGACAATCCTTTTGACGCCGAATTCCTTGGCCGCTTCCAGCAGGTTCAGGGTGCCGAGTATGTTTACGTCATTGGAGGTGATCGGATCGTTGATCGAGCGCGGTACGGAAGGCAGGGCGCCCTGGTGCAGGATAAAGTCCACGCCTTTGACTGCCGCACGCACGATATGAAAGCTCCGCAGGTCGCCCTCGATCATGGTCAGCTTGGGATCTTTCATCAAGGACAGGATGTTTTCGCGCTTGCCTGTTGCAAAATTGTCCAGCACCCGGACTTCCTGGCCTTGATGGAGTAACTCCTTAACGATGTTGGAGCCGATGAAACCGGCTCCGCCGGTGACGAGGTATGTCATTATTCCTCAGTTGGGTTATGAGTTACGAGTTATGCGTTATGGGGTGAGTTCCGTTTCTCTGTAATAGACTTGATCAGATTGAGCATCATTTGTCTCACCTTAGTTAGTAAATGCTTAATCTCAGAATAAAGGTGGTGTTCATTATGAAAGCCTAACAATCTTGATATTTCCAACTGTGTGTCCAGTTCAGAAAGTGATCCCAGAGCGATATTCAGGAAGTTCCCCAGTTCTTTTGAACTAGCCCTGCCACAGCCTTCGGCGATGTTTGAAGGCACGGATATTGCTGATCTTCGCATCTGGGAGCTAAGCCCATAAACCTCTTCCTTGGGAAAGTTCCCACTATACTCGTATATGCTTTTCACCAGCAACATGCTGGCCTTGTACACTTCCAATTCAGTATGTATTATCAATAATCACCCATAACCCATAACCCGTAACTCGTAACTCGTGACGCCTAACCCTTAACCCGTAACGCGTACCGCTTAACGACATTTTTGACATTCTGCCACACCAATTCCCGCCCCCACAGAATCACATTATCATTCCATCTTTGTGGATGGGTGTTTATCATAAT
>CAYXEF010000161.1:0-3174 GCA_964463825.1 uncultured Candidatus Cloacimonadota bacterium | reverse complement strand
GTCCGCAGTGAGTCCGCAGTGAGTCCGCAATGATAACGGGAGCGGGAGAGGAGCAAATTGGGTTGAGATCCGCATCTGCCTCACTTGTAATGCATTGGCGACTTAGATTGAATCAAGATATCTTGCACGGCAAAGTAGAATGCGGATCGATCCGGGTCGCTGAGATTGGTGACAAAATCTGAACTTAAGTCATTTAATCACTTGAGATCAGGAGGATAGGAATCACCTCGTTCCTCGCGAAAACTCAGGAAAAGATCGTAGATATCCTGAGGCAGGCGCTGGGCCTTGCCGCCGCTGGCAAAAACTGCGAGCATCCGCGCCTTGAAGCAGAGTTCGCCCTGGGAGTCGAAGATCTGCTGGCTCCAGCGGCCCTTGACCCGGTTCATTTCATCGAACCAGCTGCGCACGGTGATCACATCCTCCAATTCGATGGCGTGGAGGTAGTTCAGTTCGAAGGAGCGGACGAAGACCTGTAGCTCCAGCTGGCGCATGCGGGAGACGGACATGCCCATTTGCTGCATGGCCTCGGCGCGGGCGCATTCCAGGATCTGCAGGTAGTTGGCGTTGTTGAGGTGGCCATAGACGTCGCATTCATACCCGTAGACGCGCTTGCGGAATTCAAAGATCATGTGTTTAACCTCCCGGTTTGAGGCCGCGCGCCCGCATTTTGTGCTTGACCGATACGCGGGGCACGAATCTGATGTAAACTTAATCTTTGAATAGAGGATTGTATGTCCAAGAAAATTGTCAACCCCAAAATTGCTTCCAAGTCCGGTCATTCGCCTCACAAGGGCATGCCGGGCAAAGCCGTCCAAGCGAAAGTGCAGCCCAAAACGAAGCCCAGGACCGAGCCGGCTCTGGCTATGGCCAAGGGTCCCTCTCTGCTGGAAAATCGCTGGCTGCCGCTGGCTTTGATGGTCTTTTTGCTGCTCTTCGTCAGCCTGCTCTACTTTCCGGTGGCCTTCCAGCACAAGTCGCCGCCGGCCTCGGACATCTCGCAGTGGCGCGGGGCGGCCAACAAGATCATTGAATACAACGAAAGCCACGCGGATAACGCGCTTTGGACGCAAAGCATGTTTTCCGGCATGCCATCCTATATGATCTCATTCCCCAATCGCTGGCCCTTTCTGGAGAATCTCTCCAAACTCACGGACAAGCTGATCAACTGGCGCATCTTCCTGCTCTTCATCGGAGCGCTGGGAGTGTTTCTGCTGCTGCGTTTTCTGGGCATGGATCCGCTGGTCGCCTTCTTTGGAGCAGTGGCCTTCATGTTTTCCTGCCACTGGCTGGGCTTGGTGGAGATCGGCCACAACACCAAGTTCCGCGCCATCATGTACATTCCCTGGGTGATCTGGTCGCTGCTTTATCTGCGCAGGAAACCGGGCTTGCTGGGTTTGGGACTGCTGGCCACCACGCTGATCGTGCAGCTGCGGGAGAATCATCCCCAGATCAGTTACTACCTCTATTTATTCGTGGGCATGTACTGGCTCTGGCAATTGATCGAGACGATCCGCAGCAAGGACTGGAAAGGATTTGGGGCCTTCACCGGTTTGGCTGTGCTGGCGGCGGGGTTGACCCTCTTGGCGGTGCTCAACCCCTATCTGAGCACCATGGAATACAGCCACTACACGATGCGCGGCGGCGCGGGAGGACTGGAGACCAGCTACGCCCAGGGCTGGAGTTTCCACCCGCTGGAGATCCTGACCCTCATCATCCCGGATTTCTACGGCGGTGTCAGTCCCAACTACTGGGGCTACATGCCCTTCACGCAGATCTATAACTACTTCGGGCTCTTGGTGCTGGGTTTCGGTGTCCTGGCTCTGCTGGGACGCAGGCATCGCCGGCTGGCGGTGTTTCTGGCCATCGCTTCCTTCGTCTTTCTGCTCATGTCCTTTGGCAGCTTCGCTCCGCGGCTGAGCGACCTCTTCCTTAAATACCTGCCTTATTTCAACAAGTTCCGCGTACCTTCCATGATCCTGACCATGGTGCAGATCATAGCCGCGGTCATGGCCGCCCTGGGGCTGGACACGGTCCTGAGCGCCGCGGCTGCTGGCAACAAACGCTGGAGCAACGGTCTTTTCAGGGCTTTCTGGATCTGCGGCGGCGTCTTCCTGCTCTGGCTGGTGGCGGCCAAATCCGTGTTCGCCGGGCTGAACTTCACCAATGCCGGCGAAATGGCGCAATTGGAAGCACGCGAAATGCTCTCGCAATTGCCCATGATCAAGGAACAGCGGCTCGGCCTGCTCTATAGAAGCGGCATTTTAAGCCTGCTGTTTCTCACTGTCGGACTCGGCCTGGCCTACCTCCACGCCATCCGCAAGCTGCCGCGCGCGGCTCTGGTACTGCTCTTGACGCTGGTGGTCTTCATCGACCTCTATATCTATACCGGAAAAACACTTAAGAGCGACAAACTGCAGGCCCCGCAGGAACATCTCGACCGTTTCGCAGTCCGCGATTACGACGAATTCCTGCTGGCGGATAAAGACAACTATCGTATCTATCCCATTGACCAGGATATTCTTACCGGAGCCCAGCTGCCCAAGCCGGCCGGGGAATGGGCCTATCACCACCAAACAGTTTTGGGTTACTCTGCGGCCAAGCTGTCGCGCTATGACAATCTGCTCAAGGTGTTGCAGGACAGCGAACAAGGCCCTGGCGAATGGCGCCGCTACCTGATGGGAGTTTTCTCCCCGGGGCAGGACAGCCTGCCGCGCGAGCGGCGCACTCCCGTCCTGAACATGCTCTCGGCCAAATACTTCATCCACCCGGACCGCCTGCCCTACGACTCTCTTCTAACCAGCATCGCGCCGGTCTTCGAAGGCGCGGAGGGCATCACGGTTTACCGCAATAACAGCGTCCTGCCGCGGGCCTGGTTCGTCCCTGCCGTACGGAAAATCGCGCCGGCGGACTCCATCCTGCCGCTGCTGCGCTCTGAGAGCTTCGATCCCCGCGCCTTGGCTTACGTGGAAACCGACATCAAAAATGTGGAAAGACCCGATTCCTCCTGGGTCAGGCAAACCGCCAACGATACGCACAAACTGGGCTATGACCTCTACACGGACAAGCCTACCTTCCTCGTGCTGAGCGAGATCTACTATCCCGCCGGCTGGAAAGCCTTTCTGGACGGCAAGGAAGTGACCATCCACCCCGCCAATTACGTCCTGCGCGGAATCC
>CAYXEF010000160.1:0-3234 GCA_964463825.1 uncultured Candidatus Cloacimonadota bacterium | reverse complement strand
ATCCTGCTTTCGCGGCCCGGCAGCACGGACGTGAAATCGGGACAGAGATCCAGACTGAGTGGGGCGTGCATCTTGAGACCGGTTTTGAGCATGGCTTTCATGCCCTTGACGGTCAATTCCGCGCAGATGCCTGGATGGCTTTCCCATTCGCTGAGCCGGCGGTCCGAGGATTCGATGCTGAAGCGCGAAGATATGATTTCTGAACCGGCGATCCTGGACTTGAAATCCAGGTTGTGCCTGACTTCTCCGTCGTCCAATCCACGCAGGCTCAGATCGAGTTCCCTGACATTGAGCTTTGTCACTTGATAGGAGACTGAATAATCCGCCCCGAACACTGGTTCCGGAACCTCCGACAGCGTCTTGATCTCATAATTTTCCGTGCGCAGCGTATGGATCCCCCGACCCTGCCTTTCCACTGCGACGAAGAGCGTTCTACCGTCTTTGCGCCAGAGGTAGTCGTAGAGTTCAAAGCCCTGTTCCAGCCTGCCGTCCGGATCCAGAGTGAGTTCGCGATCCTGATCCTTGTACCAGTCGAAAAACTCGAATTCGGGTCGCAGGAGTTCAGTGTTCATGAGACCTGGCAGAAAATTCATCAGGTGGGTGTAGCCGGAATCCATCTTTTCCCAGAAGAAACCGCATTTCTTGTAGAGAGGCATGGCCTTGAGATTTCCCGCCCAGGTGAAGAGGTCGATCCGCCCAAATCCCAATTCGGCCGCACGCAGCACGCAACGCTTGACCAGATCCCTGCCGATTCCCTGTCCGTGACAAGGCGGCACCACGTTCAGCATCTCTATGTAAGCGACTCCGGGCTCGTGCGAGTAGTTGCAGAGCCTGGCATAACCGAGCACCGCATCGCCATCCATGGCCAGATAGAGATTCAGATAGGGCGAGTTTTGCTGTTCCTGCAGGACCTTGCTTGCGCTACTGTTCCAAAACCGGCCCTGCCAGCCCTCACCGCTGCGGTTCCACATGTCCGCGATCGCCTGGGCGTGGCGCGGTTCGTACTCTGTGTAAATCACATTTGCCATACTGGTTCCTCACTCATGATCCCCGTCCTGGGCTGCACCTGTCGCCTGATGTGAGATATTCGGTCAGCGATATTTATTCTGATGCTTGATGCTGGATCGGGAAGTTCTGGCTCTTAAGCCGGAAGTGAGACATGTTGTCAAGTAGAAAAGGGGTTTGGGGAAAAGGCTTCTGATGCCGGAAAACCGGCTTGGCAGGATCTGGCGGGACTGTTGGAGGGCGAAAAAAAAATGGCTCCGGAAGAGGGATTCGAACCCCCGACCTAGTGGTTAACAGCCACCCGCTCTACCGCTGAGCTATTCCGGAACGCATCTGGGAGCAACATCTGGGAGGCCGTGAATCTGTCAACGAAAATAATCTACCGCCACTTCTGCCAGATAATTGAAAAACATTGACAGAAATCAAGGAATCACGGCGTTGCTCCGTGATAATCCACGCACAAGCATGAGGAGATGATATGAACAGAACCCTGATCACAGTGTTGATCCTGCTCGCCGCCTGGTCGGCAGGCGCGGTGCCGCGCAATATGGTGGTGGTGGAAGTCGCTACCGGCACCTGGTGCCAGTATTGCCCCGGAGCGGCCATGGCCTGCCACGAGCTGTTGCAGTTCGGAGATCCTGTGGCCGTCGTTAAAAACCACAACAGCGACGCATATGCCAACACCTATTCCAACGCCCGTAACAGCCTCTACGGCATCGGCAGCTATCCCACAGCCAAGTTCGACGGCGTGCTGACCTTTAGCGGGGGCAGCGGGACCAGTTCCGTCTATACCAGTTACCTGCCCCTGGTCAATCAACGCATGGAAGTGGAATCGCATTACACCTTGAACGCCAGCGGCAGTTCCAACGGCAACCAGTACAATTTGCAGGTGATGGTCGCCAAACCGGAACCCGATAATAATACCAATGTGGTGCTGCACGCCGTGATCACGGAATCCGCCATACCGCAGGTCTGGTTTAATCAAACCACGGTTGAAAATGTCAACCGCATGATGGTGCCCAGTCAGAACGGAACCCCGGTATCGCTGGCCACGGGCGGCCAGACCACCGTGAGCCTGGATTTTACTCTGAACTCCAGCTGGGTGGCAGACAACTGCGAACTGGTGCTGTTTTTGCAGAACATGACCAGCAAGGAGATCCTGCAGGCGCAGAAATACTCGCTCAACAACGTGACCGGCGGCTATCCGGTCTCCCTGTACTCGCACGATTTCAGCATCATCCCGGTGGGCGAAGAAGCATCCATCCCGGTCTTTCTGACCAACTATGCAGCCTATCCGGTCAGCGGCACGATCACCACGGACAACCCCGCTTTCAGCCCCAGCGTCTCTTCATTTAACCTGCCTCCGTATCAGATCCTCTCGTTCTCCCTGTCCTTCGCTCCCACAGGGGCGGAGGATTATCTGGCCAACCTGTTTATCAACGGCAACATCTGGAACTTTCCGGAATTGAGCATATCAATGACCGGCACCGGCTACCTTCTGGCGCAGGATTATGTGTTTCAGGCCAGCGGGGGGGCCTATGCGCCGATCCTGGGCGGCACATTGCTGGGCAACACCGGGACCCGGAACATTGCCTTCGTGGATCCGGCCTCTCCCGCGGGCAGTTCGACCGTGATGACGGGGCCGGGATTTCCCATCGGCTTTGATTTCAATTTCCTGGGCATGGATTTCGACCGCCTGGCGATCCATTCCAACGGGTGGATCAGTTTGGGGCAGTCCGCACTGCAGCCCTCTGTCAACCTCAGTTCCAGCAATACCGGAACACCTGTCAGCAGCACTGCGCAGATCGATCCCTTCCGTCTGGTCTCGCGCATCGCCGGTCTGGCCCGGTTCCTGCAGGCTCAGACAGGCGCCGAACTGCGCCTCGAAACGGTGGGCTCCGCTCCCGAGCGGGAATGCGTGATCCAATGGACCAATTACCGCCGCGTGAATATCAACGGTGACAGCTTCAACTTCCAGATCCGCCTGCTGGAGAACGGCAACCGAATCAGGGTGGTTTACGGCGATTTCAGCTTCGGCAACGCCAATGCGATGACCGCGGAAGTGGGACTGCGCGGCTTGCCCGATGATCCCGCCGACAACTTCATGGTCCTCTCCTCCGACACCAGCTGGACCAACCCCGAAGAAGGAAGCACCAACATCTCCCGCATGACGCTCTCCAGCGCGCTCTATCCGCCCAACGGCACCACCTATACCTGGCTGCCGCAGGG
>CAYXEF010000159.1:0-3248 GCA_964463825.1 uncultured Candidatus Cloacimonadota bacterium | reverse complement strand
GGCGCTCGGTGGGCCTTCCCGGACTAGTCTTGCCGTGCGGGCGCACGCCGCCGCAAAACCGGCCGTGATTCCCGAGACGTTCCATGTGGTCGCGGCGCAAGGGTCGGGCCTTGCCGAAACGCTTGTGCTTCCTCGCCGGGGCGTTGCTTTTGGCGACAAACATGTGGGGCGTCTTCCACTCCCTGCGTAATCCGGACATCGTTTCCGATTCGGACCTTCCCTTTCGCAATGATGTCACCATGACTCCCCGGGAGGCCCGGGAGGCCCTGATCCGCCGGCCCGGCGAGGACGCGGGGGACTATCTGCGCCGCGCCACCCTGGCCGTCCAGGCGACGGTGGCCCACTACTGGGACGAAAAGGGCGCCGACACGTACAACCTGCGCGTGCCGTTTTCGGAAAACTTCATCCTGCACATCCTCGGCCGGACATGGAAGGGACGATTCCTGCGCTACGAGTTCAGCGATCACGCCAAGGCCCTGGAACGCGGCGTCGGGCTGTGCTCGCAGCACGTCGTCATCCTGGCCGGCTACCTGGCGGAAAACGGCGTCGAATCCCGCATCGTCTACATCGACGGCCATGTCGTGCTCATCGCCCGGAACGGCGAGCAGTGGTGGCTCCTCGATCCGGATTACGGCGTGGTCATCGAACGGGACTACAGGGAAGCCATGGAGGATCTGGACGGCATCCGGGAGGCCTACGCGAAGGCGGTCGGGCCGGCCGTGGCCGACAACCTGACCGCTATCTACGCGAAACGGGTCTGGATGGAATTCGCGTCCGTCAGGGCGTACCATTCGGCGGCGGCCAACAACAGCTTCCTGCTGGAAAAGGCCGCCTATGTCCTGAAGTGGCTGCTTCCCGCGGTCTTGATGGCCCCCATGCTCTGGTGAGGCGCCGGAAGGCGGCGGCCGGTCCCCCGCTCCCCGTCCCGAGGGGAGTGTCGCGTGATTTTCCCTTTGATGAAATCGGACAATGCCGCTACAGGCCACGGGGGCCCGGCTGAGGCCATTGCACGATGGGGAAGGATGGGATGCCTCCGGCGGCCAACGAGCTTTGCCCTACAAAGCCGCTGCTACCCTTCCAGACGATTGTTCGGAGAAAAACGGCATGCAGGCTCCTTTTTCGACGCTCTCCAGGCACTTTCCGGGCATCGGCTTCATGCGCCTGCTCCTGGCCGTTTCCGTCGTCGTCGCCCACTCGAACAGTCTTTTCGGAATATTTCCCCTGGTAGGCGGAAAAATCGCCGTCCAGGCCTTCTACGTCATTTCCGGCTTCTACATGGCCCTGATCCTTCCATCCAGATACGACTCGCCGTCAGGATTCTATCTGAGCCGTTTTTTCCGGCTTTATCCCCTCTATCTGACCTGCGTCGCGTGCGCGTTCCTCATAGGGCTTTCCTGGCATCCGCTCCCGGCGTCGGACAGGCTCCAAATCGACGCCAGGCTCTTTTTGCTGTTCACCAACATCACCTCGCTTCTGCAGGACGCGGCGCTGTTCATGGGGCTTTCCCCATCCGGGCATCTCGTCTTCATGAAGGATTTTTCCCAAAGCGACCCGCCACTGTACCATTACCTCCTCGTCCCCCAGGCCTGGTCCCTGGGGCTGGAAATAACCTTCTACCTGCTCGCGCCGTTTTTGCTGCGGTTGCGCACGGCCTCCCTGGCGCTTCTGTGCCTGGCATCCCTCGGCATCCGCTGGCTCCTGATCCGCAACGGCCTGGACAAGGACCCCTGGAATTATCGCTTCTTCCCGGCGGAGCTTTTTTTCTTTCTGGCCGGTTCCATTGCCTGCCGGTTCAGACTGTATTACGCGGTCCTGCCGCGTTCCTTCTCCATCGTCGCCGCCATGGGGATTTTTTCCTTGACGATTTTCAAGCATGCGCTGCCGGCGATGAGCGATTATACCTATCTGGCGGTTTTCATCCTCCTGCTTCCCTGCCTTTTCACCCTGGCCAAGGACTCGAAGCTGGACAGAGAAATCGGGGATCTTTCCTACGGCATCTATCTCAGCCACTTGTTTCTTCTCGTTCTTTTCGAATCCATCAGCCGCAAATTCCATTTCGCCTACGACAAGGCATTCCTGAGCCTTTACGTCGTCAGTCTGACGATTGTTTTTTCATGGACCTTCAACAAGGCGGTGCAGGGCAAAATCGACGCCTACCGGCATCGCTTCGCGAAATGGGCGGCGGCCAACGCGAAGACGGTTCCGGCAAAGCCCGGGGATTGAGGAAGAGGTGGGATGGGATCTTCGGCGTATCCGCAAAGGCCGGCCTAGGGCCGTCGCCCGCCCCTCGGCCGCGGAAAACGCCGCGATCCCGCCGGCACCAGAAGGTCAGTCCGGCGCGACCGGATGCAGGGCCACCCAGACCGCCACGCGGGAGACCAGGAAATAGGAAAAAAGCAGCCCGCCGGAAACCAGGGCCAGACGCCACCGGCCACCCGGCCAGCCCTGTGCCCGATCCCGGACGGCGGGCGGTACGGCCGCGGCCACGAAAAACCAGAACAGGAACTGCTGCACCGGCAGGATCAGCGGATGCCCCGTCAGGCAGGTGACGAGGTAGCCGGCGGCGCCGAAGCGGATGGCGCGGAGGCCGGCGTCCGGGGCCGTGTCGCCCCGTCGGCGGAAAAGGCCCCACAGCACGGCCAGGAAGGCCGCGAGGCCGGGAAGCCCCAGCTCGGTCGCCACCTGGAGATAATAGTTGTGGGCGTTCTCCATGTAATGGCCGGCCGGGTGGTCGGGAATCGTAAAAATCTTCGTGAGCCGCCAGAAGGAGCCCACGCCGCAGCCCAGGCCCCTGCTGTCCCGTATCATGGCGATGGCCTTGCGGTACAGGGCCGCCCGCTCCGAAAGCGACCTGTCGCTTCCAAGCCTCCTGATGTCGCTCAGGCCGAAATAGCGGTCCACATACGGCGTGACCTTGACGCACCACGTGTTGCCGTTTCCCTGGCAGGCATCGAGGATCGCATCGACGCGCGGCCTCGCAAGCAGCGTGGCCCAGACGACGCACATAACGACCACGGTTGCCGCGACAATCTTTTTCCACGACTTCCCGAACAGCGCGACAAGGGAGCAGACCGCGACGCTGGCCCAGGTCATCCGCGAGTAGGAGAGCACGAGCAGCAGACCAAGGCCCAGGCAAAGGGGGAGCAGCAGTCGGGGCCGCCTTCCGGACTGGGCCATGCACAGGAAGTACAAAAACAGGAAGGCGACGTAGCTGCCGTAGGAATGCACGTCCTCGAACGGCCAGTACA
>CAYXEF010000158.1:0-3254 GCA_964463825.1 uncultured Candidatus Cloacimonadota bacterium | reverse complement strand
GGATACCTGCTATCCTGTAAAAAACACGGTGCCACCAGGGATTCACGTATTCCGCATGAAAGTCACGTTCATCTGCTATGTATTTTAACAACGCTTCACACGTCATGTATTATCATCCAACCGTTGCCGGCGTTCGACTGCCCGTTCCATATCGCCGGCCATTGAGTCCCTGACACGTTGCCAGCATTCCCCGCAGAGAACAAACCCACCATGCCATGTGCCTTTCGGCCCGACCATCCCGTAATCGATCATATTGCCGGAGAACTCCGCCGCAATCTCGACATTGTAGATGGCAATCCCGCAGAATGCACAAATGTCGGTTAATACGTCCTGAGGGATCGCGTCTACTGTTTCCGGCATTCATATACAACCTCGTAAGGGTATGCAAGTCTGTAGCTTTGGGAATGGAGATCGTCAAGCTCTTCGTATCCTCCGGGCGGGTAGGCGATCACGGTTGTCGCCATATCGTATAATAGAGCGTTCCTGCCGTGGCCATACCAGAAAGAGAACGTGCGGGCGGTCATGCCGGCACATCATCGATTGGTAAGAACTCGAATAGTTTACGGTTGTTTACTTTTTCCAGCCGTTTTAACGCGATCTCGACGTATTTCGGCTCTTTTTCAATACCGATAAAGTTCCTGCCAGTCCGTTTACAAGCTACCGCCGTCGTGCCGGAACCGAGAAATGGATCGAGAATGGTATCGCCGGGGTCACTGTATTTAATAACAATCCACTCGATCATTTTAAGGGATTTTTGGGTAGGGTGGAGTCTTTCATTTTCCTTTCCGAGAAGCCCATTATATTGGATTTTTATTTTTTTTACGGAGTTTCGCTTTATATTAGTCCATGCCAACTCGCAGTCTCCGAATGTGGGCATAGTATTCATCTTGTCCCATACGATCCAGTGATTGCCCACAGGTAATAAATCTGCGAAGTAGTTCCCCCCGAATATAATTACACTGTGGGACTTATCGAGGATTAGATCAAACACCTCTTTATCAGGTCTTTTTTGGTCCCAAGTATCGCCCTCATATCTTCTCCGAGCAATAGGTGCCCCAAAGCCCCCAAAGCCCTCAAAGCCCTCAAAGCCCTTATCACGCTTGACGCCATACGGGGGATCCGTTAGCACCAGATCAATGCTTTTGTCCGGGATCTCCTTCATCAGATCCAGACAGTCGCCGCAGTATATTTTATTCAGTTCAAGCGTCACATCGCCACCCCTGAATAGAGCATTAACGCCCCGCCACCTATCGCCCAGGAGGGTCTGTCAGCTAATACCCCGCAGAGAAGCAATCCGACACCACATACTAACACGAACTCTTTGATCAATGCGGACACACCCCTAGACATGGAGCAGGGCCCCCACTTATCCAGTAGAGAAGAGCTACCGCGATTGAGACAAAAATCGCAGCGAGGTATGTTACCCACTCATCGGTCATGTCCTCCTCCTTAACTGCAATATAGTTTCAAGAAGGGCTCGGTTGGCCCGGGCAAGTTGTTCTTTAGTTGGCTTTTTGTCTGTGCGGGAGAATATCAGATCGCCGTCTTTCCAGAGAAACCGATCGTTCATGCCGTCACCATTCCTCACCGATATACAAGAGCGCCCAAGTCCACACAATAAAGAACCCGCTAGCCACCGGATGCCCCAAGAATCCAAGGACAAGAGCCAGACCCATATTAATCATTGAGAGCACTACTGAAAGCGGTTTCATGCCGGCACCTCGCCTTTCAGCCTTACCGTGCCAGTATGATCCGGCTCAAACCCGATCAGCACGTTATCCTGTAAGAGATAGAATCCTGCCCTTTGTGTTGGATGGCATGACGTCTCCCGGGCGTAATCAAGACTTTTAACATCAAACAATCCGCCGCCGTCCGCTACCTGATACCTTCCAGAGCGATCCCATCCCTTATCGAACTGGTGCCCGTGAGCGCCAACGATATTACAATGTTTTTTAGCAGCGAGATCCCTAACCACGCTTAGGGGGGTGATGCGGTAGTTTCTCGGGTGACATAACAACCAGTCTTCCCCGTTACAGTGGAGCATCATGTGATCGTCCATCGTCGTTTTATACCCTTTTGTGATCTCCGTGACAGCAAACAGCATCCGCATATCCATCTTACCGGCGTTCAGGTCGATCCAGCGTTTCTCATGGTTGCCTCTGCAGATGAAGACGTTTTTAAATGCACACGTTATGAGATCAAGCACATCGGCAGCTACCCGGGCCTCCTCTTTAAAACTGGTGGTGTAGCCCAGATGCGTGAACCTGGAATAGTTATCGCAGTCGAAGAAGTCACCGGCTATTGAGATGTCCTGCACGCCATACTCTTCAGCGGTATCGAAGACCTGTTGTAGCAGGCTTAATGAGTGGAACGGGATGTGATAATCGCTTGTTAAAATAATATTAGTTGACGTTATATTGATCGGCGCCCGGGCGTCGTCTACCATATGAGCATATATGCCGTCGTTTCTACCACATTCAGCCCGGATCTTCCGCATCCGGTCCCTAGCCCATTCGGGATGCTTTTTTTGATAAAGGTTGCCTTTCGCTGACTGCTGATCGGACCGTCTGGCGTCTCGTCTCTTCTGGCCGGCCTTCGTCTCTT
Organism: uncultured Candidatus Cloacimonadota bacterium; assembly: GCA_964463825.1. Classification (GTDB taxonomy): domain Bacteria; phylum Cloacimonadota; class Cloacimonadia; order Cloacimonadales; family Cloacimonadaceae; genus Syntrophosphaera. The sequence goes on along the minus strand of CAYXEF010000158.1, from coordinate 650 downwards.
TAGACAAGATCAGCCGCCTCGAGATCAATCGCGTCTTTAAACGGGCAGGGTAGATCCGGGGTAGGGCATACCCAGCCCCAGTTGATCAGCATACATTCATAAAACAAGATCCCTTTTTCCCGTTTCCCTAAACAATACTCGCACATTTTTTATTGCCTGTATTCTATCTTATCTGGTTAATGCCGGGGAGGGGGTTGAGCCCAATTATAAGCACTATCTTATTGTATTGGTATGGAGTGATTCAGAGGGATAGAGAGATCCTTGACTGGTGATAAAGTTGTGGCATGAAGATCTTTACAGTGAGGTGACATGCTTAGCCCCGGCCTCTTCGTTTCTTTTTAATTAGGGGGTTGCCCCCCCTATCTGTTAATAAGGTATACTGATCTGTCTACACCCGATCAATACCCTTATAAATATCAATAAGTTGCACTGCTATATAATGTTTACGATGTTATACCGCGTTACACTTAAGAATAAGCCCCATCAAGGCACAGTGTAGGATCGTGGTGGGGGCACGATCCCCACCGCACCTCTCAGGGGACGCCTGCCGCAAGGTTCGACCCCAGCAACAGGTGAAAAAGTATTATATTGGATCTTATTTAGCCGCGACTTCTGACGCTTTCGGGAAGTTGGCCAGGTAGTTCCAGATT
>CAYXEF010000157.1:0-3270 GCA_964463825.1 uncultured Candidatus Cloacimonadota bacterium | reverse complement strand
TCTACAAAGTGGACCGCCTCAGCCGCTCCCTGCTCGACTTCTCGCGCCTCATGGAGATATTTGATCGCCACGGCGTGAGTTTCGTCTCGGTCACCCAGCAGTTCAACACCACCCACTCCATGGGCCGGCTGACCCTGAACATCCTGCTCTCCTTCGCCCAGTTCGAACGCGAGATCATCGCCGAGCGGACCAAAGACAAGATGTGGGCCGCGCGCAGAAAAGGCAAATGGGTCGGCGGCATGCCGGTCCTGGGGTACGACGTGGCCGAGGGCGGCGGCCGCCTGGAAGTCAACCCCGGGGAGGCCGCACGAGTCAGGGCGATTTTCCAGCTCTACCTGGAACTGGAGTCGCTTCTCCCCTCGGCGCAGGAGCTTGAGCGCCGAGGCTGGAACAACAAGCGTTGGGTCACGCGCAAGGGCAAGGAGCGCGGCGGGAAGCCGTTCAACAAGAGCACGCTCTTCCGACTGCTGACCAATCCCATCTACACGGGCAAGGTGGTGTTCCAGGGGACCACCTACGAAGGCGAGCATGAAGCCATCGTGGACATGGAGACCTGGAAGAAGGTCCAGGCAATCCTGCGGCGCAACCGCCTCAACGGCGGCACCTTGGTCCGCAACAAGTACGGCGCGCTGCTCAAGGGGCTGATCTTCTGCACGCCCTGCGGCACAGGGATGACGCACTCCTGCGCCAATAAAAAGAACGGCAAGAGTTACCGATATTACGTCTGCCAGACAGCCCAGCAGCGAGGGTGGGCGAAATGCCCCACGAAATCCGTCAACGCCTACGACATTGAGAGCGCGGTGGTGCAGCACATCAAAGGGCTGGGCACCAACCCGGCGGTTCTGTCGACCACACTCACCAAGGCCACGGAGCAAGCCGAAGCCCGCCTGCATGAGTTGGAGATGGAGCGGAAAGCAGCGGAGCGGGAACTTAGGCGGCTCCATGCCCAGGTCCGAAAACTCCTGGGCGGTAAGTTACCAGCCGGGGCCTCGGAAATCGCGACCGACCGCCTGGCGGATTTGCAGGAGCGGATTCGCACCACCGAGCAGCGCATGACGGCCATCCAGGAAGAGATCATCGTGCTGGGCAAGACGACCGTCAAAGAGAACGATCTGACGCAGGCATTGGCGGATTTTGACGAGGTGTGGAACTCGCTGTCCTCCAAGGAGCAGGCGAAGATCATCCATATTCTCGTCGAACGAGTGGGGTTCGACGGCCGGGACCAGTCGGTGACGGTTACTTTCAGAAGCGAGGGTCTCAAGCAACTGTGCCAGAGAACAGCCGCCTGAACGAAGAGGAGGATTATTTCGAATGGATGAAACGAAGCTTGAAGTCCGCTTCACACTGGCCCCCAGGCGGGCTACGCACGGCTCGCGCCAGGGAGCGGGCCAACAGCAGGATCAACAAACCTCACCTGGGCGGGTTCCTCGGGTCGCTCGACTGCTGGCCCTGGCCATGCGCTTCCAGGACATGGTCGACCGGGGCGAGGTGCGCGATTTCGCCGACCTGGCCCGACTCGGGTACGTGACCCGCGCCCGGATCACCCAGATCATGGACCTCACCCTCTTGGCTCCCGATATTCAGGAGGAGATCCTGTTCCTGCCCCCGACAACCGCAGGCCGCGATCCCATCAAGGAAAAGGAAGTCCGAGCCATCGCCGCCATTCCACACTGGCATCGGCAGCGGAAGGTCTGGAATACTGTTCGCGAGTCAGCGTCATTTCCTCTGTCCTGAAAAGGTAAAACCCCTTCTTGTCCTCAGCTGCTCTTGTATTTGAAAGACGTTTTGGGCTATGAATGGGCCGTAGACATTCTGCCTACGAACGGCCAATGCAGTCTTCATGCAACAGCATTCTTTCCCACTCGGCCATCAAGATCAGACCTGGAGGGCAGATCAATGGCGACACTCAATTTCAAGCGGTTCTCACATGTCAACGATCTGAAAGCCATTCATCACGACTCGCTGGTCAGATTCCTGGCTCCACACGCGCCATACCTCGGTGCAAAAGGATTTGCTCTTCCATCGGAAGGCTCGTCCGACGGCTTCGACTACGAGGCGTTGACGATTCTTTTTCTTTCCACTGACGACATGCCCCAGGACCTCGTCGAGGCGCTGTATCAAGTCAACGAGATGGCGACACCAGAGGGAATGCAGGATATTCTGGAACGCTGCGAGGATGCGGGTGTAGACCTTGTCCTTGGAGAAGAACCAGCACCCACGGATGTTGCCGTACAAGCCTGGCTCCAGGCTCCAGAGATATTCGAAAGAGCGCACAACGAATATCAGCTGGACAGGCCTCGCAGTTTCGAAAGCTTCTTCAATCCTGACAGTAAAAGCGTTCCTGCAATTAAAGTCCCATCCGCCGTCACGCTGAAAGGCATGGAGGCCGCGCTTACAGAATGGTTCGACAGAAAAAAGTGCGGCAAAACAGTCACGATCCATCCTTTTGAACGCGATGACGGCCTCTGGTTCCTCATTCGACGGGGAGAGCCAATCAAGCGCCAAGGGGCCGTGCTCGACGGCAAATCGGGTAGCGTCGTCTACCGCCCGGAAAAACATGATGTGCTGGTATATACACCGGCCCTGGCGGAGCTTCGCATCAGTCCCGTGACCAAGAAGGAGCGCGAGCTCTATCTGCGTGTATTCGGCAAGCATCTGTTCGAGGATGACGAGCTCTTTTCCGAGCGCGGCAAGTACACCTTGGAACCCCTTCGCCGAGACGGTGAGGACTCCCTGGTCTGCTCCGACATCGAAGGGCTGGACGATATCGTGCTCCAGGAAGTACGCATCAAATGGGGTGGGCAACACAAGGAATTCGAAACCCGGCGTGCCGAGGACCTCTTCGCCGCCTATGAGGCCAGGGAAAAGGAGTTGCCGAGACACGCTCCGCTTGTTCTGGCCAAATTCAGAGTCACCTTCTCCAATACGAAAAAGACGAGGGTATTGGTCATCTATCCGCCCAACAAGATCAACATCAAGCGCCACGACGACAGCACCGTGCTGGACGCCTGGATGGCCAAACGTGGCTTCATCCTGAACCAGACATCCGAGGAGGACGTCGAGAACGATGTCAGCGTGGCGTGCTCTTGAGGATATTCCCGGCCTCGCTTTGGCCGCGATGGACTGGCGACGAAGTTACGGTCTGAATCTGGCCGCTCTCGGCCGCTACCTCCGCCCCACCAACGATTTAGCCGAGTCCCTTGACTGCCCCGCCGCACCCGGCGGTCTGCACACGGTCGTGCACCACGGGCCTGGGGACATCGTCGGGGT
>CAYXEF010000156.1:0-3286 GCA_964463825.1 uncultured Candidatus Cloacimonadota bacterium | reverse complement strand
TTTATGGATGCGTAGGTATTCGGAAAGCAGGACAACAGGGATGCTTTCCTTCCAATTATGCAGGGGCGGTTTTGATTCTGGTTTGGGAATCATTGGATTATAAACATCACGTAAAGAAGCTAGTGACATGGCGAACCTCCTTTATTAATCCGTCCGGGTCGTCCGGGCGCGTCCGGGTGGATGTCCGTGTGTAAGTATCCGATATCAAAGGCGCGTCCGGGATGTCCGGGTATTTTTAATAATAAATAAAAATAAATGTCAGAAAAAAAGAGAAAGACACACGCGCGCGCGCGCGCATGCGCAATATGTTGTTTTTCACCCGGACGACCCGGACGGAGGGTATAAGTTTTTAATTTATAAAGTAAAAACACGTCCGGGTATACCCGGACGCACCCGGACGCACCCGGACGCCGTGCGTCGTATAAATATACTTGGGAGGGGGTGCAATCAGCGGGGGGCAGGGGGCAAGGCAGGCATAAGAATGCAATATTATTCTGATAAAGATGCAAATCCTGCTTTAAACCTTCATAATAGGGCTGCAAGGTGGCGGCTAACGCCGCATTGTTATATTTTTGTATGCTCATTACTACTCATCTCCTTGCGGCAGTTTGACAACCAAGCGAATACCTCTTAAATGATACTCGCGCCTGCCGTTAATAGTCGGCCGGTATTGTTCCAGGTTCGCCCGTGCCGTTTTCAATTCGCGGAAAAAATTCTCTTTTGATAGTTTTACATATCCGCCGTCCTTGCAGTATCGCTCATAGCCGGTATATAAATCGTCTTTAGGCACCTCGTAACCCAGTCCGGCGGTGTCCAGTTCACATTCATCCTCAATGAAACATAAGACAGGATTATTACTGCGGCGGTAATCCAGCAGTGTGCGGTTTGTTTCGTCGCTTTCCGTGAAATCCTGCTGCTTCCAGAGACGCTCCCGGCCAATAAGAGCCCAGTGGAAAATCCCAGACAGTTCAGCCTTGAGCGTGTTCAAAAGGTTTTTATCCGCCCCATTTAGGAACTGTCTTTTAAACTGCACAGGCAGTATTTTCCGGAAAAATCCATCAGAGTTGTCCAGGACGCGCGGAAAACGATTGGCGGCGAACGCCATCTTGCAGGTAGGAACGAATTCAAAAGAATTCTCATGCTTATATGCTGCCTGAACAGCGTCGCCGGACACAATGGCTTTAAAAATCTTGCTTTCCATCGCTTTGGATCCGACTTCGGTCGAGATATTCAGCAGCTTGCCATACAAGGATGACCGTTGAAATTGATCGTCCAGATCCTCGATATTAACGGCAGCGCAGTTCATGGCGCCGACCATTTCCCGCAGGATCTTGAGCAACGTGGATTTGCCGTCGGCACCGGGACCGAGGCAAAGCAGGCACTTTTCAAACGCCGTGGAAGGAGTCAGACAATAGCCAAAAAACTCTTGCACCTGGGCTATCACTTCCGGTGTTTGGATTGTCTCATCGAGGAATTTGAGCCAGCGCTCACAAATCGGCACATTATCCGGGTCATAGACGACCGGAAACATATACGTCGCGTAAAAATCCTTCAAATGGGGAAAAAGCTTGTCTTCATCGATGCTGTACATTCCATTTTCAACACAGAAATAACCGGTTCGGTCATTGATTTGCCGTCCTGCGGGAATCATGGAAAGCATTTTCGCTTGAAAAGTGGCGTCCTCGGCGCGACTCTTATTCGACTCGTTACGCAGGTAAATCAAGCAACGTGTCTTGAGATAATCCTCATGCAGGACTTCCCAGTATCGCTCATTCCACCTGTAAACAAGGCCGGTCTGCGGCTCATACATTATAGGGATATCCTGGATAATCTTTTCCGCCAACAGGCGAGGCCGGAAGGAATAGCGATTATTGACGCCGTGATCAAAGAACTGCAGGACGTCGTTTGTATCGTCCACCGTTCCATCGCCGGATCCGTTTCCGGAAACAGGGTTTTTTTCTGAATCTTGCGTAAGGTTGTCTTTTGACGGTTCAGAAACTTCAAGTGGGGCGGGGGGCCAGGGGGCGGCGTTGTCGATTAAGGCCTGCAGATCATCGGCGGACTTGCCGTGGCGGACAAAGAAGTCCGTCAAATCCTGCCCGTGATCGCGCGGAATGACCCCGGAAGCGTCAACGCCCATGAAGGCAGGCCATTGCACCATCCGGATAGATTTTGCAGTTTTGGCCAAAGCTTCGGCGGCAAAACGGGCGTATTTCTGCCCGGCACCATCCGCATCATAGGCAATGATAACGTCACGGCCCACGAATAGCGCAAGGTGTTCTGGCGGCCATTTTTTCAGCTTTGTTGTCTGGGTGATAGCGTTGAAACCATGCGAGAGTGCGCAGATGGTATCTGATTCGCCTTCAGTCAGTAATACCGGTTTATCATCAAAGAGAGGCTTCACTGGAAATAATGCCGATTTCCCGGTGGTCTTACCAAAAGAAATAATCTTGAATTCCTTTGCGCCTGGTTGATAGAGGCGGATATTGATCAGATTTCCAGCAGCATCCCGAATCGGAATAGCGATCTTGACCGGTTCTTTAACCTGGTAGAGTTCACCTTTTTTTGACAGACGCCAAGTCTCCAGGCGGAGATCGAGGATCTCGATTATTGATGGAGACCAGCCGCGTTTTGTTTTCAGATCGGAAATCATCCGCATCGTCAGGGGAGGAAACTTTTCCCAGGCGCGATTCATCTGCTCGATGACTTGTTCGTGCGTCAATTCGCCGGGGGCGGGGGACGGAAATACTTGGATGGATGCTGAATTAACGCACTGGCTATTGCAATGACTTTTTATGGTATCTGCACATTGCCGACAACATTTGATTTCACCTGCCTCATCGGAACACTTTGATGTATAACCACCTGAATCATTTATTATCCATAAGTGCGAGCAAATCCCGTTTTCGTTTTTAGGTAGATTACAGGTACTTGTTTTTGCCGGTTCCTGAGTCTGCACGGATGATGAATTACGGAAAGTATCCGCATCAAAAGATTTTGTTTTATAGCCAGAGCTATCAGATTTATCCTGCTTAATCCCGAATTCATCACAAAACGCCTTAAAGCCTTCTTTCTGACCAAGATTATGAACTTCACACCAGAGCTTAAGCAAATCACCAGCGGCGCCGCAGGACAGGCAAGCATAGACGTCCTTCTGGTAATTATAGGAAAACGATGGATTCGATTCGCCATGGATCGGACAAAGGCCGATCAGCTCACCTCTGTTCTTATCTTCCGACGTTATTTTATATAAAGTTCGGGCAATCCTTGCGCGTTCCGCTTCCGA
>CAYXEF010000155.1:0-3341 GCA_964463825.1 uncultured Candidatus Cloacimonadota bacterium | reverse complement strand
CCGCCGGCGGCAAGCCAGAATAGATAGCCCTGTCATCCCAACGGCGCGACATGTCCGGCCAGATCGGGCGGGAAACCGTAACAAGAGCAAAGGAGATCAAGGATGAAGTTTTGGGTATTATGCGCGTTGCTTGTGAGCCTGGCCTGCGGGCTGGGAGCTTATCAGTATCACGCCTTCGGCCTGTACACCCCATCGGTGCTGGAGGGCTGGCAAGGCGAGTTCAACGTCGGCCATCGCTTTTACGGCGAGATCTTGGAGGAGCCGATCGACAACTTTTTCGGGATGGGCGCCGGCACCAACGCCAACCTTTCCTTCCGCCAGCACCTGCCCCTGGACCTGGAAGCCAAGCTGGGCCACACCAGCAGCCTCAACCAATACGAACTCGGCGCCGCCTGGAAAATCCCTTTCGAAATGTTTACACTGAAATCCCAGGCGGATATCAATCTTTCCTGGCTGGACAGGCCCGCTTCCAATGAACGCACCACCGACATCGGAGCCTGGATCTCAGCCCAGAACGAGCCCCTGTTCGGCCGTTTGGTGATCACCGCCAACCTGGGCTACAATACGCTATATGAGCGTTTGGGCTGCGGGCTGGGGATCAACGTCAGTTTGTTGGACAGACTCAGCCTGCTGGGGGAATTCTATCCCCTGCTGGATCCGGAGAAAGGCAGCCCCGAAGCGCTGGCCCTGATGGGCGAATATCCCGCCTTTGCCGCGGGAATCAAACTGGACACCCACAACCACAATTTCCTCCTCAGTGTGGGTAACGCTCAGCATTTCAACCCCGCCCGCCTGGCTTTGGGCGCTTACAGCAGGAGCGACCTGCACTTCGGCTTCAACATCAAACGCCGGCTGAGTTTCTAAGGAGAGGACCATGCTACGCACCATAATCGCGTGTCTCGCGCTGCTCGCGCTGTTGGGCTGCGGAGTCACCCAATCCAAATCCCGGCCCCAGGATTCCGGTCCCAGCCCGGAAGGCTATTACACCCTGAAAAGCAAGGGCTTCGAGCTGTTATACAAGGTGGACGGTGAGCACCTGCTCTGCATACTTTCCGGCGCCACCACCGGCTGGATCGCCCTGGGCATCGCCCCCAGCAGCATGATGAAAGACGCCAATTTCATCATCGGCTATGTCAAAGACGGTCAAGGCTTCATCCGAGACGACTACGGCACCGAACACACCGACCATGCCTCCGACCTCTCGCTGCGGGGCACGTCTGACCTGACCCTGCACGCCTATGAGGAAAAGGACGGCAGGACCGGCCTGGTTTTCTCGCTGCCGCTGGATTCGGGCGACATGTTCGACCAAGCCCTCAAACCCGGCAACAGCTACAAGGTGATCTTCGGCGCCGGACCCCAGGACGACTTCGACTCCTACCACCGGAGCCACGCCTCGGGCACGATCAAACTCTGATCGGCGGGCAGCTTATTTCAACAGACTGACCCGGCTTTGCGTTACACGTCCACCCGCCAGCAGGCGGACAGTGTAGCTGCCGCTGGGCAGATCCTGCGCCTGCCAGAGATATGAGTTTTCCCCGGCCTCCGGAGGCAGGGCACGGGTGTGGACCAGTTGGCCGCGGGCGTTGTAGATCCGCAGTTCAGCCGGGCTTTTGTCCGCAAGGTAATAGCGGATGGTGGCGCGTGGATTGAAGGGGTTGGGATACACCGAAAGGATGTGGGCCTGGGCGGCGGCGATCACCTCGTCGTCGCTGGCCACCGGCTGCAGGAGGGTGATGCTGCCGTATCCGGCATCCGCGTGCATGCCCGTGAAACTGTCCGCGCCGTTGGCGCCGCGGGCCAGGATCACTGTGTAGGTGGAGCCGATCTGCAGGGGGCGGTCATATTGGTCGGCGGTCTGCAGGGGGAGGGTGAACTCGACGCTGGTCTGCCCGGCAGTTTCCGAGCCGCCCGTCAGCGTCACATCGCTGGTTCCGCCCAAAGAAATGTCTGAAACGTGCGCAGTGTTCGAGGTGCCCCAATCATCCCGGATCAAGGTGTTGCCGCCGCTCACGTAGGCGATGATGATGTTGGCGTTGCGCATCACGCTGGTGGGATTGAAGCCCACTGCCACCCAGCCGGTGGTGTTCGCTGTCAGTTTACCTTCCAGGTTCAGGCCGTCCTGGGTCACCCGGTATTCAAACAGGACGCCCGCCGCGTCTGTCTGCTGCCAGGGCGTCTGGGCATGGATAACGGAAATGAAGGCTGCAGCCAGCAAACTGATGGCTATAGATAAGTATATCCTGATCATGATTTTCTCCTTGGCTCTGATATGCAGATATTATAGCATTTTACTAGGATATTGGCAAGGGAAAGATCAATCATGGCGACCCAACCTCGCTTGCCCTCCCGGAAAGGAACTTTGAAATCCTCTCTTCGCTCTGTATCAGGACTCTCTATGCCTGCTCAGGGATTGGGGAAAATGACGCTCCAGTCCGGCTCGACGCGTTCGTCCACGCCGAAGCCGTGGTAGGTGTTGGTGTCGCCGTAGAGCCAGATTTTGGTGCCCTCGCCGACGGGATTGCCGGCGGTGGCCACGGCCATGATCATGCGGTAGGGAGACACATAGGTGGTCTGATTGGTGGTCACATCCTTGAGTTTTTCCACCATCTCAGCGGTGTAGATGTCGGTGAGTTTCCAGGAGGCGTAAAATTGCCAGTTGTCCAGGATGCGCTTGCCGAGGCCGGCTTCCTGGATGGCCTGTTCCATGGTTATGCCGCTGATGCTGCCGGAGGATTTCCACTGGTTGTCCACGGCGTTGCGCACGGCTTCGAGGGCGGCGCGGATCTCGGTGCTGCGTTTGGTGTAGAGGCGGCGGTTGTTCCAGGGAACGATGAAGGCCGCGGCGATCAGACCAAGGATGAGGATCGCCGGAATGATGATCCTCCATTTTCTGGCAGGACGGGCTTTGATCTGGGAGTCTGGCATAATGGTCCTCTTTGCTGCGTACTCTTTTTTGCCACCCATGTTATCCGCAGGCTCTGGATGTCAAGCATATTTTGGCTTCCCGGGGATTCGGTCACCGCCATCAGCGGCCCCGCGTCGGTTCAAAGTCCGGGGCTGTGATATGCCTCCTGTCAGGGCTCCTGGTAGATGGAAGTGACCCGGTAGAAGCGCTTGGCCTCGGTGCCGGGATGCGTCCACACGGCATCGGGCACAGCGCCGTCGGATTCCGGCAGATAGGGTCCCTGGGGTAGTTCGGCGGAGTGGACGACGTAGGAATCCACCCCCGGCAGGTCGGTCCAACTCAGGGTGACTGCGCCATCGACCACGGTCAGCACGAGATCGGCCGGGATGCCGTTGGAGAATAGCGCGGAGGCGGAAAATCCCCATTGGCCCTGGTT
>CAYXEF010000154.1:0-3358 GCA_964463825.1 uncultured Candidatus Cloacimonadota bacterium | reverse complement strand
ATATCCTGGACCTGGAGAAAAATCGGCCACGACTGCCGCCTCGCGACCCTGAAAAACGGGGCAAACCCCGACTGGCGAGAATTACGCAGCAGTTCCAACTGTCGACTTTGCGCTCGAAAAAAAAGCAACCAGAGACTTCAAAGAATTACGCAGCGGTCTCCCGTCGCTCACGCGTTAACGGCTTTTACCAGTACAGTACCTTCGAGCGTATACGGCTACACAATAGCGTAAAATTCGTCATGTTCGACACAAATCTCGTCACACAATATTATTATCATGCTCCTAAGCCGCTGTCTTTGGCTTGGCAAGCAGGTTCTCAACAAGGATATACAGGCTCAAAACGAACACCCACAGCGGAAAGGCGAGGGGTAACCAGTTGGCAAAGCGTGTGCTCAACAGCAACAACGTAGCCACACCATACCCGGAGAGGGTTATCCAGCGCGGCAAAATGCGCGTGCGGATGGCTAGGGTGGCTGTGGAGATCATGAAGACGCCGGCCATTTTGAGGGCGAAGACGTTCATGATCTGGGCGCTGAGCGCCCGGCCAAAGAGGTAAGCGCCGACTTCGATGCGCTGGTTGGGCAAGGCGGCGAGGCCCATGATTGTTACCCCGGCCACTGCCGCGGCGACAAAGAGCATGGCCAGGAACAGCGTCCCGCTGCCGATGACGACCGTGGCAAAAAAACGGTCTTCGGACGCGCCGAGTCTGTGGCGCAACACTCCGATAAACCAGAGAAAAGCGATGCCGACGAATGGCACCAGGTGAAGTGCCAACGCCACACGCCCGGTGTCAATCGCTGACGTGTCCGGCGGTTCCGTGACACTTTCCGATACGGAAACGTGTAGGAGCACCAGGGTGGTCCCGAGTAAGACTGAGAAGAGGATTCCAGCGATGGCGGCGGCGCGCGGGATCGGCGTCTGTTGCCCCGGCACCCTCCCAGAGGGATACGGCCTTTGTTCCATGATTGACATTTTCCCTCACCTCCCCTGTGGGAGGGATGCCGCCAGTCCTCCAGGGCGACCTTCCGGAGTTGTCCGTGCCACTTTGAACTAGGCGGTTTTCTCCTTGCGAAAGGCGGTCGCCTTACCGCCAGCCAGGGCCCGTTCGGCATCCAGGAGTCCGAAGAGCTGGATGGTTTTGGCCACGAGCCCGGTCCAGCCCGTCTGGTGACTTGCGCCAATCCCCGCGCCATTGTCACCGTGGAAGTATTCGTAGAAGAGAATATTGTCGCGCCAATGGGGGTCGTTCTGGAACTTCTCCGTGCAGCCGTAGACCGGACGTCGTCCCTGCTCGTCGCGAGTAAAAATCCGGCTGAGTCTGTCGGCAATCTCCTTGCTAACCTCGAAGAGGTTCATCAGCCTGCCGGACCCCATGGGGCATTCAATCCTGAAGTTGTCGCCGTAGTAAAGGTAGAAATTGAGAAGCGCGCGGATGATCATCACGTTGACCGGCAGCCAGACAGGCCCCCGCCAGTTGGAATTTCCGCCAAACATGCCGGTGTTCGACTCGGCCGGCAAGTAGCCTACTTGGTAGTCATGTCCCTGGACGTGAAAAACATAGGGGTGCTGCTGGTGGAACTTGGAGAGCGAACGAATACCGTAGCGGCTGAGAAACTCGTTTTCGTCGAGCATCCGTGTCAGTATGCGGCGCAATCGCTCCGGATTGACCAGGGAAACGATCCCGCGCTCGGCCACGCCCCAATGTTCCGGCCCGGTGGGATGCATGGTCGCCCAAAGTTCGGGAATCCGCCGCATGCGCTCGGACAACTGGGCCATGGCCAAGGGAACGCTCGCCCGTTGCGATTGTTCGATCACGGTCGTGGCGCACAGCGGGAGCAGGCCCACCATGGAGCGTGCCTTGAGCCGTATGGACCTGCCGTCGGGGAGCCGCAACAAATCGTAATAGAAGCCGTCTTCCTCGTCCCACATGCCTTCATCGCCGGGCCGATTCATGGCGGCGGCGATATAGTAGAAATGTTCCGCGAATTTGATGACCATGTCCTCGTATATGGGATCATAAACGGTAATTTCCGAAGCTAGTTCCAGCATGTTTTGACAAAACAGCGCCATCCAGGCCGTCCCGTCAGCTTGTTCGAGGCATCCACCGGTGGGCAATGGCGCACTGCGGTCGAAAATACCGATGTTGTCGAGTCCCAGAAATCCTCCCTCGAAAACATTTTTTCCATACCTGTCCTTACGGTTTACCCACCAAGTAAAATTAAGCAGGAGCTTGTTAAACATTCTTCTGAGGAACTCAAGGTCAGCTTCACCGCGTAAAGCCTGCTCTGTTCTATGGAGGAAGAGTGTAGCAAAGGCGTGTACTGGTGGGTTTACATCGCTGAAATTCCATTCATAGGCTGGAATTTGGCCACTTGGGTGGAGATATACGCCACGAAGCATCAGCTCCAGTTGCCCCTTGGCGAAATCATGATCCACAATAGAGATTGGCAGGGAGTGGAAGGCCAGATCCCAGGCCGCGTACCAGGGATACTCCCACTTGTCGGGCATGGAAATGATGTCTTCGTTGACCATGTGGAACCAGTCCCGATTGCGAAACTCTCGGCTTCCGGGCTGGAGGGGATTGGCCCGGTGCTCGTCGAGCCATTGGTCTCCGTCGAAGAAGTAGAACTGTTTGCTCCACAGCATGCCGGCAATAGCCTGGCGCATCACCGCCGCCGCGTCCTCGGAGATCGAAGGCGGGGTAACTGAGCGATAGAAAGCATCCGCCTCCTGGAGCCGCAGGGCCAGCGTTTCCTCGAAGGCTGGGCCGAAGGGGTTTGGGGCACCCGTCGGCTCCTGGAATTCCTCGTCACGGGCCTTGGCGGTAAGGCGCAGCCGTATGGTGGCCGATTTTTCGGGGGCGATCGTCAGGCGGTGGTGCGCGGCGACCTTGGTGCCCTGTTGGTGGGGATTGACCGCAGCTTGTTGGCCAAGGACCACAGCATTATTGATGCCGTCCTTGACATAGGGGCTCTGGTTTGGCGTGCCGAAAACCCGTTCATAATTGGTTTCATTCTCGGTAAAGAGCAGGGGCACATCGTTTTCATAGGACAGGATATAGGATCCCAGCACCGGGTGGGTCGCCTCGACAGCACACCCTCCCTGTGTCGTGGTCATTCTGTTGATCCAAGGTTTTTCAGCTGGCCTGGCGATCCAGGCGGCCCAGTCGTTTCGAAACCACAAAGTGGGGAGCACGTGCAACTCAGCCTCGTCCGCTCCCCGGTTAAAGGCTGTTATTTTGACGAGGATGTCATCTGAACCGCCTTTGGCGTATTCCACGAAGACGTCGAAATACCGGTCATCGTCAAATATCCCGGTATCGATGAGTTCATACTCCAGATCCTCGCGAGAGCGACAG
>CAYXEF010000153.1:0-3380 GCA_964463825.1 uncultured Candidatus Cloacimonadota bacterium | reverse complement strand
CGGCCGGATCGGTCATGTTGAGGGGTACGCGGTAGCGTTCGCCGCCGTCGTAGGGGTTCATGTCCTCAAGCTCGCGCACCTCGTTGGGATTCATGGCTCCGATGCCGTACATCCTGGCGTAGAACTCGGCCCGGTCCTTGGCCGCGCCACGCAGGAGGCCGTTGAGCATGAACTTGGCGTAGAGCCCTTGACGGCGCTCCTCCTCGCTGAAGAGGTTCTTGGCGATGCTCGTTTCGATGCGGCGGCACCAGGGCGAGAGTGTGTGAACCACGTGGGCCAGAAACATCTGCTCGGCGCTGGCGTAGGTGGCGGTCTTGTCCGAGTAGCCCACCATGATGGGCAGCACGCGGAAGGCCCGGCAGATTTCCTCGACCTGAAACTTGCGGGTCTCCAGGAACTGGGCCTGATCGTTGGGCGCGGTCATGGAGGTGAACTTCATGCCGCCCCAGAGCACGGCGGTCTTGAAGGCGTTCCCGCCGCCGGCGTGCCGGGCCTCCCAGGACTTGCGCAGGGCCAGGCGCTGCTCCTCGTTCAGGACCTGATCCGTGGACAGGACGCCGCCGACCACGGCTCCGTTGGAGAACAGCCGCGCGCCATGTTCCTCGGTGGCCAGGGATAGGCCGATGGCCTCCCGGGCGAGGCGCACGCCTTCGAGCCCCATCCAGCCGTTCCAGGACGGCCCACGCAGGTGCCACATCTCGGAGGCGGAAAGTCCAATGCGACGGCCGTCGTCCGTGGTCACCTCGTAGGAGATCACGTAGCCGTCGCGCTTTACGGTCACCTGCTGCGGCTCGTAGGGGAGCAGCTCCACAACGCGGCCCAGCCCCCGATTCACGAACACAAATGCGTTACCGCAGAACACCAGATGCATGACCACCTGCTCGATGAACTCGAAGCTGGTCTGCCAGTCGTTGGGGGCGTCCCCGAGCAGACCGTGCAACGGGTGGTCGTCGGCCGGAGTACGCACGCCGCCTTGGGAGCGAAAGACTTTGAGCGGCACCTGGGCCAGCCCCTCGGCGATGACCCGGGCGCAGGCCAGGGCCGTGGTCGCCTGCAAGGCCGTCTTCCAGGTCACGGCCACGCCGCTCTTGGCGGGCTGGGTGAAGAAGCCGTCGGCCAGGAGGTCCTCCAGGGCCATCCGCGATGCCGACTTGCGGCCTCTGAGCCAGGAGATGACGCCCATCAGTCCCAGACCTCCATGCCGACAAACGGCTCTTCCGCATGGAGCATGGCGCGGGAAAGGGCCATGATGGCGGCCACGATGCCGTCGATCTTGTTCTCGGCGCGCTCCTTGCCCGGATAGTAGGCCTTGGTTCTGGTGGAACGCAGCACCACGTTGGCGGCCTGCCAGGCCAGTAGCGGGTCGCCGTCGTGGCGCAGCTTGCCCGAAAGGTAGAGGGCCTCGAATTCCTTCATGGGCTCGGAGATGAACGCCGGAGACTGGTTGATCTCGATGCAGGAAAAGGACACCCGTTCGCGGATCTCCTGCATGAGCATCTCGGCCTCGCGCGGGTCGTAGGCCAGTTCCCGGATGGAGAAGCGGTCGGCGTAGGCCAGCAGGTCGTCCATGAGATAGTGGTAATCGGTGCGCGCGCCGGGCGTGGCCACCAGATGCCCCTCGGCCGTCCAGCGCTGGTAGTGGGCGTTTTCGGGAAGGGTGACCGTCTCCTCCGGCAGGTAGTGCCTGCCGAAGAGATAGAATTCGTCCCCGCGCCTGAAGAGCAGCACCATGGCGGTGAGGTCCACCTTGGAGGCCAGGTCCACACCGACCCAGCAGGGTTCGCCCGCGAAGTCGTCCAGAGAGACGTCCGCCCGGCAGGCGTTCCACTTGACCATGTTGATCCAGGCCGAGCCGGCGTTGGCCCAGACGTTCAGGTGCTTGCACTTGAGGATGTTCTGGCGGGAGGCGATCTGCAGGGCTTCCTTGCGCCGGGCCTGGAGGAAATCGGGGTAGACCGAGACGCCCAGGTTCGGGTTGGCCTTTTCCCAGGACGGCCATTCGGTCCAGTCATCGTTCTCGTCGATGGTGAAGATGATGGCGAAGAGCTGGTCGTTTTCCAGGGTGCCTTCGAGGACCTTCACGGCCTCGTCGCGTTTGGCGTAGCAGGGGCCGGAGGTGTCCACGCCGGCGGTGGTGATCACCGCCAGCATGGGCTGGGAGCGCGCGCCCATGCCGGTGAGCATGGTGTCGTAGAGGTCGGGCGTCTGGTGCTCGTGGTACTCGTCCACAATGGCGCAGTGGGGCGAGGCCCCGTCGCCGGGCTTGCCGATGACCGGCTCGAACTTGCTGGCGTTGTCCAGGATGTGCAGGTTCTTGGCCCCGACGTGAATGCCGAAGTGGCTGACGAAGGAGGGATTCTTGAGGCACATCTGCCGGGCCGGACCGAAGACCTCCCAGGCCTGTTTCTCGCTGGTGGCCCCGGAATAGACCTCGGCCCCGGGCTCGTTGTCGGCCGAGAACATGTACAGGCCGATGCAGGCCCCGAGTACGGATTTGCCGGATTTCCTGGGAATCTCGGCGTAGATTTCGCGGAAGCGTCGCAGGCCGTCTGTCTTGCGCACCCAGCCGAAGACCACGGCCAGGATGAAACTCTGCCAGGGTTCGAGAGCAATCTTCTTCCCCGCCCATTCCCGGCCCTTCACATGCACCATGTTGGAGGCGAAGCGGCACACCTTTTCGGCCGCATCCCGGTTCCAGCGGAAGGGATAATCTTTGGACTTGGAGCGCTCCAGATCGTCCAGATGCCTCCCACAGGCCCGACGTACATAGGCGCAGGCCGCGATTTTTCCGCGCACGACGTCCCGCGCGTAGCGGTTGGCGGCGGTGGCGAAGGGGTGGGCGCTCATCATGCCTTCCCGAACCCCGCCCATTCAGCATCTTCCTTCCCGGCAGGATTCGCCGCGACCCGTGTGCGGCTCGACGGCGTGAGGCCGAACTCGGTCAGGAACTTGTGCATGATCTCCATGGCCCGGTTGGCCACGCCCACCAGCGGGTTCTGGATCACGTTGCCGCCGGTGGTCTTGATGAGCAGCCCGGACTGACGAATCTTGCGTTCTGCCTCGACAAAGCGCTCAAAGGCCTGGCAGTAAGCCGCCAGGGCCGCATCGTCCCCCTCGGTGAGCACGCCCATGCGGACGAGCACCGGAGCCTTGCGCAGCCATTCCTCCCGGGCGGTCTCGCCAAGGAAATCAGGCGGCTCGGGCAGCACCGGGGCAAGCTCTGGCTCGTTGGGATTGACGCGGCATTTCTGCGCCGTGCCCTTGAGCATCTTGAGCTTGGTGGGGAGAGGCTTACGGCCGGCCATCTTCCTCCCCCTCCAGCACTGCCTTCTCGCCCGTAAAATCTTCCCAGCGCTTCACGGCGACATCGACGTATGCGG
>CAYXEF010000152.1:0-3394 GCA_964463825.1 uncultured Candidatus Cloacimonadota bacterium | reverse complement strand
TGGCTGCGACCTGCAACGCCCAGGGCGCGGGGAAATGGCGTCCCGAGTACAACCGCCACTTTGCCGGCAAGCGTGTCTGCATCCTGCCCGACAATGACGCCCCAGGCCGCAAGCACGCCTACGACGTGGCCCGACAACTCCATGGACTGGCCGAGGTGGTCAAGGTCCTCGAATTGCCCGGCCTGCCGCCCAAAGGCGACGTGTCCGACTGGTTGGCTGCCGGGGGAGAGCGGGAAAGCCTCTTGGAAATGGTGAAGGCTGCGCCGGCCTGGGAGCCAACGGCCGAACTCCAGGACACCGAGGACCACGAAGGACGTCGCCAGGGCGATGAAGACGCTATCCTCATCCGCGAGGGAGCCCTTGCCGAAGCAGTAGATGCCGCTGAAGCGATCCTTGCCCGGCCTAATCTGCCCATAGCCGACCGGGTGTTTCAACGTGCCGGCCGACTGGTGCGGGTGGGCGTGCTGCCGGTGCCCGGTCCCGTAGATGGCGTCACCCGCCCCCAGGGGGCCGTGGTCATCCTGCCCGTGGAAAAGCCCTTCTTGCTGACTGTGCTGTCCAGGCATGGCCACTTCAAGAAGTACGACGGCCGGGCCAAGGCGTGGCGCACCGTAGACCCGCCCAAGCCCGTGGCTGAGGCCATCATGTCGCGGTCCGGGCGTTGGCCGTTCCCTGTGCTGCGGGGCGTGGTGGCCTGTCCAACGCTGCGGGCTGACGGTTCGCTGATGCTGGCCCCGGGGTTCGACGCCGCGAGCGGATTCTATCTGAATCACGGGCTGACGATCCGCGTCCCGGAGATGCCCACCAGGGAGGAAGCGCAAGCGGCCCTCGACACCATGGCGGACTTGCTATCCGGGTTCGCTTTCGTGGAGCCGGTGGACTGGTCCGTGGCTCTGTCCTTGATCCTGACCGCCGTGGCGCGTCCCTCCTTGGACACCACGCCGCTGTTCAGCATCACGGCTCCGGTGCGTGGGTCTGGCAAGAGCACTCTGATGGACATTGCCGCCGTCATCGCCACGGGCCGGCGGTCTGCGGTCCTGTCCGCGACCTCCGACCGGGATGAACTGGAAAAACGGCTGGTGGGCTGCCTGTTGTCGGGGGACTGCATCATCAACCTGGACAACATAAATGGCACGCTGAAAAGCGATTTGCTCTGTCAGGCCACGACGGCCGAGGCGGTGAAGGTGCGTCCCTTGGGTTCCAGCGACCAAGCCGAAGTCCCCAACTCCGCGCTTTGGGCCGCCAACGGGAACAACATCGTGATTGCCTCCGACCTCGCCCGGCGCACGATCCTGTGCCGGCTCGACCCCGGAATGGAACGCCCGGAGGAGCGCATCTTTTCCTTCGATCCCGTCGCCAAGGCCAGGGAGCACCGGGCCGAGTACGTGGCCGCCGCCTTGATTGTGCTGCGAGCCTACATTGCAGCCGGACGGCCGGGTCTCGACCTTCACCCTTTCGGAAGCTTCGAGCGTTGGTCAGGGCTGGTCCGGTCGGCCCTGGTCTGGCTGGGTGCGGTCGATCCCTGCGAGAGCCGCGAGGCTGTTCTTGAGGACGATCCAGAGGCCGCCATGTTGAAGAGCTTCTTCGTCGCCTGGGTGGAACGGTTCAATCGGACGTCCAGAACCGTGAAGGAGATCGTCAGGGCCAGCGAGGAGGATGATTCCCCCTTGGCCGAAGTCCTGCACGACATCGCGGGGGAGGGCCGCATCGTCAACGCCAAGCGCCTGGGGTGGTGGCTGCGTCGGAATGCTGGTCGCATCGTGGACGGGATGAAGCTCTCTCAGTCCAGAGTTTCCCGGGTTGCCGAATGGAGAGTGCTTCCAATCGAAGGGTAGCTTGTGTTCTCACTTCGGTATTTGCGGTTATTTTCAATCCATACGTAGAAACTGTCAGAGTAGACACTGACATATTATATAAAGGGGTTGGGAATAACCGCAAAAAGCGCAGAAACCGCACAAGCTCAAAATCAGGGGCCTTCGCCCTTGAAGGAAATATTCATGCAGCCTTTGACCTACGCCGACATCGTGGCCCTGGAACCGCGCATCCTGGAAGCCGAGGTCCTGGCCCGGGAACATGCCGGAAGTCCGACTTATGCCCCCTGGTACAGCGCCGTGAAGCCGGCCTTCAAGTTTTTGGTCGGCATCCTGTCCAAGCCCGCCGACCCGCGCCTTCGGACCAGCGAAGCCTACGACCTCGTTTATCGCCACCTCCTGGCCATCTACGAGAGCCAGCCCACGTACGGGGTGATGCCACCCCCGGTCGCTGTGCCCGCCTCCCCATCCTCCGACCCGGGCCAACGCATTTGCCCCGCCTGTGGTCAGGATATGCGCGATGCCGAGTCCTGCGACGGCCCCCTGATCCAAGTTACCGGGCGCGTCTATGAGCGCGTGCGCTTCGGCCAGGAGCAGGGCAACCGCTGGGAGGAGTTCGATTTCTGCCCCGAATGTGGCGTTTCCCATGGCGGGCTCCACCATCCTGGTTGCGACATCGAGGAGTGCCCCAGGTGCAGGACACAATACCTCTCTTGCGACTGTGGAGAAGCAGACGACGGTCCCGGCGATCCTGAAGCAATCCCGGCCATGACGACCTGCGGGGTGATGCAATGATTGCTACGCAGACACAACAGCCCCGCACCGTCCCCATGGCAACGAAGACCGAAGCCGAACTTGAGGCCGAAGCCATCCGGGAGCTTGAGCGGATGCAGCGGGCCAGGGATGCAAAAAAGAGCGGCTACCGGCCGAAGCGCAGGAGGGCATATGCGGATCGTGGTTGATACCCGGGAGCAGATGCAGTTCCCGTTCGCCGAATATCAGGTGGAGGTGGTCGAGGGTACGTTGACGGCTGGCGACTATTCGCTTGCCGGCCTGGAATCCCTGGTGGCCGTCGAGCGTAAGTCCTTGCCCGACTTGGTGGCCTGTCTCGGCCGGGAGCGCCCCAGGTTCGAGCGTGAACTTGAACGCCTCCGGGGTTTCGAGTCCGCCGCCGTGGTGGTCGAGTCGCCCATGGCTGACCTTGCCCTGGGCCAGTATCGGTCCGCCCTCAATCCCAAGGCGGCCTACGAAAGTGTCGTCGCCTTCATGTGCCGCTACCGTCTGACCTTCTACTTTGCCCAGGACCGGCGCGGGGCCGAGCGGTTCACGTTCAGCTTTTTGCGGCACTACCTGCGAACTGTCGAACGTCGGTATCAGGCCGTGGCCAATGGCCGAGCCGCATAGGGCATAGGGGGGTCAAATGTCTGAGGCCTCCCCCTTTGGGAACCGATACTGCACATTCATTCGCACGAAACCAAGTTTTTCCTTTAAAAAAAGGAGCATTAAATGAGCGCACCCAAAGCCCCCGCACACCTCTCCAAAGAGGCCAAGGCGTGGTGGGGGAAAATCATGGACGAATACGA
>CAYXEF010000151.1:0-3395 GCA_964463825.1 uncultured Candidatus Cloacimonadota bacterium | reverse complement strand
GTCCGGCGATATTCTGCTTGACAAGCCGGGGGCATTTGGAAAAAGGGTCAAACACCGATATTATGTCTTCAGGCGCGTGCCGAAGTGGTGAAACAGGTAGACGCAGTGGACTCAAAATCCACCGGGCTTTGCGCCCATGCCGGTTCGATTCCGGCCTTCGGCACCAGACCGACCAAGGAGTATAGGACACAGGACTTGCTAGACAGCAGCATTTTAAGTAGCATAGTAGTGAAACGCGAAAAATCTTCGGGTATTTGTTTCCCTGAACATAGTGCAGTAACCGGCCGGGAGCTGTTTTCGCATCCCGGTACAAACGATATCTCCATGGAGGTATGATGTCCAGATATAAACTCTTGACCGCCGCGGCGCTGATCGCCCTGATGGGGCTGCCTCTGGCCTTGGGGGCGATTTCGCAGGGATCGCTGCTCTTTCTCACCTTCGAACCCGGCGCCCGCGCCAACGGCCTCGGCCGCGCCTACTCGGCAGTCGCCAACGACGCCTACGCCGCCTGGTGGAATCCCGGCGCCACAGCCTTCAACCGCAAAACCCAAATCTCGCTGACCCACATGCCCTGGCTGCAAGGCGCGGGATCGGGATTCGACGACATGTTCTACGAATTCCTGGGCTTCAACAAATACTTCGATGGCATCGGCAACATGAACGTGCACCTGGTGGTGCTCGACGCCGGAACGCAGGAACAGACGGATGAGAACGGCAATTCGCTGGGCGAATTCCACAGCTTCGACTTCGCCGGCGCTTTCGGCTACGCCTTCGATGTGATCCCGGATGCCCTCGGCGTGGGCGCCAACTTCAAGCTGGTCTACAGCTACCTCGGACCCGGCACCGGCAATACCGAGGACGTGGGCAACGCCTTCAGCTTCGCCTTCGATTTGGGCGCCAAATACCAGGATCTGGGCATCAAAGGCCTCGACGCCGGGATCACTATCCAGAACATAGGACCCAACGTCACCTTCGTCGACCAATCCCAGTCCGACCCCCTACCCATGACGGTGCGCCTCGGCGCAGCCTACACGGCGATCGACACGCCCATGAACAAGTTCCTCGTCTCCGCCGAAGCCAGTAAAATCCTCGCCAACGACGACCCGCTCATCCAACGCTTCGTCACCGGCTGGGATCACTTCGACGAGACCATCTACGGCTTCGGTGCCGAATACACCTACCTGGATCTCATCTCCCTGCGCGGCGGCTATTTCCTCGATCAGGCCGGCAGCGTGGTGGGGCCCAGCTTCGGCGTGGGTCTGCAATACACGTTTGACAAGCGCTACAAGCTGACGGCGGATTTTGGCATGGTCAGCGGTGGCGAATTGGTCGACTACAACAAGGTTTTCTCCGTCGGCTTCGAGTTTTAAGCCAGCTGTTTTGCCGAGACTATCACCTGACCGCGCCTCCCGCCGCGGGGCTTGGGGACTTGCCATGAAACGCTGTTTGCCGCTGCTCTTGCTCACGCTGGCGACAGTCAGCCTGGCAGCCGTCAAACTGACCCCCGTCAAACGCTACGCCCAACAGCCCCCGAAACGGCATCCCTATATCCAGGAACTGAACAAGCGTCCTGACGCTCCTTCCGCCAAATCCGGCGACTACGAAAAACTGCTCGTGATCCTGGTGGACTTCCAGGAAGAGACCACCGACGATCCGCTTACCACCGGCAATGGCAAGTTCCAACTCCTGCCCGACCTCAGCTATCGCTACACGGTGGGCGCTCCGCCTCATAACCGCGCCTATTTCCTGGACAATCTGGAGGCGATGCGCTATTATTACCTCGCCGCCTCCAAAGGTTCCTACGACCTGCAATACGAGGTCTGGCCGCAAACCGGGGCCTACACGCTCCCGCAGCCGATGGGCTACTACAACCCTCCCGGGGCCAACAGCGAGCTCTTCGTGAGCCGCATGGAAGAGTATTTTAAGGACGCCTTCGAACTGGCGGACAGCCTCTCGCCGGAAATCAACTTTGCCGACTACGGCCACTACATGATCATCCACGCCGGTTCCGACTGGCAGCACGACATCTTTGGCGACACGCCCTCCGATATCCCCTCCTTCTTCATCCGGGCGGGCGAGGGCAAGGAAGCCGCGGTGGACGACGGTTCCGTGCTTGTCAGCCAAGCCTGCAACGTGCCCGCCACCATCGCCCAGGACTTTTACCAGCAGGAAACAGGCGGTGAGATCTTCCTCGGCGGCTACGGCGCCCTCAATGCCGTGTTGGCGCACGAATTCGGCCACTCGCTGGGCCTGGTGGATCTCTATAACGTCTACAACTGGCAACCGATGGTCGGCGTGTTCGACATCATGGACAGCGGCGGCTCGGGAGTCCTCGTAGACGTGCTCAACGACGGCTCCTACGTCCTCGTGGAAGGGGCTTTGCCCGCTTTGCCGGGAGCCTGGTCGCGCGTTCTGCTCTTCGAAGATGAATATCAGGACAGCGGCTACCTCAAGGATGTGGATGAGCTGGAGCTCTTCGCGCCTCTGAACCTCAACGCGGCCAGCCAGCGCCAGACGGGCTCCGCAATCATCCCCGAGATCTTGCGCATCCCGCTTTCGGACGGCGAATACATCCTCGTGGAAAACCGCAACGTCGATCCCGACAATGACGGCGGTACCGCGGTCTTCGCCACCGACGATAGCCGCGTGATCCTCTATCCCACGCCGCTCAACGATCCCAACAACACCCCCAGCTACGAATACGACTACCTCTTGCCCTCCTTCCAAAAAGCCGACGGCTCCGCGATCGGAGGCGGCATCCTGGTCTGGAGGGTCAACGATGACGTGATCTACAACCAGGGCGTTTACGACAGCCAGGGCGAGTGGTACTCCAATTTTGACAACAACTCCGTCAATACCCGCTACGCGGCGCGGGGCGTGGAGATCATCGAGGCGGACAACCTGCCCGACATCGGCTACGACTGGTCATGGTATTGGACGGGCACGCAATACGAGTATTTTCACAAAAACAAGCCGGTCCTGGACGGCTCCGGCTACTTCGTCAACTGGTCCGTCAGCGAAGCCTGGAAGCCGGAACTGAGTGGCGCCACCGCACCGCCGCTTCTGGACAGCGACGGTCTCGGCTCGCTCTACTGGCTGGACGGGATCGGGCATCCGGGAGCGACAATGAGTTTGCAACTGCGCTCCGGATTCTGGGACCGATCGCAGCTCCGCGACTACGGCAGCGCCGGAGTGACGCCCGCTCCGCTGATCAATTCCAGCTTCAGCGAGACCGATCTTCCGCTTCTGGGGCAAGCCTCGATCCGCCTGCTCAGCTACGACGGCAGCTCTTGGAACGACCTCATGGGCGCCTTCGACTGGAACGGCGGAGCACGCGACTTTCCGCCCGTCACCAGCGACCAGAACGGCAACGGATTCAAGGAACTGGTGTTGGT
>CAYXEF010000150.1:0-3438 GCA_964463825.1 uncultured Candidatus Cloacimonadota bacterium | reverse complement strand
CTTCCACGCCATCTCTGCTCTCGTTCACAGCACCGCGTCCAGGCTCTGGTATTCCCGCACGGGCAGCGGCGTCTGCCAGATTGAGAATGGTGGGTCGTTAATCTCTATTCATTGACGGCGACAACCCGGTAAAACTTCATACCCGGATTAGCCCCGTTGACCTGCGTCCAGGAAGTACCAGTGATATTGGTGGCGATTTGATTAAAAGCCCCATTGGGGCCGGTGGTGCAAGAATAGATCTTGTAGTAATCAGGGATCAGCGGATAGCCATCGGTATCCTGGGTGACCGGGCTCCATTGCAGATTAATGTTGTTTCCGCTGCGTGTAATGGTCAGGTTTTGCGGCGCCAGGGGGATACCGGAGCCGACCATGCCCTGCACTTTGGCAAGGCAGATATCAAAATCACCGATGCTGGTCAGGGGAGTTGCGCCGAAAGAGACGGTATTATGGAAGCATCCCGCCAGATAACCATTGGCGTTGCCATCCATGGCAATGCCGGCGCTTTGGTCTTCGCCGCCACCGCCGATGCTGGCTGCCCAGAGCCAGTTGCCATTGGCATCCAGTTTCGCCACGCAGATATCATCATCTCCGGAACTTGTCAAGACTGTCGGTCCGCAGGTAATGATTCCGTTGTATGACCCGGAGATCAGACAGCTGCCGTCGCTGCCAATCGCCATTGAACCGGAAGCTCCCAGGTTATCGTTTCCTGAGCCCCCCGCCTGTTTCGCCCAAAGCCAGGTCCCGGAATAGGAACTGCGTTTTGCAATGAAGGTATCGGTTCCGCCGGATGTGGTAAGTGTCGTTGACCCCAAGCTAAGCGAGTTATCGAATCTTCCTTTCAGCCATATGTTTCCATTGCCCGCAAACCGGATTGCCTGGCCGCTTTCCGCTCCGGGAGCGCTGATACCGGTCACCCAGTCCCATCCTCCGGAGGCGCTGACCTTGGCCAGTATGATGTCGGAACCCCCAGTGGCGGTCAGAGTGACCGATCCGAACAACGGAGTGCCGGAAAACGCGCCGGTAACGAAGATCTGACCGGAGTTGGTTATCGACAATGCGTTGCCTGCCGCGTTATCAGATGTGAAATTATCCAAAGCGGCCATGATCGCCCATTGCCAGGTGCCGCTGGTATTCACCTTGGCGACAAAGATATTCTGTTGATAGGAATATAGATCTATAGCACCGAAGTAGCAGTCCCCGTGGAATAGACCAGTTATATAGCAATTGCCTGAGGCATCCACAGCAATATCGCTGACGCTGATAAAATCAAGCAGCGTGGAAGAAATGCCAAAATCCGCGCTCCAGAGCCAGTTTCCATTGGTGTCCCATTTTGAAACGCTGTCATAGCCACCTACCACATAAGAGTTGCCATTTCCGTCGACAGCCACGCGCCAATAGCCGCAATCATGGCCGGACTGACTGGAAGACTGGGCCCAGACCGCGTTTCCACTGGCGTCATGTTTAACCAGATACTCGTCTGCTCCCGAAAGGGATTCTGTCAGGACGAAAGATCCGAACTGCACTGAGTTTTCAAAGGTGCCGGTCACATAGCTGTTTCCGCCGCTGTCGGCGGCAATGTCATTGGCTGCTTGAGGAAAACCGGTATAATGGCAGCAGGTGGCCCAGTTCCAGCTGCCGCCGCTGGTGAGATTGCCGGCGAACATCGCGGAGCTGCCGTTGACGTTGAGCGTTGTCGCGCCAAAATCGGCAGTGCCGCCGAATTGGCCTGTAACTGCGATTTCTCCGGCAATGCCATAACCATAATCAGCTCCGGAACTGCCAGCCCGGGAAGCCCATTGCCAGCTGCCGGCGCTGGACATTTTCCCCAGCCAGATATCGTCACCTCCCGCGCTGCTCAAAGACTGGCTGCCAAAACTGGCAGTGTTGGAAAACGATCCGGTCAGATACAGGTAAGTTCCGTCATAACTGATTGCCTGGGCGTGATCATTTCCGGTACCGCCGCCGCTTCTCGCCCATTGCCATACTCCGGAGGGGGACAATTTTCCTATGAAAGCGTCCCATCCGCTGCTCGTGATGGTGGAGGATCCCAGGGTCTGGGTTCCGAAGAAATCCCCCGCTACATAACAATATCCAGATGTATCCAGGGTCACATCCGAGCCAGTCATGGAGTCTGCATATCCGCCATTGGAATTACTCCATTGCCAGGTCCCGGAGCTGTTCACTTTTCCAGTGACGAGTGAAAAGTGAAAAACCCAGGGAGGCGGATTCGGACCTTGCGTGCCTGAGATATAGCAATTGCCGCTGGCATCTGCAGCAATGCCCGCCCCAGAATCGTTCCTCGCGTCGCCCCACCTGGTGGCCCAATACCACGAGCCGTTGTAATCCAGCTTGGTGATAAAGATGTCGGAACTCGTGCCATAACCGGTGAGGGAGTAAGAACCAAAATCGGACGTCCCCCGGAATTCGCCGGTGATGTAGCAATAGCCCGTACTGCCAACAGTCGTATAGGCAACGTCGTTACCCCAGTCGTCTCCCGTGCCGCCGGCGCGGCGTTTCCAACTCCAGACCCCGTCGGTACTGAGTTTGGCAAGGAACATATCGTAGCCGCCGCTGCTGGTGAGGGTGGTGGCACCAAAGCTGGCAGTGTTCTGGAATGCTCCGGTTACATACAGATACGATCCGCCCAGAATTATGCCGTAGCCAATGTCGGATCCGGTTCCGCCAGCTTGGATAGCCCAGAGCCATTCGCCATTGGCGTTCAGTTTGGCGATAAACACATCGCCGCTTCCGGCACTCGTCAAAGTGGTCGTGCCGAAGGTGGCGTTCCCTTGAAAACTTCCGGTCACATAGCTGTTTCCGCTCCCGTCCTTCACAATGCTGTTTCCGGTGTTTTGGTTATTGATCGCGGGAGCCGAAGCTTCCCCGGCGCGCTGCGCCCAAAGCCAGTCGGGCGTCTGGGAATATGCCGCGCCGCAGCAGATGATAAGAACAAGAATCCCCATGACAGTTTTCATGATATCCTCCTTGCAGGATAATGTTGGGTATGGTTTTTCCCCGATCCTGAACCTAGAATGTGGTGCAATCTCCGGTGAGAACTGATGAGGCGTGGTGAGGAGTGCCGGCATGGGAGGAAATGTGGCGGAAGCAGTCCTGAGGCTGTTCCGGTTGCGGTCACCAGCCAGCGCTTTCGTTCCCGTGAGGCGCCGGGGGACTGCCGGCGTCCGATTCCTAATCGATACCAAATCCGGCCATGACATAAAGCAGTTCTCTCATGTCTTATTTTGGATCGGATTAATATCTGTCAAGAAATAAATGAATTTCATACTGCAATACAGTTCATATCGTATTTAATCTATATCATCCGTTTCTGGAAGGAACATCTTCAGCCAGTCGGGGCTTGGCGGTTCCATACCTCAGGCTGGGCCTGCCGCCCCCTTTTTCACTTATTACGCTCCCTATCGACCCCTGTTGTGTTAA
>CAYXEF010000149.1:0-3556 GCA_964463825.1 uncultured Candidatus Cloacimonadota bacterium | reverse complement strand
AAAAGCAAGTATATCTCCATCTCTACATTGAGGATAGTATGAGCCAGTTCCCGCAAAGCTTGAGGAAGCGAACCGGCGGCCGGTGCGGGCTTATGTCAATCTGGGCTTCACCTTCAGGCTGGGCAAAGAGGCTGGGAAGTTGTGAGCGGTGGTCAAATCCACTGATTCTCCCAATTCACCGGCTTTGCCATCCTCCTATCCACTGAATCCACGCTGTTCGGGCTGCCTCTTTTACCCTGTTGAGGGATAGAGGCAAGTTCAGGCACGGCGGCTTCTTGACTATGTTTGGCAAGCCTATTTGGAGAGCACCACCTTGCTGCGGTAATCCTGGCTGCCGGCCCTCATCCTGATCAGATAGACGCCGGAGGGGCAGGGCGTTCCCTCCAGGGTATTGCCGTCCCATTCAATCCTGTGGCTGCCGGGCGCACGGAGCCCCAGATCCCAGGACCTGAGCATCTGGCCGCGCTGGTTGTAGATGGAGACGCAGACCCGCTGCTCGTTTTTAAGCTCGAAGGAAATATAGGTGACGGGATTGAAGGGATTGGGATACGCGGCTTTGAGGCAGGTCGCCAGGGGAACGTCCGGAGTGGGGAGGTCGCCGTTCTGTGGATCGTAGTAGAGCGTGACCGGCCCAAAATACTGGGTGCTGCCGTTAAAATCCGAGCTCTGCAGCCAATAGTAATAGGTTCCGCAGTCGTCCAGAGTGGTATCCTCATACACATAAAACTGGGCCTGGGAGCTGTTGCTGGCCGCGATCAGGGGGCTCACGGCCAGAGCGTTGGCGAGGTTTTCCTCCCGGGCGCGGAAGATCCGGAATCCGTGCACTCCGGTCTCGGACTGGGTGGTCCAGCAGAGGCTGATATAGTTATGGGCAGAGATCGAGGCCGTGAAGGAGGATAGCTCGACCGGTAGGGGAGGATCGCCCTCAAAGGGTTCGCCGTCGGAGCGGCCGATGGTGAAGACGCCCTTGGAGCCTGTCAGTTCGCCGATGGACCTGGTGGCGTATCTTCCGCCTATATAAAAGCCCAGGTCAGAGATGACGTCACCGCCCTGATAGACAAACGGCGAGATCACGGGATCGGGCCAGGTGCCACCCCACTCGAATCCGTTGTCGTCTTCCTCCGTCCACCTGAAGGTGAAATCCTTGTATCCATCGCTGCTGATCGTGCCGGTGATCGTCCAGGAACGGTCGATGCGCTCGGGGAAATAAGTGCCGTTGGCGTTGGTGGAGAGGCTGAAATCGCTGATCGTGTGTTCGTTTTCCGCGATGCTCAGATACTCGTCGCCAAAGTTGTAGCCGTCGTAGCCGTTGACCGTGATTCCGCCGCCCGGTTCCAGGCTGCCGCCGGCAGAGGTATAGAGGGTTCCGGTCACGGCTATATCCAAGCCGTCGGGATCCAGGTTGCCGTTTTGGAGCATGATATCCTCAGCGTTGAGGTTCCCGGAAAGCGTTACCCCGGCTGAGTTGTCTATCTCCAGATAACGCGCACCGGTCAGGCCGTCCCCGGTGTTTTGGGCTGTGGTTCCCACATAGTAGTAGTCCGCTCCGGTATCATAGATGCGGTTACCGCTGAGCCGGATGGCGCCGCTGTCATCCGTTACGGTGATCCCTTCGGCATCGGTGATGTAAAGGCTGCCCGCGGACCAGAGGTAGAAAAGCGGTTCATTGCCGGATTCATAGCTGCCGCTGCCGTTCTTTATCCGGTAGGAGCCCATTTTCAATTTTCCCTTCACGTAGAAATACATGTTCCGGTTGGTGGTGGCATGATTGGTGGTGCCGATCTCCACGTCGCTTTTCAGAGTGATGGTGCGGCCGTCGTTGACGGTGATGCTCCACTTGCAGGCATAACGGTCCAGTCCTGTTTTCAGCCTCAGGTCGGAGTTGTTCCCCAGGGTGGAATCGTTGCTGAAGACGATCTCCAGGTATCCCTTGCCCGATGAACTGCCGCTGTAAGCCCTAAAGTGGTCGGCCTCCGGGAAAACATCGATCTTTCCCTCAACATAAAGGGTGGTGCTGCAATCCTGGTTATCCGTGGCGGTGAAGCTGCCGTTCTTAACTATGAGATCACCCATGATCTTTAGGGTGAGGTGGCCGTCCTGACTCAGCCACAAGGCAGGATAATCACCATCGAACTGCTCTGCTTCCAGGATCAGGTCTCCACCCACCTTGACGGTGGCGGCGTTGCTTCCGCTTTTCAGACACAGATTTCCGGCATACAGGGTAAGGTCTCCGGCAATGTTATGTTCAGCGGTACCGTTGGACATCAGGTAGTAGGTGCCTTCCCAGCGTTGGTTGAAGCTGTTGACAAAAGCTCCGAAACAGAGGTCGCCGTTCACGATGCTGAATGCCCCGTTGGCGTTGAGGCTGTCTTCCTGGGCAAAATCGGCTGAGGGAAAAATATACACGTTTCCCCAGGTGATACCTGTATCCAGGCCATCTGTGCCCTGTGCATAAAGAAAAAAGTCTCCGTTGCCGTGGGAGCCGTTGTTGGAATTGGCAAAATAGCGGTTTGATCCTGGAACCGAGGCGGCATCGACCAAGTGGCTCAAGCTCCCGTTCTCATACACATATAGTGTGGTAATGTGCACCTCTTCCGTCTCATAGCTCAGATTACCGTTGGCGAATACTGTCACGTTTGCCGTTCTCAGGACGCCCGTCTCAGCAATGTAAAGATTTCCATGCAGCTCAATGGCATTGAACATGCCGTCATCTTCACCGCCCAGATAGGTTTCTACGACAATTTGTCCGGGATGGGTTTCTTCAGCATCATACTCCACGATGATTTTGGCACCGGACCCCAGCCTGTTGTCTGAGTCCTCATCGCTTACCATCATGCGGTTCATGGCCTGGACCACCCAGGTGTGGTTTTCGTAAAAATCGTCGAAATCCGGCCGGGGATAATCCGTGTCGAAGACTTCCCGCTCTGTCGTCCAGCTGTCCGTATCAAAGAAATCCAGCACTTCCGGTACACCCAGGCCCCATTTCACGGAATACCAGGTATCGGCTCCGGCCAAGGCAGCCAGCGCCAGCAACACACACAATAAAACAAGCTGTCTACGCATACACATCTCTCTTCATTCAAGTGTATAAACTCTATAGGGATAGCTTACAAGCCAGGTGATCGTATCTGCCACCGGAACGGATATCCCAGCGTCCGGAAAACACACGCACATCCGTCCGGCGCGGAACCTGTATCTGTAACTCCGGGTGAGTTGTCAATCTTTTTTTGGCGTAAGGTGTCAGTGAAAAATTCATAGGGGATCGCCGAGAGCTTCAAATGTCCGAGTCCCACCCAGTATTTCTGCTTCTCACCTGTCTAGTTTATTGACCATGCAGTAGCATAACTTGTCCATATGATGGCAAGTTTGGGTTTTCTGTGTGTCAGTACAGCCAGGGTACCGGCTAAAACCTCCGCCTGTTCAATAAAATGGCGCATTGACAAATAATACTTGACAGGAATTTGAATGTCTGCTTTTTTTGCCTTGCAAGCATAAGTTCAGGTTGAAAAGTGAAGTTTATGCCAACCAAGGGATTATGCAGATGAAACCGAGAGCC
>CAYXEF010000148.1:0-3574 GCA_964463825.1 uncultured Candidatus Cloacimonadota bacterium | reverse complement strand
CGACGGTGGTGGGGCCGTTGGCCTGGTCCCCGCAAGCGTAGATGCCGGGTCCGCTATCTTTGAGAGTGGGCCGGTTGCCGACGGCGATCACGACCAGGTCGAAGGGACGGTAAAGTTCCGTGGAGCCCGGTTCATCCTGGATTTTGGCGGGATGGAAGCTTTCGCCGGGCGGCAGTTGCACGCGCCTGGTTTTGATGCCCACGGTTTTGCCGCTTTCGTTGACTATTTCCGCGATGCGGGTACGGGGGCTGAAAGCGACTCCCGCTTCGATCAAACCACGCTTTTCGTCCTCCATGAGCGGCATTTCGTGCCAGGCTTCGAGAGTGATCATTTCCACATGCGCGGCGCCACGCTGCGCAGCGGTCAGAGCTTGGTCCGCAGCGATGGCTCCTCCCACGAGGGCGATCCGTTTACCGGAAAAGTCGTAGCAGCCGGGGTTGCGGAGGATGTCCATGCCGTAAAGCGCGGTCTCGTCGCCGGGGATGTTCAGGCGGATGGGGTCGTTCAAGCCGCCGGCCAAGATCACTGCGGAGTAGCCCTCTGCGAGCAGTTTTGAGGCGGCGGGGGTGGGTTTTTGGATGTGCCGGATATGAAATGTCTCAGTCAGGAAGAGCAGGTCGGCCAGCAGCACGCCTTTGTCCAAACGTTCCGGCGGGATCAGGTTGGCCTGGCCGCCCAGGGGATCGGGATCGAAGATTTCCGCCATGTAGCCCAATTGCGTCAAAGTGACCGCCGCGCCGATGCCGGAAGGGCCGCCGCCGATGATGGCGACCTTCATCCCGTTGCGCTGGACGGGCTCGAACTCCGGCAGCTGGCCAAGTTCGCGGGCTTTGCGCACGATAGCCGACTGCACCGCGGGGATCTGGATGGGGGTGTCGAACTTCTCTCTGGAGCAGGCTTGCACGCAGTGGTAATCCGGGCAGACGCTGCCGCAGATTCCGCCCAGGGGGTTGCTGGCCAGGATTATTCCGGCGGCGCGCTTAAAATCGGAGGGGCGGCCCTGGGAGGCGGCCATGATAAAATCCGCGGGCGAGCAATCGCAGGGGCAGGCTGTCTTGCAGGGTTTCTCAGCGCAAAACTCGCAGCGCCGGATCTCGCTCATGAGTTGGGCATCGGTCAGGATCATTGCTGTCTCCTTATTGGTCAGGCTGAAAGATACTCGTAAACAGCGTCAGCGGAGCGCGGGAATCCGTCAACAAGAATCCCGGGCGGCCTTACTGCATGCCGGGTAAGATATCGCTTGACGAAAGAAAGCCCTGCGGATTTCTTTGCCTGATCGGCAATACGTTTTGAGACAAGAAGATAAGGATAAAGAGGTACCCATGCAAGCATCCTACCAAGCCCTGCAATCAATGATGAGCGCTCCCCGTCCCGAGTTTGAGGCTCTGGTGGAGCGGCTGCGCCAGCTGGAACTGGCGGAGGATCTGCCCCTGGCCGGATGGTTCCGGGACACGCGCACCCTGATCCTGCAATCCGCAGATTTCATCTCGCTCTTGGCCAGCGACCCGGAACTGCGCAACACCCCGCTCTCCCTGCTTGAAGAATCGAACCGGGATTTCTACGCCGCCCTGGAACCTGACGCCGGCTACGCCAGCTGCCCCGGCAATCCGGATTATGCCGATGCGGAATACGGCGCAAAGCTGGGCCATCTGCTCTCGGCCTTTTATACCAAGCTGCGTTCCCTGCGCCAGCTGCTGCTCAAGGAGAACTACCTTGAGGCGCAGCTGATGGTTTCGCTCTGGTTCAGTTATCACGGACAGGCCACAGCGGAGATGTTGGATGCCGCCTCTTGGCAGGCTGAATTCCGCGCGGCGGAGCTGGCGGACTACGCCGACCGCCAGGCCTGGGGCCTGCATCAGCGCTTCAGCCCGGAGGCCGACTATTACCGCGAAGTGATCGCGACCGCCGACTTGGGCGACCTCCGCTACCTCTACCGCTACGGCTTTTATCTCAGCGAGCACGATCTCGCCGCGGCGCGCTACATCAACCAATATCCGGAAGAGGAACTGGCCGCCATCGCCCGCTACATCGTCAAATGCTACGTGGACGGCTTTGTGCGCGGCCGCAGGGACCACACCAAAAAGCGCTACGCCAATCTGATCCTGCCCTGCGGTTACGAGCGTTTGGGCAAAATGCTGATCTCTGGCCTGGAAGGCATCGGCATGGTTCCTTTGGTCGCCCAGCCGCGCACCGTGGGCATCAACCGCCAGTACAACTACGATCACCGTTTCGACGGCGCCCTCACGCTGGACCGTGAGTATGTGGACCTGCATGTGGACACCCTCGCCATAAACCTGGAAGCCATGAAAGAGACGCTGGGCTTGCAGGCCGGACCGGTGGTGGTGGAACTTTTCGGCGAGACGCCCTTCGCTCCCGAGGCCAAATCCACCGCCCTCAAACTCAGCGCCGAACAGCAGGGCCTCTACCGCGAAATGAACGCCCGCGGCTCCCAACTCATGTTCCAGTACTACCGCCGCGACGAAGGCAGCTTCAGCATCATCGCCTTCCCCTCGCCGGAGATCGGGCCGCGCTTCGAAGAGATCTTTGCCGACACCCTCAGGATCAATCTTCTGGATAGCGACCGCTACGCCCAGATCCAGCAAAAGATCATCGACGTGCTGGACACCGCCGCATACGTGCACGTGAAAGGAAAACCGGGCAACGACACGGACATCATGGTCCACCTGCATCCGCTGAGCGACCCCGCCAGCCAGACCAACTTCGAGAACTGCGTCGCGGACGTCAACATCCCCGTGGGCGAAGTCTTCACCTCACCTGTGCTGGAGGGCACCACCGGCACTTTGCATGTGGAGGACATCTACCTCGGCGCGCTGCGCTATTACAACCTCCGCATCAGGTTTGAGGACGGCTGGGTCAAAGACTACTCCTGCACGAACTTCCCCGATCCCGAGGAAGGCAAACGCTACATCCACGAAAATCTGCTCTTGCCCCACGACACGCTGCCCATCGGCGAATTCGCCATCGGCACCAACACCTTGGCCTACCAGATCGCCCGCAAATACGATATCCAGGCGTTGTTGCCCATCCTGATCATCGAAAAGATGGGGCCGCACTTTGCCATCGGCGACACCTGCTACAGCCACGAGGAAGACGCTCCGCACCCTAACTTCGTTAACGGCAAGGAGATGATCGCGGTGGAAAACGAGAAATCCGCCACCCGCAAGGACGATCCCGTCAACGCTTACACCCAGAAACACATGGACATCACGCTGCCCTACGACATGCTGGAGTCCATCGCCGCCGTGGCCAAAGACGGCCTGCGCACCTTGATCATCCAGGACGGCCGCTTCGTGGTGCCCGGTACCGAGGAATTGAACGCCCCGCTGGACGAAATGGCCTGATCCCGCCGTGGGGACAGGGATCGCGGACATCTGACATGGGAGGTATGCGATGCGCAGTTTGACAGTATTGATGCTCTGCGGCTGCCTGGCTCTGGCCTTGGCCGGTTGCAAAGACAACACCGGGCCCAGGCAATTGCCGGCGCCGGTATTCGCGCCAGTCCCAGTGGCCAACGGGAGCTTCGATCCGCCTCTGACGGTGACCATCACCTGCG
>CAYXEF010000147.1:0-3637 GCA_964463825.1 uncultured Candidatus Cloacimonadota bacterium | reverse complement strand
CCACCAGGTTAACAGCGTCCGTGCTGCCAAGATTACAATTCGTTACGTGCGTGATAGTCGGGGTCTTCCCGTTACTTTCCGCGATTACTACAGTTGCGGCCATAGGATAGTATAAAGTTATTATTATATAAACGGGTAGTTATATGTGAAAACGGCATTATACGGTGTCAAACGGTATCGGGATCCACCCTATGAAGCCCGTAATGCAGGAGCCGATAGTATCTCGCACATACGGGGCAGGTTTCCGGCAGGGTGTAATCCCATTCAACCGCCCGCCATTCGACTTTAGCGAACGTCCTGCCGCAGAGGGTGACGAGGGACTGGCCGGTGAAGTAATGCACGCTCTTACTCCGGTTCCGTTTGCCCCAGTACCCCCGTGCCATTATTCCTCTTCTTTATGCACCGTATGGGTAGCTGCCGGGGTATTCTGGGTGAGCGATACAAACAGGTTCACAGCCTCCCCGTATTTCGTGCCGAAGAACGTCCAATGCGGGCAGTCGCTGACATCTAACAATAGGATCCAGCCGTTCGTGCATCTTATCGGGCTGAATGGGAATACCCGGCAGATCATCGGCCTGTCGTCCATATCAAGAGCACAGCCTGACGCCGGATCGAATAACGGGCAGTTATCCCGCATCTTCCACCAGCCTTCCATAACGGGGTCGAACTCTATCTCTGGATGTGTCTCGAGGATCCGGTCTTTCTCATGTGTCATTACGTGCGGGTGATGCCCACAGCATTTCCCGCCGCAGTCTTTACAGACATCTGGATAGTATAGGGTCATTCGTTAACCTACCATTGATGGGATCGAATCGTGTGTGTATCCGATATTAGGTACCTGTGAGGTATGCCCGGGATCTGCCCGTTGTATCGTCTCGCCGCCCCTTTCAAGGAAGAATAAGAGCGCCTGTGTCATGGCGTCCACCTGGTCATCGTATCTCCCCTTGGGAAAGGCACTGCACTCCTCTATGAAATCGTGTATGCGAGGATTGAGTGACGGGTCCGGCAGGTAGACGTTCCCGGATTCGATGTATGGCGTTACCGCCCGAGCCCGCACGATCTTCCCGCCATGAGGTTCCACCGGCACCAGCCCGGGGACCTTCCGCTGTAACATCTGGATCACGGCGGGCCCGTTCGCCTTGTCCTCAATAAGCTTCCTCCTTGCCAACTGCCATTTATGCGATAACGTCTTGATCGCCTGCATGGTTGCCGGGAGATCCAGCCGGTCATGTACCCAGTCCATCAGGTAGACGTCCGCACCGTTCCGACCCCATACCTGCCCGCATACATAGTCAGATCCTTTCTCATCCTTGAACGAACAATCCCAGGATTGGATATACTCTTTTATTTTCGGCGGGCCTGTATAGAACTGCCACCATTTCCGCCGGAATATCTCGCCCTCTTCCGGAGCCGGACGCTGTTGATACAATGAGGACCACCAATACGACCCCACGGTGCGTTTAATCTGCATGAGCGAATCATAAGGGAACCGTGCGGGCCAGAGGGGTTCGCCTACCGCCCTGCCTAACTGATCGTGCTCTTCAGCGATTGCCGGCAGGTTGATCACCGTCCATACATCACCGCCAGCCTGCATCTCCGCTAATAACCGCCCGCCTAAATCGTCTTCATGCCACCGTGTCTGGATATGGATGATCGCCCCGTTCGGCTCTAACCGTGTGTAAAGTGTTGAGGTATACCATTCCCACGTCTTATTCCGATACGTCTGCGAAGCCGCCTGTTCAGCGTTCTTAATGACATCATCGATAATAATAAGTTGAGCGCCACGGCCAGTGATCGGTCCCCCTGCCCCCGCCGTTATCATGCCGCCGGTATGCCCTTCGATGTCCCATCTGTTAGCCGCAGACGAATCGCTCTTTACCTTAACAGGTTCAGGGAATACGATACCATACTCCTCTAATAAATCCCGGGCACGTCTCCCCCACTGTGCCGCGAAGTCAGCCTCATAAGATGTAAGAATAATCCGTCTGTCCGGGAACATCCCTAGATACCATGCCGGGGTGTACTTGGAAACAAGTTCGCTCTTCCCGTGCCTGGGGGGAAGGTATACCATCAGCCTATTAATCTCGCCGTCCGCTATCCGCATGAGCTGATCGTTCAGCAGCTCTAAATGCGGGGCGGGTTCCCATCGGCCTCCTGACGCAATGATCGCAAAGTCTGCTGGGGACCTCCGGGCGATCCGGCATGCCGCTTCGTTAGCGTTAGTTGTTGACATCCGGTATTGGTTTACGGCTCTTCATCAGAAGTTCAGCCAGACGTTCATCTGATAGCGTGGTGATACGGATAGCGCCACCTCCTGCGCCAGTGACCTCCTGCTGGATCTTCTCGTTATGGCCCCGATCTTTCCCAACACCCTTTAAGCAGAACTGGATCGCCCAGGGTTCCCCGTTCTCGACAGCGGTGTAAAGCGCATCCTCCGCGATGTCTTTCAGGCCTTCCCGTTCGTCGTGAACAATCTGCGCCAGTTCTTCCACCTGGTTCACCCGTTTCCAGACGGTTTGACGGCTGC
This sequence comes from uncultured Candidatus Cloacimonadota bacterium, assembly GCA_964463825.1. Lineage (GTDB taxonomy): Bacteria > Cloacimonadota > Cloacimonadia > Cloacimonadales > Cloacimonadaceae > Syntrophosphaera. Next base: position 1,110 of record CAYXEF010000147.1, on the reverse strand, counting down.
ATCCTAACAGTTCAGCAGCCTGCCGGAAGTTCCCGTGCGATATTTTCAGCGCCTCAGCGATCTTCTCGTTTGATATAGTATGACCCATTTTTGTAAATTCCGTTAATGCGGTCCCCTAGTTCCGCACCTCTATGGTATCTCTGGTCCCGGTGTATGGCCGGACCTCTTCACGTCCGCAGACCGGGCATTGCCATCTCTCAAAGGGATACGCCCCTAGCCCGGTGATGCCTCGATAATGGAGCTCTTTGCACCCGTTCGGGCAGGGTTGAATCATACCCAGTAATCCTCTTCACGGTCTTCGTATTCCAGGCTAGACTCTACCGTGATCGTGATAGGTTCCTCTTTCGGTTTGGCTGGCGGGTTCTTCACCCGTTTGAATGACGGGCATACCTCCCGGTAATCTTCAGGGACCATGCACACGATCTTACTAATATTCGGAGTAGCTCCGTTGCCGACCCAATATTCGCATTGTTTACATAATGACATTCAGGTGTTCACCTCCATTGCAAGGTTTGTTCGTTCGATATACCGATCATATAATCCTGTTTTCAGTAGGTTATCCATCTCGATTAACAGGTTGACGCATGAGTCCGTGCCGTTCTCCTCCAGCTCTTCCATGAGGATATTTACCGTATGTTCAGCGCCATACTTGACAGCAACCTCGATATCGTTCATCGCATATCCCGCCATTCGAACGTGCCCCAGACGGCTAGCAGGGCGTATACCGTGAACATTGCTGATGCTGAATAGATCCCTTTACTGAGATTATAGAACGCCCATGCGGAGTTAGTGAAGATCCACATCGGGAACGCTACCCAGTATTTCTTGATATTTAGGATGGTGGCGGTGATGCTGGCGAGCGTTAGCGCCCATAAGAAAACCTGCAGGATCATAGCTTACCCCTGATATCGTCCCAGAAGAGGCCGATCAGGAACCCGATCACGACCCCGATAATGAACTCAACCATTCTGCACCTCCCATACTTTCCGTAGTGTATCCCGGAGCGCCATCTCACGGGTATAGTCCTGATTACTAACGGCGGCCTCATGCTGTTGGATCAGCCACCTCTCGACCTTCCCTAGTTTCCTACCCATAACTCACCCCCTCGTA
>CAYXEF010000146.1:0-3719 GCA_964463825.1 uncultured Candidatus Cloacimonadota bacterium | reverse complement strand
GGGGAGCTTGTTAGCACGAAATATAAAATGATGCTACACAAAACAGGGCGAAGGACAAAATCGCGGGGCCGGCGCCGGTTACGGCCCGGCCGAGAACGTCCCTCAGAGCGGCCTTTTCCACGGGCTTCGCGATATAATCGTCCATGCCGGCGGCAAGGCAGCGTTCGCGGTCCCCGGCCATGGCGTAGGCGGTCATGGCGATGATCGGAATCCGGGGCAGCCCCTGCCGGGCCTCGGCATCGCGGATGGCCCGGGTTGCCGTCAGACCGTCCATGACGGGCATCTGGATGTCCATCAGTACGCAGTCGAAGTTTCCGCCCGCCAGGTGTTCCAGGGCCTCCTGGCCGTTTCCGGCCAGGACGACCGCGTGGCCGGCCTTTTCGAGCATGCGCCGGACGGCCAGCCGGTTCACCTGTTCGTCCTCCACGAGCAGGATCCGGTAGCCGGCCTCCGGCTGGGGCGCCTCGGCCTGCCGGACCTTGCGCTCCGGCTCCCCGGGCAGGGCGAGGGGCAGAGACAGATGGACGGTCGTGCCCCGGCCTTCCCGGGAGTCGATGGCCAGTTCCCCGCCCATCAGCCGCGACAGCCGGCGCACGATGGAAAGGCCGAGGCCCGCCCCCTGATGATTGCGGACGTCGATGGTCTCTCCCTGGACGAAGGGCTCGAAGATGTGGGGCAGCCGCTCGTCGGGGATGCCCCGGCCGGAGTCCTCCACGGAGAAAAGCACCCGCTGCGGGCCGTCGGCGGGAGACGGCAGGGGAACGGCCTCCACCCGCACGTGGCCCGCTTCCGTGAACTTGAGGGCGTTGCCCACCAGATTGAAGAGGATCTGGCGCAGCCGGGCCTCGTCACCCACCAGCCGGGGAGGCATCCGCGCGTCGATGTGAAAGTCGAGGGCGATGCCTTTTCCCCGGGCGGCCAGGGCGAACACCTCCAGCAGGGCGTCCCGCAGGGCTTCCACCGCGAAGGCGGCCTCCTCGAGCACCAGCTTGCCGGCCTCGATGCGGGAGAGGTCGAGGATGTCGGAGAGCAGCCGCGTCAGGCGGCGGGTGGAGCCAATGGCCGCATGGAGGTATTCCGCCTGCTCCCCGTCCAGGCGGGTGGTCTGCAGGAGTTGGAGCATGCCGAGGATGCCGTTTAAGGGCGTTCGGATCTCATGGCTCATGTTGGCCAGGAATTCCGACTTGGAGCGGTTGGCGGCCTCGGCGGCCTCGGTGGTGGCCCGCAGTTCCCGTTCAAGCCTCCGGTAGGGCGTCATGTCCACGTTGACGCCCATGATGCCGGTGATCTCGCCATCCGCGCGGATGGGCGCGACGAGTTCCCGCAAATGGGCCGTTTCGCCGGAGGGCAGGCGGCAGACCCGTTCGTTCTCCACCACCTCGCCGGCCAGGGCCCGCTGGTTGTTGGCCCGCCAGGCGGCGGTGACGGCGAAGTCGACGGTCGGGACCGTCTCGCCCATGCCGCGCTGGTCGCCCCATACCGCCCGGCTGATATCGCTTTGGATGATGAGCCGGCCCTCCCGGTCCCTGGCCCAGAAATCCAGGGGCAGGTTGACCAGCATGGAGGTGAGCACGGCGCCGATACGGCGCAGTTGTTCCTCGGCCCGCTTGCGTTCGGTGATGTCGGTCACGAGCAGCAGCAGATGGTGGACGCCTTCGCGGATGAAGCGCACGGTCTGCCAGTCGATCCAGGGGGCGTCGTCGTTCGGTCCCACGCGGCATTCGCCGCTGGCCATGCCGCCGGTTTCCAGGGGCTTTCGGGCGCGCGCGGGCAGACCCGTCCGGCGCCAGAAAGGATCCGCCTCCAGGGCCGGGGGAGGCCCCGCGTGGCCGAGGATCCGGGAACACACCGCGTTGATCGAGACGCAGCGTCCTTCCTGGCGGTAGACGGCGATGCCCACGGGCGAGGCGGCCAGGATCGTTTCGTTGAGCGAGCGCACCGCGTCGAGGTCGATGCTGCGCTCCTGGACCTGGTCCTCGAGGCGGCGTTGTTCCTCTTGCGACCGCAGGCTCTCCCGCCGCACCCGGCGCGCCAGGGCCCAGGACAGGGCCATGATGCCCGCCACAGCCGCCAGGTCCCCCGGGCCGACCAGCCAGGCCACCCGGCGCCAGGGGCGCAGCAACGCCTCCTGCGGCGTGGTCAGGCAGACCGAAAGCGGCAGGCCGTTGACCGGGCTCGCGGCATCGACCGCGCCTTCGGCCGGGAGGGAGGCCGGGAGGGGTGTCATGAGCAGCGCTTCGTCGAAGGGGTGGACGGAAAGCGCCACGCCGTCGTCGCGCCGCAGCAGGATCCGCGTTTCGGGCGGCAGCTCCAGGGCGCGGTGGGGCCGCGCGAAATAGTCCATCTCGATGGCGGCCATGACGATTCCGGCAAAGGCTCCGTCCGGTCCGGAAAGGCGGCGGGACAGGCTGATTATCCAGCTGCCGTCGAACCGGTTGCGCAGGGGCGCGGCGATGTGAAGCGCGTCCTCCCGGCTCTCGGCATGGGTCCGGAAATACTCGCGGTCCGCGACGGTGATGTCCGGGGTGGGAAATTCCCCCGAGAGGGCGAGCAGGCGGCCGTCGGCTCCGATGACCGCCAAGGTCTGTCCCTGGAGATGGCCGTGGAAGCGGCTGCGCAACCGCCGGTGCACCAGTTCGGGCGGGGCGTGGGGGGCTGTTTCGAGCAACGGGCGGACATCCTTGAGAATGCCGTCGATCTCCTGGATGGCCAGGACCGTCTGCTCGGCCAGGGCCAGGGCCAGCCGGTGCATCGTCCTGCGGCTTTCGCCCAGTTCCTCCTCGCGGAGGATCCAGAACCCGGCGATGCTGCACAACGCCAGGGCCAGGGCCAGAAAGAACCCTGACAACAGGATGAGGGTGCCCGTGCTCGCCTTGCGGCCGGCAGACATGGCGTTCGCGCCTCCCCGAAACCCGGCCTTGCCTCCGACGATGCCGCGGCGTCCGATCTTCCGGCGGCATTCGGGGGCCAGGCAAGGGATTTCCAGCATGCCCACCGTACCCCACGCGGGACACCGCCGCAAGGGAGCGCGGGGAACAAACGGAAAGACGCGCTGGCGTGGCACGCTTCGCGGCGTTCCATACGGCCCGAGGCATCATCGGGAAACGCGGTGGCCTGCCGTGCGACAAAGGGGTTTGCCGTGCCGTCTATACGCAGGCGTGCGAATGCATATATCCTTGCCCAAAAAGGAGGTTCCCATGAAAGGAGACCACGAACACCGCCACGAACACGCCCACGAGCACAGCCACGCCCACGAGCACGAACACGAGCACCCCGGCCAGGGACGGCACAGCCACGTCCACGAGCACGTCCACGCCCACGGCCACGTCCACGAGCACAAGCATCCCCACGACCATGCGGACGGCGACCCCGCCCACGCCCATGACCATGCCGGCGAGCACGGGCCGCATGACCACGCCCACCAGGGCCACGAGTCCGAGTCCCACGACCATTCCCACGAATAGCCCCCAGGACGATAGGCCCGGCCCGCCGCGACAGGGACACCGTCGCGGCGGATCGCCGGGGGAAACCGTCCTGCCGGGCGGGCTCAGGCCGTCCCTGTCTCCAGCAGGTAGGGGGAGGGTTCCGGGGCGCCGGCCGGCACAAACCGCGCGACGCGCTGGTGGAAGGCGGCCAGGGCCCGGCGTCTCCCCCCTTGGGAGGCCGCCGGGCCCGCGGCTAGTACTTGTAGGTGAATCCCAGGGCGACCTTCCAGGTGC
>CAYXEF010000145.1:0-3738 GCA_964463825.1 uncultured Candidatus Cloacimonadota bacterium | reverse complement strand
CGCGATCAGGAAGAATCTATCTGCGGCCTTAAGTGACCTGTACAAATCCATTTTGATTCCTATTTAAGAGGTCTGACCCGTTCCCAACCGAAACTCGCCTCATCGCGGCCAAAGTGGCCGTAGGCGGCTGTCTGGAGGAAGATCGGCCGACGCAAATCAAGGTATTCGATGATTCCCTTTACTGTCAAGTCAAAACTGCGGCGAACCAAAGCTTCGATCTCGCCGTCCGGCAGGGCGCCACTGCCATAACTATCCACCATCAGCGACACCGGCTCCGCTTCGCCAATCACAAAGCCCATTTGCAACAGGCATTCGTCCGCCAGACCTGAAGCCACGATGCTCTTGGCGATGTGCCGCGCCATGTAGGCGGCGCTGCGGTCGACCTTGGTGGCGTCCTTGCCGGAGAAGGCTCCGCCGCCGTGCTGGGCCCAGCCGCCGTAGGTGTCCACGATGATTTTGCGGCCCGTAAGCCCCGTATCGGCGGCCGGTCCGCCATCCTCCCACTTGTCCAGGGGATTGATTTTGACGCGGTAGTTGTCCGCGCTGAAAGTGCTGCAGCTGTCGCTCTCCATTTCCTCGATCGTGGGCAGGATCACCAGTTCCCGGATGGCCTCTTTCAAGGCCGCGAATTCGGCATCGCTTGCCGGCAAATGGTGCGTGGAGATGACCACGGTTTCCAAGGCCGCGGGACGCCGGCCGCAGTAGCGGAGGCTGACCTGGGACTTGGCATCGGGCAGCAGCTGCGGGATGCGGCCGGATTTGCGATAGGCGGCCAGTTTTTGCAGCAGTTTGTGCGCCAGGGCGACCGGTACCGGCATCAGGTGCCGGGTCTGGTTGCAGGCATAGCCAAACATCAGGCCCTGGTCGCCGGCGCCCTGGTTCTCTTCCAGCTTGCCTTCCTGCGGGTGCAGATAGTCCAGGATCCGGCACTTGTCGTCAAAACCGATCCCCTCATGCACATAGCCGATCTGGCGGATCACCCCGCGCACGACCGCAGCGTGGTCCACGCTCACTTTGGCGGGGCTGGAGATCTCGCCGGAAAGCACCACCGTGTCTTTGGTGGCCAGAGTCTCGCAAGCCACGCGGGCCAAGGGATCGCGGCTCAGATAGGCGTCCAGTATGGCGTCCGAGATCTGGTCGCAGACCTTGTCCGGATGGCCTTCGGAGACAGATTCCGAGGTGAAGACATATTCATTCTTGTCGCAGGGCTGGTTGGCGTGTAACGCGCTCATGTTCTGATACTCCTGTAGGTTTGCTGGCCGGCTTCCCACGCAACGGAGGGACGCCGGACCCGGGTCAGCGGCTCCTGGCCCGCCCGCGGAAAAAAAATACCGGCCGCCAAAGCCGGATGAAGACAGAAATCCGCACTTTAGCACATTTTTCCCGCGGAGCAAAGGGCAAATCACCGCAAATAAACAAAGTATTGGTACATCTCCGGGGATTCGAACCCCGGACCCACTGATTAAGAGTCAGTTGCTCTACCAACTGAGCTAGAGATGCACCGTATTGAGCAAGTAATTTCCCCGCGCCTTGCCTGTCAAGCGAAATCGTGGCCGGGACTGTGCTTTAAAAGTGCTGCGCCGCGCATATGCCGGCGTACTATCTTCCGGCACTCGCTGTACCGGCGCTCGCTGTACCGGCGCTCGCTGTACCGGCGCTCGCTGAAGCGCCGTAACAGAATAGGCGGATCGGCGTCCGCCTGTACAGAGTGAGGCGGATCGGCGTCCTTGTACCGGCGCTCGCCGAAGCGCCGTAACAGAATAGGCGGATCGGCGTCCGCCCGTACACAAAGGCCAAGGGCCAAGAACCAAGAATCAATTCATTGCCCTAAAGAGACAAAACATACTGCCATAATTTGCTCCAGGGCTTTGAACAAGGTATCGTGGCACCATTACTGGTAATTCCTGCATAATCTGATTCCTACCCCACCCATATGAGATGGAGTGATTGGGTATTGGCGATAAGATACTCTACAGTAATCTGGGCCGTGTTGCCAGAAACCACCTCTTCTAACTCGTTGGATCCCTGATTGGGGTCCATATGGATTGCTTACTGGGCTTGAACTATAGTATGTGCTATCGTACCAGTCCCAGCACCACTCCCACAGGTTTCCACTCATGTCGTAAATACCAATGGTGTTGGGTGATTTGGTTCCAACAGGTTTAGTGCCACCGGGTGAATTGTTACCAGAATACCACGCTACTTCATTGATGTCGTCTGAGCCGGAATAGAGGTAGTCTGGATCATTTGTGGCGCCCCGGGCCGCGTATTCCCACTCCGCCTCGGTGGGCAGCCGGTAGCCATTGGCGCTCCAATTGCAGACTGCCGCGTCCCAGGTAGCGTTATTGGAGGTTGGGACAGCGCCCCAGTTAGCGGGATCGGATGATCCTGAGATACTGTAAACAGGAGTGAGCCCCTCCGCCAAACTGCGCAGGTTGCAGTATTTAAGGTTGGCATACCAGGAAACGTAATAGGCGGGGTAGTTGTCTCCCAGGCCATAGCTGCTTGACCAGCTAGATCCGGGTTGCATATATTGGGAATACTCCGCCTGCGTAACCTCGTATCTACCGATGTAGAAGGGGCTGAGAATTACGCTGTGCACCGGCAATTCGTTTGTATATCCACCGCCGCGGGTGTCGCCCATCAGGAAGATACCCCCGGGGACGAACACAAAGTTCTCTGGTATAGGTGGTAATACAATACCATCATCTGCCAGAACCCTGATCCGGTATTGGCTTGAATCATAATCGACGCCGTCCGCTCCCGCATTCCAGACGACGTGTTTGCCGTTGCCGTTGGCGATGTCTTCTCCCAGGTCGCCGCTGAGGTTGGCGGGATTGGGGAAGGGAGCGAAATCAACGCCATTATCGGAGGAGAGCAGCAAGTCTACCCCGCAGAGGTCGCCGTTGGCGTCGAAGAGGTCGTAGTGAATATCCACCAGCTGGCTGCCGTCGGTCCTTTGCGCCGCGGAGGTGTTGTAAACCAAAGGCGCGGTGGGTGGTGTGGGGATGTTGGTGACGGCGATATTGTCCCAGTGGGCGTATTTGGCAAAGCCGTCGTAACTGGCCTCCAGCTTCAGGCGCAGGGTGCTGGTGTAGGGGGGCACATCCAGAACCACTTGCGTCCAGGCGTCGGTGTCCGGATTGAGGGTCACCCAGTTGTTCCACTGGCTGCCGGCGTCGTATTCCACGCAGAACCGGGAGTAATCCGCGCCGCTCAGGCCGTTGGTGTAATACCAGAAGCTGAGGCTGTGGGTGAAATAGGCGGGCAGGGAGACGTTAGCGAAAGTGAGGCTGTGCGCGGTGTTGTCAAGGTCCCAACTGGCCCAGTACCAGTTTCCGCTTTGCGCGCTGGCGCCGCCCATGGGTTGGTCGCTGCGGCCCCACCAGACCAGGCGGGTCATGCCGGCGGGATTGGCGGTGTAGGACCAGGTGTCGGAGCTGGAATTCTCGAAGCTTTGCGAGGCTATGGTTTCGGCGGTAAGGGGCAGTATTAGAAGCAGAAGCGCCGCCACCAGGTACAGGCGGACGCTGATCCGCCTTTTCGTGTACGGGTGGACGCTGATCCGCCCTGTGCTGTACGGGCGGACGCTGATCCGCCCAGGTAAAAACGGCGCTTCGGCGAGCGCCGGTACGTGTTGGTTCGGCGCTTCGGCGAGCGCCGGTACAGCGAGCGCCGGTACAGCGAGCGGCGGTACAGCGAGCGCCGGTACAGTGAGCGCCGGTACGTGATTCGTTC
>CAYXEF010000144.1:1435-3749 GCA_964463825.1 uncultured Candidatus Cloacimonadota bacterium | reverse complement strand
ATCCGCTGCTCGATCCAAAGTTGGCAGGCCGCATTAATCGCCATTCTCGCCCACCTCCTCCCGCAGCGTCCCCGCCCACCACGTCAAAAACTCATCCCGTTTCACAAGCACCTTCCTCCCCGATTTGACGAAACAAGACGCCGGAACCTCCTTCCGCGCTCTGGCGTTCAAGATGGACCGCCAGACGATGGCCCCTCCGGTCAGGTCATCGAGATTCTGGCCCGCGAAGATGGGCTTTTTTTGGGGGCAATCTTTGCGCACGCATATTGACACTCGTTTTGAAACTCGTTAATGTCTCTTTTATGAACACGAAGAGAGGGAACTTTCATGGCTAAAATGACAAGCATACGTTTTTCTGACGATGAGGTGGCGATCATTGAGGCCGCCGCCAAACGGCGCGGTCTGACCATTGCCGAGCTGGTGCGGCAGGGGGCGCTTGTGTGGGCTGGCTTGAGTGATGCCACCGTCGAGCGCATCCGCAAGGACGCGGACAGGTGGGGGGCAACTCTTACCCGCAACATTGAGGGCCGCCTCATGAACGCGCTGGCCACCGAGGCGGCGGGATTCGCCGTTTTGAGCGGTGCGCCGCAATTTCGGGAAGATTTGGCCGCCGATGGCCAAGGCCCCTTGGTGGGCGATGAACTGTATGATTTTTTGTTCAAGCTCCGAAAGCAGGACGAGGCCAAACGTCGTGAAAGGCAACTTGCCGAAGTCGGAAAGTACCTTGACCGCGACGGTGACAAATAGCTCTTTGAGAGCCAGCAGCAAGTTCCGGCCCGGTTTCTCGGAGGCGAGCGGCGGCGTCTTCACAGCGAGTGGCCCTCGGTTATCACGCGCCGGAACGGTCTTCCCTGTGCCGTCAAGGGCCATGACCGCCGCATTTGTACAAAACGCCAAAAGGTGAAACAGGAGATATAACAGTGAACATCCGTGAAATGCTTGAGCAGCGCACCGGCATCATCGCCACCATGCGCGGGATCACCGAGAAGCCCGAAGGGCAGACCGGCGACCTGTCCGAAGCCCAGGAAAAGCGGTTCGGGGAACTGAAAACCGAGCTGGCCGGAATCGAAACCAAGATCGAGCGCCAGACGTTCCTGGACGAAGCCGAGCGCCGTGCCGTCGGGCGTCCCGTGTCCGGGACCGGGGACGCCAACCTGGATTCCGAGCTTCGCAACTTCTCCCTGGTCAAGGCCATTGCCGCCGCCAGCGGCATGAACGTGGACGCCGGCAGGGAACGCGAGATCAGCGCCGAGCTGGAACGCCGGTCCGGCCGCAAGGCCCAGGGCATCATGGTCCCCATGGCCGCCTTGGAGCAGCGCGTTCTGACGACCGCCCTTCCGGCCGATGGTCCGGGTTCCAATCTGGTCAGCATGGATCATCGGGGCGACCTGTTCGTGGATGCCCTTCGCCAGCGCCTGGTCATCCGCCGGCTTGGCGCCCGGATCATTTCGGGGTTGGTCGGGTCTTTGGAAATCCCGAACTTGAAGGCCAGCGCGTCCACCGGCTGGGTGGCGGAAAACGCCGCTCTGACCGCCTCTGACCCCAAGTTCGGCTCCATCACCATGACGCCGAAGCACGCGGGCGGCATCGTGGAAATGTCCCGGCAGATGCTCATGCAGTCCAGCCCGGACGTGGAAGCCCTGGTCCGCGCCGACCTGTCTGCCGTCCTGGCCGAGGCCGTGGACAAGGTGGCCGTCGTGGGCGGCGGGGCCAACGAGCCTTCGGGCATCATGGCCACCAGCGGCATCGGCTCCGTGGCCATCGGCGCGACCGGCGGCGCTCTGACCTGGGACAAAATCAACGACCTCATGGCCGAGCTGGAGATCGACAACGCCGACGAGGGTGCCCTCGCCTTCCTGACCAACTCCAAGGTCAGGAACGCCGCCCGGAAGGCCCTGAAGGTCACGGGTGACGCCTCTGGTGGCTTCCTGTGGTCGGATCCCAACACCCTGGCCGGGTATCCGGCGGCCGTTACCAATCTGGTGCCGTCCGACCTCACGAAGTCCACCGGCACCGGCCTGTCCGCTTTGATTTTCGGCAATTTCTCCGACCTGATTCTCGGGTTCTGGTCGGAGCTGGATTTGCTGGTAAACCCCTATGAATCCACAGCTTATGCGAAGGGCAACGTGTCGGTCAGGGCGATGATGACCCTGGACTTGGCTGTCAGGCACCCGGAGAGCTTCGCGGCCATCAAGGACATTACCACGGCCTAAGCCTTCCATGCGAAACGGCCTCGGAAACGGGGTACGGGGCCGTCGTCCAGCCGTCGCGGGCTGGGCCTGATGAGCAGCGAGGTAGTCATGAACATCGAGAA
>CAYXEF010000144.1:0-1335 GCA_964463825.1 uncultured Candidatus Cloacimonadota bacterium | reverse complement strand
GGCGACCGGCGGGAGCTGGTGGCCGTCAATCTGCACGAAATTTCCGTCGTAAGTTCGTGGCCTGCATATGAAGGCACGACGGTTACGGCCCGGGCGCGGGCGGGTTTTTATCCGCCCCCCCGCCTCGCCTTGGCCAGAAAATTCATGGAGACCTGCATATGAGCCTCTTAAAGCCCTTTCAGGCGATTTTCGGCCGCAAGGTGGAGAAGAGGACGGAGGAACCATCTTGGGCCGCTCTGCGAGGCGCCAGCGGCCTTTCCGGCCCTACCGGAGCCCTGGTCAACCCCCGCATGGCCGAAAACTTGGCCATTGCCACGGCGTGTGTTGACCGTATCGCGGACGGGGTGGCCAGCCTGCCGGCCTACGTCTATCGTCGGCAGGAGTCGGGGCGGGAGATCGTGGATACGCACCCGCTCATGCGGCTGGTGCGTCGAGGCCCGAACCAGTGGCAGGCGTGGCCGGACTTTATGAGCTGGACCATGCGTCAGGTGCTCTTGTGGGGCAACGCCCTTGTGGAGATCGTGACGAGTGCGGCCGGGCAACTGGTGGAGATGCGGCCCATTCCCTGGTGGTGCGTGTCCGTCCAGCTCTTGCCCACGGGCCGGCTGGCCTACGACGTGACCGAGATCACCACGATTTACGGCGGCACTGGACGCCAGCGCCGGCTTCTGGACTATGAAGTGGTCCACCTCAAGGACGCTAGCGACGACGGCTTGATAGGCCGTCCGAGGCTGGCCCGGGCGGCGCCGGCCGTCAGCAACGCCATGGCCTTGCAAGATTTTCAAGCCGCTTATTTTCGCAACGGGGCGCGTCCTTCGGGCGTACTTGAGCACCCTGGCGTCATGAGCGAAGACGCGGCAAACCGACTGCGGACGCAGTGGAACGCCATGTATTCCGGGATCGACAACACAGGTAAGACCATGGTGCTGGAAGAGGCCATGGAGTACAAGCCGCTTTCCTCTTCGATGGAAGATGCCGAACTTTTGGAATCCCGGCGCTTTGCAGCCGAGGAGATTGCCCGCATTTTTCAGATCCCGCCGCCCTTGGTCGGCGTATGGGATCATTCCAGCTTCACCAACAGCGAAACCGCCGGCAGGTGGTTTGCCCAGCATACCCTGGGGCCGTGGATACGGAAGCTCGAATGCGAGTTCGGCCGGAAGATTCTTTCCGAGGCCGCCCAGCGGACCCATGAAATCGAGTTCGACCTTTCCGGGCTCCTGCGGGGCGATCCCGAGACCCGGTGGAGGAGTCACCAAATTGCCGTTTCCTGCGGCATCCTGACGCCAAACGAAATCCGTGAAACCGAGGGATGGGGACCGCGCCAGGACGGGGACG
>CAYXEF010000143.1:1694-3760 GCA_964463825.1 uncultured Candidatus Cloacimonadota bacterium | reverse complement strand
GTGAGCCAGGGCGGCCTGAGCTTCGCCTTTGAGGAAGACTGGTACTGGACGGTGAAGGCGTTCAAGACCGGCTTGCCGGACAGCCCGACCGCGGCTCCCAACTGGTTCGAGGTCATCGGTTCGCCGCCGGAGATCGCCGCCGATCCTGCCTCCCTGAACCAGAGCCAGGATCACGGCCTGGCCACCACCCAGACGCTGACGATCACCAATGACGGCGGATTGCCGCTGGATTACACGCTGGGCTTCACGAACACCACATCTGGAGAAACTGCGTTATGGTGCTGGAGCGATCCCATCCAGGGCAGCATCCCCCGGCACGACTCGGCCGCGGTCACCATCCACTACGACGCCTCCCTGCTGGAGCCCGGGACCTATACGGGCTACTTCAGCGTGACGCACAACGCGCCAGCGAGCCCCACGCTGGAGATCCCGGTCCAGCTAACAGTCACCGGCAGCTGGCCCGCGGAGTTCGTCCTCCAGCCTACAGGACATGATTTCGGCGAGGTCGAACAACTGAATCCCGCCACGGCGCAATTTGCCATCACCAACAACGGCGGCTCCGTGCCCGCGCCCCTGATGATCCCGGCCGGTGGAGTTTTCCTGGCCTACCAGGCGGAAGCGAACTTCAGCCTGCAGGCGCCGGGCCTGCCCGTCTCGCTGGCGCACGGACAAAGTTTTAACTTCCAGCTCACCTTCACGCCGCAGACCCTGGGGGCCAAGAGCGCGACTTTGCTCATCATGGACAACCTCGGCCGCAACATCTACACGGCAGCTTTGACCGGCACCGGCATCGCCGAGGATATCGGCAGCATCGTCAACCTCCAGGCCGAGATCCAAAACAACGTAGATATCGTGCTGACCTGGATCACGGCTCCCGGCACGCCCGGAGAACCCGGCTGGCTGCACTACGACAGCGGCAGCAACTACACCTCGATTGGCGCTGGCACCGCGACCAGCTACGCGGTGGCCATGAAACTGCCCGAATCCTCGCTGGCGCCCTACACAGGCATGCAGATCAAGCACATCAAATACTTTCCCTACTCGGCCAGCACCGCCTACACCCTGAAGATCTGGACCGGCGAGGAAGAAGATCTCGCGCCGTCCACGGTCGTTTACTCCCAGGCGGCCACACCCACGGCAGATGTTTGGAACGATGTCACGCTCAACACACCCTATTGGATCACCGGCACCACCGCGCTCTGGATCGGCTACGAGGCTGTGGTCCCCAGCCCCTCCGACGACTACTTCCCCCTGGGCTGCGACGCCGGACCCGCCGTGGCCGGATTCGGAGACCTGCTTTTCTTTGGGGGATTCTGGGCCAGCATGTCCAACTATTACGGGATCAATTACAACTGGAACATCCAGGCCTATGTGGAAGCCGCTTCCGCCAAGGCGCCGCAGGCTCCGCCACTGAGCATCCCCGTGGTTAACGCCCCGCCGGACTGGGACTGGCTGCACGAACATCCGCTGCTTGTTTCCGAAAATACCAACCCTCCGGAAAGGGCGGTGCAAGGCTTCAATGTCTTCCGCAACGACATCCAGATCAACACGGAACTGGTCCCCACCACCACCTACACAGATTATGACATGCCCAACGGGACCTATGTCTACACCGTGCAAGCCGTTTACTACACCACGCTGTCGGCGCCCTCCGCGCCCGTGACCGTGACCCTGGAATACTATCCGCCTTATGACTTGCCCTTTGTCGAGGATTGGGAGTCCGGCAGCCTGGCCACCCATCACTGGCAGACAGCCGTACCCAACTGGGTCGCTTACACCATCGGCAATCCAGGCTTCGGGTTGGTCTTCCAATATTCCCCCACGCAGCAGAACTACGGTGAAAGCGCCGTCAGCCACCTGATGAACGGAATGGGTTTCGCCAGCGTGAACCTGGGCTTCGACATGGCAATGAGCAACTACAGCACGGGCGCTGAAAACTGGATGGCGGCGGAGGTGTTTGACGGTTCAGGCTGGGTTACTCTGGCAACCTGGTCTTCCTTCATGAACAGCGGAACGGGAATGCCCTGGACCCACTTCGACTACGACATCTCGCCGTACGCGGCGGA
>CAYXEF010000143.1:0-1594 GCA_964463825.1 uncultured Candidatus Cloacimonadota bacterium | reverse complement strand
CCCCCGGAGACGGAAGCAAGGAAGCTAAAACGCTGAAGTGACGGCAAGGGCTGCACCGCGCGGCCCTACCCGTCCACGACTCGGTCAAGCCAAAACACAAGCCCCTGCCTCAGGCGGGGGCTTTTTGCGGGACCAGGCGGACCAAACTGCTTGTCCCACCGGCTGCGATCCGCAAGACGGCAGGCTGCGAAAATCCGCTTGACAAATTTGTGCCTTTCATTAAAAGAGTTCTAAATTTTCCATGTTCGCGGGGAGGAAACCATGCGCAACGCGAAAAAGATTTTTCTATGCCTGACCGCCCTGATCATTTGGTGCGGAATGAATGCCCAGGTGCCGATGTGGATGTGGGCGAACGGCGCCGGGGGCTCGGGCACGGATACCTGTAACGACATCGTCTGCGACAACCTGGGCAATCTCTTTGTGACCGGGTATTTTACGGGCTCCGCAGCATTTGGCGATGACATCGTAACCAGCAACGGCGACACAGATATCTTTGTGGCCAAACTGGACAATGAGGGCGACTGGCAGTGGGTGGCCACAGCCGGAGGTTATGGTATGGACGGTGGGATCGCGATCTCCCGGGACAACGCCGGCAACCTCTTTGTAACGGGGCCATTTACCGCCAGCGCCTACTTCGGCTCGACCACGCTGACCAGCGTCGGGAGCCAGGATATCTATGTTGCCAAACTGGACTCCCAAGGCAATTGGCTCTGGGCCAAACGGGCAGGCTGGATAGATTACGATAGAGCCTACGAGATCGACACCGATCAGCAGGGAAATGTGTATATTGCAGGCTGGTTCACCAACAGCGGCCAATTTGGCGATATCTTCATCACCGGCGGCGGCAACGAAGATGTCTTTCTGGCCAAGCTGGACAGCTACGGTAACTGGCTTTGGGCCATCAACGCACCCGGAACGGACTATGGCACCGCGCAGTCTTTATGTGTCAGCGAAACAGGCTACGCTTATGTTTCCGGAGCCTTTATGTCCGAGGTTCAATTTGGTGGCACAACCCTGGCCAGTGCCGGCAACAAGGACATCTTCATCGCCAAGGCGGATGGCGATGGCAACTGGCTCTGGGCCAAAAGGGCGGGCGCCACGGGCGAGGACTACGGCTACGGAATTACTGTGGACAACGCTTCCAACGTTCTGCTGACAGGCATTTTCCAAGATTACGCGATCTTTGGGCAGATACCCCTGGCTGGCAACGGCTCCTACGAAGGTTTCGTAGCCAAACTGGACAGCCTCGGCAACTGGCAATGGGCGCAATCGATGGGTGGCAGCGGCATGGACAGCGGCGTTGGTGTCTGTGCGGACGGCTCAGGAAACTGCATCGTTACAGGATGTTACACCGGCACGGCCGAATTCGGCGAAGTGGAATTCACCAGCCTCGGCAACTATGACATCTTTGTGGCCAAACTCACTGCCAATGGCATTTGGGTCTGGGTCAAGACAGCCGGTGGCCCGGATTTTGACTATAGTTGGGATATCGATCAGGACAGCGCTCACAACACCTGCATTGCCGGCTTTTTTGTGGGCAGTTTCGGCTTCGACGGCCTGTCGATGGATGGCGCTGGAGGCTATGACGCCTTTG
>CAYXEF010000142.1:1779-3771 GCA_964463825.1 uncultured Candidatus Cloacimonadota bacterium | reverse complement strand
GCGTTCGTCCTGAGCCAGGATCAAACTCTCCATCATTTATAATGATTGAATTGACTTTATTGGCTCGCACAAACCTCTATAGCACTCTATAAACTGATAAAGAACCGATATTTCACAGCCTGCGTCAAGCAGGTTGCGTCATAAAAAATACCCCGGTTTTACTGTCAACACAAATTTTCCACACTTCCTCTCCGCTCAGACAGCAAACACATCTATCTGACCTCAGGGCATGTTCTTAACAGGGCAAGAAAAACTTTGCATGAATGTCTGTGGTGGAAGACATCCCATGCGAAGTGAGTAAATGCGATCCGCACAAAGATGGGCATTTCCGCAACATAAAACTTGACACGCAGGACCCGCCGGAGCGTGGTGTCATCATGTATCAAAACAACAACAACCATTGAAGAACACGGAGCAGATCATACTTAGCGAAATGGCTAGCAGGCCAGAGCCAATGCAACAACGTTACTCCGCGATCGCCGGACCGCACAACAGCGCGCGATGATCCAGCGCAAACACGCCCTGGCCTTGTTTTCCGGCGGTCTGGACAGCATCCTCAGCGTTGTCTGGATGCGGCGCCTGGGCTATCAGGTCAGCCCCGTGTGCTTTTTCACCAGCTACATCCCTCCGGACAGGGCCATCAACTCCGCCCAGGCCAACGGACTGCCCCTCATCACGCGTGAAATCACGGACATCCACTGGGCGATGCTGCAAGCCCCGCTCCACGGCTACGGCAAGAACTTCAATCCCTGCATCGACTGCCACGGCCTGATGTTCCGCCTGGCCTGCCAGATGTTGCCGGAACTGGGCGCGGATTTCCTGATCTCCGGCGAGGTCCTGGGCCAGAGGCCGATGTCCCAGCGCCGCAACGCCCTGCAGGCAGTGGACAAACTCAGCGGCTGCGCGGACCTCATTGTGCGCCCGCTCTCGCAGAAACTGCTGCCGGACACCAAGCCGCTCCGCGAGGGCTGGGTCGACAAAGACAACATGCTGGCCATCCAGGGCCGCGGAAGGGCCCAACAGCTGGAGTTGGCGAAACAATTTGGTATCACATTCCCCTCACCTGGCGGCGGCTGCCTGCTCACCGACCGCAATTTCTCCCTGCGCCTGCAAGATCTGATCTCCCATGCCCAGGCCGATCCGGGCAACATCGCCCTGTTGCGCTGGGGCAGGCATTTCCGCCTCTCGGACAGCGTCAAGCTGGTCATCGGCCGTACCCGGGAGGACAACCTCGGCCTGGAAGAGGCCGGCTATCCCGGCCTGTATCTGAAACTCCGCGACCTCGAAGGCCCGCTGGGCCTGCTCACCGTGCCAGATCCTTCACCCGCGCTACTGAAATTGGCAGCCTCCATCGTCCTGCAATACAGTTCCAAAGCGCCTTCCCCGGGCTGGGTCAAGTATGGGGTTGACAGGAATTACACTTCCGAAATCTGTGTGGCCAAATGCCCGGAGGAAGTCTTCCGGCCATATCTGATCTCGCTGGACAAGGAACGCAGATGCTAAAGATTGAAGGACACATCCTGCTGCCGGAATACGGCACCAACAGCTGGCTGCTCTGGGACGACGACTCCCGCGACGCGCTGTTGGTCGATCCCTCGGCACCATCCAAGGTGCTCGCGGACGATATCAGCCAGCGCCGGCTCAAAGTGCTCTACATCGTCAACACCCACGGCCACGGCGACCACATCGGCGGCAACGCCTATTTCAAGAAGGCCCTGGGCTGCCCCATCCTGATCCACCCCGCCGACGCCCACATGCTGACCGACAACCGCCGCAACCTGAGCGAGTTCATGGGCTCCCCTCTGGCCTGCCCCGCCGCGGACGAACTGGCTGCAGACGGCATGAAGCTCAAACTGGGAGCGCACGAAGTACGAGTGATCCACACCCCCGGCCACACCCCCGGCGGAATCTGCCTGTTGGCGGAGAAATTCCTGCTCAGCGGCGACACGCTCTTTGAACTGAGCATCGGACGGACCGACCTGCCCGGCGGCA
>CAYXEF010000142.1:0-1679 GCA_964463825.1 uncultured Candidatus Cloacimonadota bacterium | reverse complement strand
GATTTCGGCTCCCAATACACGCAGTTGATCGCCCGCGCGGTGCGTTCGCTCCATGTCTATTGCGAGATCCATCCCTACTGCATCAGCCCGGACACCATCAAGGCCCTGCGGCCCCAGGCCCTGATCCTCTCCGGCAGCCCCTACAGCAGCTATCAGGAAGGCGCGCCCCAGCCGGATCCCGCCATCTGGGAGCTGGGGCTGCCAATCCTGGGCGTCTGTTACGGCATGCAAATGGTCGTGAACCATTTTGGCGGCAAAATCGGGCGCCACGCCAAAAAGGAATACGGTTACGCCGAGCTCCGGCGGGAGCGTCAACACCCACTCTTGGCCGGACTCGGAGACAAGGAGCAGGTCTGGATGAGCCACGGCGATTCCGTGGCCGAACTACCCGCGGAGTTCGAGACCCTGGCCTCCACCGCCAACGCTCCCCACGCCGCCATCGCGCACCGTGAAGCGCCCATCTTCGGCCTGCAATTCCATCCCGAGCTTGTACACACGCTGTCCGGCAAGCGGATTTTAGCCAATTTCGCCCAAACGATCGCCGGCTGCCGGGCTGATTGGACGCCGGAAAACTTCATCGCCGCCTCGATTGAGAGCCTGCGCGAGACCGTGGGCGGCAGCGGCGTGATCCTCGGCCTCTCCGGCGGAGTGGATTCCTCCGTGGCGGCGGTCCTTTTGCACCGTGCGCTGGGCTCGCAAGTGCGTCCCATCTTCATCGACAACGGCTGTATGCGCCATCGCGAGGCGGAGCGCGTGCGCGAGGCCTTTGCTGATATTCCCGAGCTGAAGATCAGGTTCATCGACGCCTCCTCGCTTTTTCTGGCCCGCCTGGCCGGCGTCAGCGATCCCGAGGCCAAACGCAAGATCATCGGCGCCAGCTTCATCGAAGTCTTCGAGCGCGAAGCCGCCCGGATCGAAGGAGCCGAGTTCCTCGCCCAGGGCACCCTGTATCCGGATGTGATCGAAAGCGTCTCCCTGCGCGGACCCTCCGCCACCATCAAGAGCCACCACAACGTCGGCGGCCTGCCCGAGAAGATGAGGCTCAAACTGGTCGAGCCCCTGCGCGAACTCTTCAAGGACGAAGTGCGCGAGCTGGGGCGCGAATTGGGCCTGCCGGAGAGCCTGATCGGACGCCATCCCTTCCCCGGTCCCGGCCTGGCGGTGCGCATCATCGGGCCGGTCGACGCGGACAGGATCCGCACCCTGCAGGCCATCGACGAGATCTTCATCTCCGAATTGCGCGCCTGGAAGCTCTATGACCAGACCTGGCAGGCCTTCGCCGTGCTTTTGCCCATCCAAAGCGTCGGCGTCATGGGCGATGAACGCAGCTACGCCGATGTCTGCGCCCTGCGCGCCGTCAACAGCCTCGACGGCATGACAGCGGACTGGACCGAATTGCCCTATGACTTCCTCAAACGCGTCTCCAACCGCATCATCAACGAAGTCCCCGGCGTCAACCGCGTCGTCTATGATATCAGTTCCAAACCCCCGGCCACCATCGAATGGGAGTAAGCGCTGCCTCCCGAAACCCCAGGTTCAGCCTGCGGCCGGGACAATCCGCTTGACAAATACCCCGCTCCTTCAAATCTGAGCCCCAGCGAGCGGGCATAGCTCAGTTGGTAGAGCATTAGCTTCCCAAGCTGAGGGTCGCGGGTTCGAGTCCCGTTGCCCGCTCCATT
>CAYXEF010000141.1:0-3811 GCA_964463825.1 uncultured Candidatus Cloacimonadota bacterium | reverse complement strand
GGTGATGGGCGTGTCGGGCCTATGCTTAACCGTCCCGGCGTGGGAGCGGAGCCTGCTCAGATCCCGGCGCCGTCAATAAGCGGTACGCCGACCGCGCGTTGCTGCGTAATTCTCGAATCCGGCGGCACGTCGTGCGTGAGCCAGACATTGCCGCCGATGATCGAATCCGCGCCGATGGTGATGCGGCCGAGCACCGTGGCCCCGGAATAGATCACCACCCCGTCCTCCACGACGGGATGGCGCGGGATGCCCTTGACGAGCCGGCCCTGATCGTCCTTGGGGAAACTTTTGGCCCCGAGCGTCACCCCTTGGTACAGGCGCACGCTGTCGCCGATCACACAGGTTTCGCCGATGACCGTTCCCGTGCCGTGGTCGATGAAGAAATGCCGTCCGATGCTTGCCCCGGGATGGATGTCGATGCCGGTTGCGGCATGGGCCATTTCGGTGAGGATGCGCGGAACGAGGTCCACGCCGAGGAGCTGGAGTTCGTGCGCCACCCGGTAATGGGTCAGGGCGGTAAGGCTGGGGTAGCAGAAAATGGCCTCGCCGGGGCTGCGCGACGAGGGATCGCCCTCGTAGGCCGCCTGGGCGTCGTCGGCCAGCAGTTCCCGCAGGCGCGGCAGGGTTTGCAGGAAGGCGTCGGCCAGCCGCCTGGCCCGACCGTCGCAATCCTGGCATTCCCCGCCCCGTTCCAGGCCGCAAAAAAAGCAATAGCCCCGGCGGACCTGGTCTGTCAGCAACCGGTGCGCCTCGGACAGATTCGCGCCGACATGATAGCGCATGCTCTCCGGTCCGACACTTGAATTGCCGAAATAGCCCGGGAACAGCACGGCCCGCAGCCTGTCCATGAATTCGACCAGGACGCCGACAGACGGCATGGGTTCGTCGTGCAGCGTCCGATGGAAGACCTTTGCGTAGGAAGCCGGGGCGCTCAAGCGCTCGACGACCGATTCGAGCATGCTTTCGCTGCCGGTGACGTTTTTCCATTCGGTCATGATGTCGCTCCTTGGAAAGCGGTGGCCGCCGCCAGGGCAGCGGCGCGGCGGGCGGTGCGGGCCTCGATGAGTTCGGCCACGATGGAAATGGCGATTTCCACGGGCGTGTCCCCGCCGATGGGCAGGCCGATGGGGGCGCGGACGCGCGCCACGGATCGCCGGGAAAACCCCTTGGCGACCATTTCGTCGAGTACGGCCGCCGTTTTGCGAGCCGAACCGATCATGCCGATGTAGCCGGCGTCGGTGCCCAGCGCCTGGACGAGGATGGTGCGGTCCTGCTTGTGGCAGCGCGAGACGATGACCACCGAGGCGTCGGCGTCCGGCCTGCGGTCGGCGAAACAGGCCATAAAGGACGGCAGGACGGCCACCTCGTCGGCCAGGGGGAAGCGCTCACGGTTGGCGAAGGCGGCCCGGTCGTCGAGGACGACGACCCGAAAGCCGGCCATGGCGGA
This sequence comes from uncultured Candidatus Cloacimonadota bacterium, assembly GCA_964463825.1. Classification (GTDB taxonomy): domain Bacteria; phylum Cloacimonadota; class Cloacimonadia; order Cloacimonadales; family Cloacimonadaceae; genus Syntrophosphaera. The sequence goes on along the minus strand of CAYXEF010000141.1, from coordinate 2,364 downwards.
GAACTGCGCCGTGGGCATGGCGACATGCCCCGCGCCGCAGAGGTAGATCGTGTCGGCGCGGCGAAACGGCTCCAGGAAATAGCGCCCGCCGCCAAGGACGGCGATGCCGGCCTCGGACAGGGCCGGGGCAAGGCGGCCGGCCTCGCGGGCGACCGTCCCGGAAAGGTCCCCGGCCAGCACGCGGCCGCCGGCGTCGAGGAGACCCCGGCCGGCATCGCTCCCGGCCTCCAGGGCCGAAACGAGCAGGCAGCCCCGGTTGCCGGCCAGGTGCGCGGCAAGCGCCCGGAACACGGCGCGGTTTGCCGGCGTCGGGTCGAGGCGTTCCACGAAAACCTCGGCGACGCCGCCGCAGATGGCGTCCACGTCGTCGCCGATGTCCCCGGAAAGGTCCATTTCGAACCGTTGGGACCGGCCCGTGCCCATGGTTTCCACGGCCGCGGCGATGGTCCGGCCTTCCAGCGGCCCGCCGCCCACGGTGCCGGCGATATCCGCGTCATCGAAAAGCAGCATCCTGGCCCCGGCCGGCCCCGGAGACGAACCGGCCTTGGCGACCACGGCGGCGGCGACCAGACTCTCGTCGCGGTCGAGCACACGGTTGATGGCGTCGATGAGGGCGCGCATGGGAAACTCCTTGGGTTACGGTGCGGCCGTGCCGCCCAGGCGGCGGGCCCTGGCCGCGACGTCGGCAATGATGGTGAGGAACGCTTCGACCTCTTCCAGGGTGTTCATCCGGGAAAGCGACAGGCGCAGGGTGCTGCGCAGATACCGGTCCGCCACGCCCATGGCGGCCAGGACATGGGACGGGGCGGCTGAACCGGACTGGCAGGCCGAGGTGGTCGAAACCGCGAAGTCGCGGTCGTCGAGTTCGGCCAGGAGCACTTCCTGGGGCGCGCCGGCGATGCCGAGGCTTATAGTGTTGGCGAGCCTCGGGGACTGGCTGCCGTGGACGGTCGCATCGGCAACGGCGGCCAGGATGCCGTCTTCCAGGTGGTCCCGCAGTTCCCGCAGGCGCGCCTGGCCGTCCACGGACAAAAAGGCCCGGGCCAGTGCGGCCGCCTGGCCGAAGCCGACGATGCCGGCCACGTTTAGCGTGCCGGCTCGCCGGCCGGATTCCTGGCCGCCGCCGAAGACCAGCGGGGTAAACGGCGCGCCCCGGCCGACGTAGAGCGCCCCCACGCCCTTGGGCCCATGGAGCTTGTGGGCCGAGACGGTCAGGTAATCCACGGGCACGTCCCGCAGGGACAGGGGGTCCTTGCCGACCAGCTGCACGGCGTCGCAGTGCCAAAGCGCCCCCCTGGCCCTGACCAGGGCCGCGATTTCCGCCAGGGGCCACCGCACGCCCGTTTCGTTGTTGGCGGCCATGAGGCTCACCAGCGCCGTGTCGGGTGTGACGGCCCGGGCCAGCGCGTCCAGGTCGAGCATGCCCTGGCCGTCCACGGGCACGAAGGCCACTTCGACGCCGCAATGGTCGCGCAGGTGCTCCAGCCGGCGCAGCACGCAATGGTGCTCCACGGGAGACGTAACCACCCGCTTTTTGGCCGGGTCGGCCAGCACGGCGGACAGGATGGCCGTGTTGTTGCCCTCGCTGCCGCCGCTCGTGAATACGAGTCGTTCGGCCGGGCAGTCGAGTAGGGCCGCGACCTGTTTTCTGGCCTCCTCCACGGCCTGTCTGGCCCGCTGCCCGTACTGGTGGGGACTTGCGGGATTGCCCCAGCATTCCCGCAGGTACGGCTCCATGGCCGCGAACACCTTGGGGTCCAGGGGGGTGGTGGCGTTGTTGTCGAAATAGACGGCCGCCATGGGGCACCTCCTTCAGGCGCAGTCGAGCATGCGTTTGAGGGCCAGGCGCGCGTGCGCGGCCACGGCCGGGTCCACGCGCACGGGAGGCGGAGGCGCGTCCGCCGCGACGGCTTCCAGCACCCGCAGCACCGATTTGGGGCGGGTGCGGTACATATTGGCGCAAAGGGCCTGGTGGGGCGAAAGGGAGACGACCAGCTTGTCGGGATTGCGTTCGGCCAGGCGCGCCACCAGATTGATTTCCGTGCCCACGGCCCACTTGCTGCCGGCCGGGGCGGCGTCCACCATTTTGGCCAGAGTTTCCGTGGAGCCGTAGGCGTCGGCCTCCCGGATGACGTCCAGACTGCACTCGGGGTGGACGATGATGCGGATACCCGGCTCCTTTTTCCGCCAGGCCGTCGCGTCCTGCGGTTCGAACATCTGGTGCACCACGCAGTACCCGTTCCAGAGATAGACCCGGGCCGCAGCCATGGCCGGGGAGTCGAGGCCGCCGCACACCCGGCCGCGGTCCCACACGGCCATCTGCGCCGGACGCACGCCCAGTTCCCTCGCGGCGACCCTTCCTAG
>CAYXEF010000140.1:0-3821 GCA_964463825.1 uncultured Candidatus Cloacimonadota bacterium | reverse complement strand
GGGGTATACCATTCAGAATTAGCCAGCAGGCTTAACCTGTCAAGGCCAACGACTTCCACATAGGGAGCGTCCGGGTATACCCGCCAGTCCTGGCTGTAGAATACCCCCATCGATTGCCATTGTGTTGTCCCTCCATACGGCGTCTCAACACCGAGCCACGCCTGGATCTTCCGGTTCTTTGTCATTGAGGAACCGACAGGACTATCCGGGTTATCGATATCGAACCGCCCATCAGAGTTATCGATCCGGACGGTGATCTCGTTAGAAGAGATGTTGCCTATCGGGATGGTTGAACCTGTGTATTCCATCTCCTCAAGGATAGAGATGAAGAACAGGTCGTCGTCTTCATACGTTTCCTTATAAGACGACCAGAACTCTGTTATCTTACATGAAGTGTTAGCGACGTTAATTTTCGTCACGTCTAACCGGACTTTTAGGATATTGGTCTGGATGGTTGAGAGCGTCTTCGTCCAGGAGCTGGCAGCGTGCCCCGTCACCGTCTCGGTATGCACCAGGGTATCGGTATCATCATACAACTTAACGGTGAAATCTACCGGGTAGCCTTCCAGCTTGTCGTCACCATACCAATACAACTCGCCGACGTTTTTGACATCAGCGAACTCGATTTGTAGCCAGCAGGCATTCGCGGCGAACTCTGCATAAGTGTTTGATAAGGTAGACGACCACCATCCCACCGTATCGGTTGGCATCGGGTGATAGGTGCCGTCAAGCACGTTATCCTGCAGGGAGAACCATTTATATAACGCACCGCTGGCCTCGTCAGCGGTATCGGCGTCGTCGGTGTTGTATACCTCGCCAGAAGAGGTGATCGTCTCGCCAGCGTCCACTAACGGTGACGAATAGGTGATCTCCACTTTCCCATGGATCCGCCTGACCGGCTGCTCACAGGCGTATAGTTCAGTGATATCACCGGGCAGGGCATACGTGAGACTATACGCGAGCGCCCCGGGGGTAGCCACCTTATAAGCCAATGCTGCCGTGGTGCTGTGATCTACCGGGAGCGTGCCGACAACATAAGTAAGCCCGACGGTGACGGTACCAGTTGAGGCTACTTTATACGCGAGCGATACCGTAACCGTATCAGTAGTGTCGCCCTCAGCGGAGCCCCATGCTGACACGGTTGGTTCGGTGGCAGCGTATTCTCTTAACAGGACATAATCTATTACAAACGACGTAATGGTTCTAAGCTCTGCGTCAGAGTAACCATAGTTCCCAAAGTCGATTGAGGTTGGATCATAGGTGTTTGTATAAGAACTGCCTTTTTTCACACCGTCCACATAAACACTCAACGAATCCGACGCCTCTTTCCAGAACTCCGTGATACCTACTGAAGTCAGAACGTTGTCAACGTCATATTCGTTCTGTGCAGTATCGAAGATAGCAACCGTATTATGTGAGTCATCTCTCCACACCTGAAAATCAGTATTGGAGGCAGTCCACCACAGAAACCCGGTTCCCCCTCCGGTGGCATCATTACAATACCCCTTAACTCGTAATATCCCGGTGTCCCTTGCTGTGTGGGTAGCCCGGATACCAAACGGGATTTTTGTCCAGGTAAGTTGACTGCTCCCCACTGTGTATCGTCCCGCCCCCGGTCCTTGGATAAATGACCATTTCTCTGTATCAAGAGAAGATCCCAGGAAATCATCGAAGAAGGGGAACGTCGCCTCGCCATCACTTACCGCAGTCGCTGAAGCGTTCCCATAATACAGATAAAGGGTAGTATCCCCTGATCCAGCAATTGAGGGAACCTCCACCCAGATCGTGGCGGTTGAGGATGACGACGATTCGATCCAGTAATCGCAGAGCGTGGTGCCGTCAGAGGTGGCGAACCGAATATCGTCATAATCCTCCTCACAGTTCGTGCTAACATACACCGTGAACCCGCTATCCGATCCGGAAGAACGGTTGACGGTGAAACAGAGCTGGTGGTCAGAGAGAGCGGAGCCGGTATTATTAACGGTAATCTCCTTTCGATAACTCCACCCGGTCAACCAGTCCGGTTCCGCTACATCATACGAGAGAGCATAACTAACCGCGTTAGTATCTGCCACCTTATACGACAGGTATGCCGTCGTGCTGTGTGTAGACCGGACCTCATACGCTAACGAGGCGGTAGCGCTATCGGTAACGTCAGCAGCATACTCTTCGGTGACGTTGGTATTAGTGGACCCATCATACCCGCCGAACGATAACCCGGCGGTAGAATCCGCCCCGCAGGCACCGGGATAGTTTCGGGCGGTACTGAGATCGCCGCCGGCTGACCAGGCGGTCCCGTTATATTCCTCAGTGGTGCCGACCTCTGACGTTGTGCGGCCACCGATCGATATCCCTAACGATTGCGTCCCCGCCCCGGCCAACCCTCGCCGGGCGGTGTTCAGGTTGCCGCCAGCCGACCATGAGGTCCCGTTATACTCTTCCGTGGTATTCCGATTCGCGGAATCCCTGCCGCCGAATGATAACCCGGCAGACTGTGTACCGCATCCTGCTAGATCATACCGGGATACCGCCATATTGCCGCCGGCAGCCCAGGACGACCCGTCGTATTCCTCACTAGAGTATGTCAACCCCGCCGCTGTGCTACCGCCGAACGATAGCCCGGCGGTCTGTGTACCGCACCCGCCTAACGCTAACCGGGCGGTATTCAGGTTGCCGCCAGCAGCCCAGGATGACCCGTCATACTCTTCGGTAGTGGCGACATACGTGGTGGTTAACCCGCCGAACGACAGGCCGGCGGTCTGTGTCCCGGCACCAGCGAGGTAATACCGGGCGGTATTCAGGCTACCGCCAGCCGCCCAGGATGACCCGTCATACTCTTCGGTAGTGGCGACATACGTGGAGGTATAATACCCGCCGAACGATAGCCCGGCGGTCTGCGTGCCGCAACCCGCTACCGCCTTTCTCGCTGTGTTCAGGTTCCCGCCGGACGACCACGAGCCCATAAGATTACTGCTCCATAAGCGTTATCCTGACATCCTGCCAGTATTCAGTCGAATCGCAGTAATAGATCAGAGCGTGCGTGATGTTACTCACACGGACAGTTTTAGATTGTGCGGTCCCCGCCTCGGTATAAGTAAACGGGATGAACGTGCCGGCGTCGTAATGCGTCAGGAACGTGGCGAGCTGTGTACCGGTTCGCACCTGATAATACAGCTCAAACGTCATCTTAACGGCGATCACGTCCACCACTAGCGACCCGTCAGCCGTGCGTTCAGCCGTCTCAATCCGTTGCCGGGAAGGGGTGAACGCGTTCGGGTCATCAATCGCCACGCCGTTCAATGTAAAATTTGACATTTTATACCCCCGTCCTGACAGATTCCATATTATTCACGCTCTTCAATTTCCGGTTAAGCTGCCGGAACGCCGCCTCGTCGCCGAAGAAGTTGCCGTGTAGGTGCAGGTCGCGGACAACACCGGACCCTATCGCCCGGGTAACGGCACCAGCGATCTTATCGGCTAACAGGTTGTAATCGATAGCCTGGTTGGTTTTATCCAGCGGGATCACCGTCGCGCCACGGTTCAGGCTGACGATCTCCGGGCCCGCCTCACCGACCATTGCCAGCCCGGGTGTCATGACGATCCCACCACGGGCGAGCGCTAACAGTCCCGGGATAATCCCCCTGATATCCTGCCCTGAATTGTATGCTGGTATGTAGTGGTTCATATACCATACATAGTCCTTGACAGGTACCCCGACATTCTTCCAATAGTTCAGTACGGATGTATCATTGATTGTGCGTGAAGAATACCCGGACTCCGATGTGGGGTCCACATAGAACGCCGCGTACTTTGCTGAACTA
>CAYXEF010000139.1:0-3828 GCA_964463825.1 uncultured Candidatus Cloacimonadota bacterium | reverse complement strand
TCAGGCCGCTGGTGAAGCCGACGTTGGTCGCGATCAGAAGGGTGTAGGTGACCGTATCTCCGGGCGTGGGATCGATGGCGTCCTCCCAATCGAGGGCCGGGGTGAGGGTCTGCACAACGCTGGCATTGGCGGGAGACAGCAGATGGAAGCGGGCCGGGGCATCGCCGATCTCAGTTGTGCGCCAGGGGTCGAAGTTCACATAGTTGGAGACGTCATCGCCCAAACCGCCGGGGTTGAGGCTGGCGTGATAGGGTCCGGAGGCATCGCCCCACCAGTTGTAAAGCGCATTCACATTGAAACTGCTGGTGGTGTTTTGCACGGCGTAATTGGCATTGCCGCTGAAGCTGTTGGCGTTGCCGGTGCTGCCGCCGATCACCGGATTGGCGTTGTTGGTGCAATACACCCCGATGCCGTTGTTCTGGATGTAGTTCTTGGAAATGGAGGGATTGGAATTGGAGCCCACGGCATAAATGCCGTAGTTGCCATAACGTATGACGCAGCCGTCAATATAGGCCAGAGGAGCATAATGGGCGCGGATGTTGCCGCTGTTACCGGCGTATTCGACGATGCAGCCGGAGAGATAGGAGTCGGTGCGGCCGTACACATAGAACATGATGCCGTTCCAGCCGCCGGTCGTTCCGTTAAGAGCGCTGAAGGTAGCCCCATCGGCCTGCAGTCCGCCGCTCTGAGAGGCGTAATTGGGATCCCCAATGTAAAGTCCGGTATTCGCGCGGAAGAGCAGGACCAGTCCGGAATTCATCTTCAGGACCGGTTGCCCGCTGCTGGCGTTCATCTCGATGTTGGAACTCACTTCGACCGGCACGCCGGGATTGTTCCACACATAGCTTTGGGTCAGGATACCGCCGCTGATCAGGATGCGGTTGGGTGTGTTGCCGCTGAAGATGTTGCCTGAGCCGCTCACATAGGCGAAAGACGAGGCGGTGGCGCTGATGGGGTAACCGCCGTTGTTCAGGAACTGGCAATTGATGGCGCTGGCACGGCCTGAAGAGGTCACAAAGAGTCCGTTGCCGGGGTTGTTGCGGAAGGTGCAGTTTTCGAAGACAGGATCAACGTTGTTAACCCAAACGGCGCCCGTGGCGGTGGAATACCTCAGATATTCGAACACGCAATCTGTGAAATGGGACGCGCCCATGGTGCCGTATTGGTAAAAGATCAGGCCCATGGGCACGGAGCTGACGCTATTGCGGGTGAAGGTCACGCCTTCTGCGGAAAGGGATCCTGTTTCTGTGTAGTAGTTCGGATCACCGATAAACAGCCCACGGGCATTGGGTAGCATGATCACGGTGCCGGACAGGATCGTGACATGCGGTGAACTGGAAGAGCTTATATAAGCGTGGTCTGAGAGTTCATAAGGCACGCCGGGATTGTGCCAGGTGCCGCTGGTTACAACTGTCCCGGCCCGGACTTGCACGCGGTCGATAGTGTTGCCGGTGAACTGGTTTTGCCCGGTCAGGGCGCGCAACCGCTCCACGTGTATGGAAAGGGGGTAAGTGCCGCAGGTGGTGATGCTGGTGCCGGAAATGGACACCATACTGTTATCGGCCAGCCAGATCCCCAGATTGAGGTTGTTTTCGATGCTGCAGCCGGTGATCGTGGAATTGGTGATGTAACAGCGGATGGCGCCCACGTTGCCGTAGCCGGCGTCGCGGACCGTGCAGCCCGAAAGCAAACTGGGATCGCCGTAATACCTGAAGATCAGCCCGATCCAATAGCCGGGTGTGGCAACGGCTCCGCGGAAGGTCACCCCGGTGGCTTGCAGGCTGGGGTGTTGGGAAGAATAATTGGGGTCGCCAATATTGAAGTGCTTGCCGGCGGCGAATTCCAGCACCGTGCCAAAAGGTATGGTCAGTACGTGGGCTCCGCCCGTATTGAAGTCGATATCCGCGGTCACCAGGATGGGTATGCTTTGCGTGGTCCAGGTGGCACTGGCGGGGATGAGCCCGCCCAGACACTGGACGCGGTCGTCCGTATTGCCGGTGTAGACGTTGCCGGTCAGCAGTTTGTGCATATCGCGGGCAAAAACCCCCACGGTCTTGGCGTTGGCGGTGAAGCTGCAGTCTGAAAGGGTGAAATTGCCGGTAGTAACGCAATAAAGGCCGTAGGTGGAGTTGTTGGTGAAGAGGCAGTTTTGCACTGTGACCTGGTTGACGCTGTTGATATAGACAGCGCCTCCGGAACTGGCGGCCACATCCCGGATCGTGCAATTATTCAGCAGGGAAGGCGATGAATAGGCGTAAAACCGGATGCCCATCCAGCCCGCCACCGGATCCGATGCCTTGAAAGTGACTCCGGTGGCCTGGAGTTGGGGTTGCTGGGAGGAATAGTTAGGATCTCCGACATAGAAATACCGGCCGCTGTCGAATTGTAATTCCACTCCGGAGGGCATCACCAGCAATTGAACCCCGTCGGTGTTGAAATTGACGTGCGCGCTCACCCTGATGGGGGTGCTTTGGGCGGTCCAGCTGGCTGCGGCGCCGATGGTTCCACCCAGGCAGTGGATCCGGTTTTCGGTGTTGCCCGTGTAAACGTTACCGGCCAGCAGTTTATGCACATCGCCGGCATAGACGGCCACGGTTTTGGCATTACCGGTGAAACTGCAGCCCGTGAGGCTGAAATTACCTCCGTTGTAACAGTAGACCCCGTAGTTGTTATTGTTTGTGAAGATGCAATCCTGCATGGCGAACAGGCTGCCGCAGTTGATGGTGACAGCCCCGTTGGGTGTGGAATTCACATCCCGGATCGTGCATCCGGAAAGCAGCGAAGCCTGGATATAGAGATAGCAGTAGATGCCGTTCCAGCCTGTCACGGGATCCACTGCCCCGAAAACCGCCCCGCTGGCCTGGATCGAGCCCGCGCTGTTATAATAATTACCGTCGCCGACATTGAGCCGCTTGCCGTTGCGGAAAAGCACCTGCGTTCCGGGCTGCACGGTCAGCGTGGTCTCGTAGTTCTTCAGGTTCAGGTCGTTTTCCATTTCCAGCGGGATGCCTTTGTCCGACCAGATTGCTGCGCCGTACAAGACATTCGACCGCAGCAGGATGCGCTGGATCCCGTTGCCGCTGAAACTGTTGTCCGTCCCAATCGAAGACACGAACTGCGAATTCCAATACAAGGGATAGGAGGCGTTGTCCTGAAAAGAAGAACTGCTGACTGAGGCTGAGACGCCAGATCCGCTGTGATAAATGCCGTAGTTGGCGGAATGGCGGAAAGTGCAGTTGGTAAAAGCCGGGCTGCCGCCATTGACGGTGATCATGCCGCTGCCACCGCTGCCCCCGTATTCGAAGACCGCGTAGTTGAAACTGTTGGCAGTGCTGGTGTAGGGATAAGTGTAGATGTAGTTCCAATAGCCGGGGCTGGGGCTGGCGGTGTTGGCGGTGAAGAGCACCGGACTGGCCGCCGTGCCGTTGGCTATGATGCCTCCGGGATAAGAACTGTAGTTTGGATCGCCAAGGCGGATCGAGGCTCCGGAGTTAAAACGCACCTGGACGCCGGCCTCGATGGTGACGATGGGCGTGGAAACGCCAGAGACCTCGACATTGCCGGAGATGATGTAGGGCGAACCCGCGAGGGTCCAGGTCTGGGAAGTGTTGATCGCACCGCTGACATTGGTGTCGGCGCAGAGGGGACCGCCTAAAATCAGGCAGCAAAAAAACAAAACAATTAGAGCCTTCATTGCTCTTCTCCTTTGTTTTGAAGTTGGGAAAACCACTTTAAAACAGATTGCTGATATGGCTAGTTTTTATGCTTCGCATATTCTTGTCAAGGGAAAAGTGGCGCTTCAGTTACGGAATCCTGGTTTGGCCCCGG
>CAYXEF010000138.1:0-4009 GCA_964463825.1 uncultured Candidatus Cloacimonadota bacterium | reverse complement strand
ATGGCACCACCGCATATACCGACACCGATGACCACAGCCTGGACGTCGAGATGCCGGGCATCAATGTGGACAAGACCGGTCCGGCAAGTGCGACTGTCGGTGAAGTGATTACCTACACGTTCACGGTCACCAACACCGGAACCGTCCCACTCTCGACCGTGACAGTGACCGACTCGGTGGCTGGTGCAGCAACCTATGTCTCAGGTGATGCGAATGGCGACAGCAAGCTGGACACGACCGAGACCTGGGTCTACACGGCGACCTGGATGGTAGCTGCGACACCGGATCCGCTGGTGAACACCGCGACGGCGACCGGCTACTATGGCACCACCGCATATACCGACACCGATGACCACAGCCTGGACGTCGAGATGCCGGGCATCAATGTGGACAAGACCGGTCCGGCAAGTGCGACTGTCGGTGAAGTGGTCACCTACACGTTCACGGTCACCAACACGGGAACGGTTCCACTCTCGACCGTAACAGTAACCGATTCGATAGCGGGAACAGCAACCTATGTCTCCGGTGATGCGAACGGCGATAGCAAGCTCGACACGACTGAGACCTGGGTCTACACAGCAACTTGGACAGTAGCAGCAACCCCCGACCCGCTGGTGAACACCGCGACGGCGACCGGCTACTATGGCACCACCGCATATACCGACACCGATGACCACAGCCTGGACGTCGAGATGCCGGGCATCAATGTGGACAAGACCGGTCCGGCAAGTGCGACTGTCGGTGAAGTGGTCACCTACACGTTCACGGTCACCAACACGGGAACGGTTCCACTCTCGACCGTAACAGTAACCGATTCGATAGCGGGAACAGCAACCTATGTCTCCGGTGATGCGAACGGCGATAGCAAGCTCGACACGACTGAGACCTGGGTCTACACAGCAACTTGGACAGTCGCAGCAACCCCCGATCCGCTGGTGAACACCGCGACCGCGACAGGAACAGATAACAGCGGGAACTCAGTCACCGGAACTGATACCCATTCAACCGACATCACAATGCCGGAAACCTACTGCATCAGTGGACACAAGTATAATGGCACCAGCGAATGCGTAGATCCTTTGACACAAGGGTACTGGAAGACGCACTCAAAGAATGGACCTGCACCGTATGATGATACCTGGGCATTAATCGGCGAAGATACACCATTCTTCAAGAGTGGACAGACCTGGTATCAGGTCATTACTAATAACAAGGCTGGCGGGAATCCGTATTACATCCTTGCGAGCCAGTATACCGCAGCGAAATTGAATGTTCTGAATGGTGCATCAACCACACCTGAGGTAGTGAAAGCTATCACTGAAGCAGAGTCATTCTTCAGTACTTATACACCAGACTCCAAGTTATCCAAATCGGTGCGGGAACAGACCGTCGCTTTGGCAGAGATCCTTGATGACTACAATACTGGCTTGCTCACTAAAGGCCAGTGCATGACATACAACCAGGGTCTCGCAGGCTGGACCATCACCCTGAAGAACGAAGCAGGGAGTGTCGTGGGAACTACCACGACCGGAGCCGATGGATCCTGGCAGTTCTGCAACCTCCAAAACGGCAGTTACACGGTCTGTGAGACCCCCCAGACCGGGTGGGTGAATCTCACCCCGCTCTGCCAGCCGGTGACCATCAACGGAGGGGACGTTACTTCAGTAGTGTTCCGGAACAAACCGGAGACCCCGACACCCAACACCTACTGTGTCAGCGGGTTCAAGTATAACGGGACTACGACCGAAGGACTCGTTGGCTGGACCGTCACCTTGAAGAACCAAGCTGGTAGTGTGGTAGGGACAACAGTGACAGGTACTGGCGGGTCCTGGCAGTTCTGCAACCTCCAAAACGGCAGTTATACGGTCTGTGAGACCCCCCAGAGCGGGTGGGTGAACCTGACCCCGGTCTGCCAGCCGGTGACCATTAACGGAGGGGACCTTACTTCAGTAGTGTTCCGGAACAAACCGGAGACCCCGACACCCAACACCTATTGTGTCAGCGGGTTCAAGTATAACGGGACTACGACCGAAGGACTCGTTGGCTGGACCGTCACCTTGAAGAACCAAGCTGGTAGTGTGGTAGGGACAACAGTGACAGGTACTGGCGGGTCCTGGCAGTTCTGCAACCTCCAAAACGGCAGTTATACGGTCTGTGAGACCCCCCAGAGCGGGTGGGTGAACCTGACCCCGGTCTGCCAGCCGGTGACCATTAACGGAGGGGACGTTACTTCAGTAGTGTTCCGGAACAAGCCGGAGACCCCCACTCCCGATACCTACTGTGTCAGCGGATACAAATACGGAACCATCGATTGCACAGGTACGTATACCCAGGGATATTGGAAGACCCACTCAATGAACGGGCCTGCCCCGTATGATGATACTTGGGCACTCGTCACCCCATATGAAGAAGACACCCCCTTCTTCAATAGTGGGCAGTCCTGGTATACTGTAATCAACACCGAAAAAACCGGAGGCAACGCATATTACATCCTCGCAGTCCAGTATATCGCAGCTGAATTGAATGTTCTCAGAGGAGCATCAACAACCCCCGATGTGAATGCTGCTCTTGCAGATGCCGAAACATTCTTTAACACCTACACGCCCGATTCACAACTACCCGGGCAAACACGGGCAGATGCTATCCAGATTGCCGAAATCTTAGATGACTATAATAATGGTCTGCTTGGGCCAGGCCATTGTGATGACACCAGCTCTGAAGGTACTGAAGGTCTTTCCGGCTGGACAATTACGGTCCAGAACCAGGCAGGTCAGATAGTTGGCACTGACATGACAGACACCACCGGATTCTGGGAGATATGCGGGTTACCGAACGGCAGTTACACGGTCTGTGAGACACCCCAGAGTGGCTGGGTGAATCTTACCCCGCTCTGCCAGCCGGTGACCATTAACGGAGGGGACGTCACTTCAGTAGTGTTCCGGAACAAACCAGAGACCCCCACTCCCGATACCTACTGTATCAGCGGATACAAGTATAACGGGACTACAAACGAAGGGCTCGTTGGCTGGACCGTTACATTGAAGAACCAAGCTGGAACGGTTGTAGGGACAACGGTGACAGGTACTGGCGGGTCTTGGCAGTTCTGCAACCTGCAAAACGGCACCTACACGGTCTGTGAGACACCCCAGAGTGGATGGGTGAACCTGACCCCTGTCTGCCAGCCGGTGACGGTCAACGGAGCTAGTGTTACGTCGGTTGAGTTCCGGAACAAACCAGAGACCCCCACTCCCAACACCTACTGTATCAGCGGATTCAAGTATAACGGGACTACAAACGAAGGACTCGTTGGCTGGACCGTCACATTGAAGAACCAAGCTGGAACGGTTGTAGGGACAACGGTGACAGGTACTGGCGGGTCTTGGCAGTTCTGCAACCTCCAAAACGGCAGTTACACGGTCTGTGAGACCCCCCAGAGTGGCTGGGTGAACCTGACCCCTGTCTGCCAGTCGGTGACGGTCAATGGAGCTAGTGTCACATCCGTTGAATTCCGGAACAAACCAGAGACCCCCACTCCCAACACCTACTGTGTCAGCGGATTCAAGTATAACGGGACTACAACCGAAGGACTCGTTGGCTGGACCGTTACATTGAAGAACCAAGCTGGAACGGTTGTAGGGACAACGGTGACAGGTACTGATGGGTCGTGGGAGTTCTGCAACCTCCAAAACGGCAGTTACACGGCCTGTGAGACACCCCAGAGTGGCTGGGTGAACCTGACCCCGGTCTGCCAGTCGGTGACGGTCAACGGAGCTAGTGTCACATCCGTTGAGTTCCGGAACAAACCGGAGACCCCCACTCCCAACACCTACTGTGTCAGCGGATTCAAGTATAACGGCACTACGACCGAAGGACTCGTTGGCTGGACCATCACCCTGAAGAACGAAGCAGGCAGTGTTGTGGGAACAACCACGACCGGAGCTGATGGGTCGTGGGAGTTCTGTAACCTCCAAAACGGCAGTTACACGGCCTGTGAGACACCCCAGAGTGG
>CAYXEF010000137.1:0-4043 GCA_964463825.1 uncultured Candidatus Cloacimonadota bacterium | reverse complement strand
GGTTGTGGTGAAGGCCCGGCTTGGTGTTCCACCACCTTGTCGGGCCGCTTTATTGCTACGCCTCCGGCACGTCCGGGGCGTTGGACAACATGCGGCGGATTTGTTGGGCCAAGAACGGCTTTTTTGTGCGACTGAGAAAACCTCTCGTGGCCAACTCGTGGGAGATAGCCCGAAGGCTAAGACCAGCTCCATGAAAGCGGCGGACCACTGCAATGAGGGCTTGAACTTCGGGCACGGCCTCCAGGTGAACCCCATCAGCGGCCATCCGGTAGCCGTAGGGCACGGACCCGGTGCGTTCCCCCCGGGCCTTTTTGGCTTCCAAGGCGTCCTTGGTCAGCTTTCGCCCACCCAAGGCATGACCATGCACTTTCCCATGGCAGGCCGCGCACAGCGGAACGGTCTTGGTTCCACCCTTGGACCGGGGGACGACGTGGTGCTGGTGGTCGGCGGGTGCGCCGCACTCAAAACAGGTGAGCACTATTCGGCCTCTGGGATGGAATCGTCAGCTTGTGGTTGTGACAATATCCGGTCTACCTCGTCCTTCGTTATGTACCACTTCCTAAGCCCGATGCGCTTGGCCTTAATCCGGCCATTGGCGCACCACCTTCTGATTGTTGTGGCGGGTATTCCCGACATGTCGGCCAATTGTGTGACCGAAAATAGCTTCCTGTCTTCCATACCTTCCTCGTGCTCAAGGTGAAAAGCCAGCTTGTCCAGACTCTCTGGCCCGGCCTCGCGCAGCAATTCAACCAGCCGCTTATATTCAAATTCGTCTTTAAGCTGCTTCACTTATGGCCCTCAAATAGACTTGGCGCACTACGGGAGGGGTCCAGGCGCGGCCCGTCTTGGTCAAGATGCCGTCGGCATTGAGCTGGCCAGCGATGCGGTGGTAGCCGTAGCCCTTGGCCCTCAAGCTTTCGATGAGGCGCAAAGCACGTTGCTCCGCCTGGTTCTCCACCAGCTTGCCGGCCGCCACGTCGTAGCCGAAAGGAACGCCTCCGCCGGTCTTCTCGCCTCGGGACCGCTTGGCCTTCAAAGCGTCCTTGGTGCGCTCCGCGATGGCTTCCCGCTCCCATTGCGCCACGCTCATAAGCACGTTGAGCACCAGCCGGCCGCCGGCGCTGGACGTGTCCACCTGTTCGGCAACCACCAGGAGGTGGGCGGCCTGGAAGTGCTGCTCCAGCAGTTCGCCCATGTCGCGGACAGAACGGGTCAGGCGGTCCAACTTGGCGACCAGGAGCCCGGCGGCCTTGCCGGCGCGGATGTTGGCAAGCGCACCTTGCAGACCAGGGCGGCGAAGGTTCTTTCCGCTGGCAGCTTCCGTAACGACCTCCACCAGCTCGTGGCCGTACAGCTCGCAATAAGCCCGCAGCTTCGCGGCCTGCGCTTCCAGCCCAAGCCCGCTTGCACCTTGCTCGTCCGTGCTGACCCTGGCGTAGCCGATGACCTTCATGGTGCTGCCCTCCGTTGGCTTGGAACATGCCATTGTGGTCGATAAATGTCAAAAAGTATTTTACTGGCCTATCGACGGCCTTAAATCGTAGCCCTTCGACCGAAGGGTTACGGTCTGGACGTGCTGATCGGCGTCCCGGTGGGTCCGGTGCGTGACGGGAGCAAACGATAGGCAGGCTCGCCGGTATATATGGGGGTGATCCAAAAAAGGAGGTGGTCTGATTGACCCTGACCGCAAGCATGTACCTTGTCATTGCCCTGGCCTATCTCGTCCTGTTCCTCCACGCCCTGTAACCCGTCCCCGGTTCCTGGCCCTCATGGGCCGGGACCATCCCCACCTTGACCGAAGGACATTTATGTCCTACCTGTGAACCCGTGAAGGGCAAGGAATTTATCAAGCGCCTGAAACGGAACGGCGTGGAAATCATCGAAGGTCGCGGGAAAGGCGGCCACGTTTGGGCCATTCACAACGGCAGGAAAACGACAGTCCCCTTCCACGGTAGCGCGGACGTGGACCCCAACTTCCTGAAAATGATTTGCAAGCAGCTCGGGCTCAACCCTGACGAAGTGCTCTAGCCCGGGAGGTTCCCCATGTACGATTACCCCGTCACCCTGACGCCGCTGGACAATGGCGACGTGATGGCCAGCTTTCCCGACGTGCCGGAAGCGATGACCTACGGTGAGAATGAAGCCTTTGCCCTGGAATGGGCGCAGGACGCGCTCCACGTCGCCCTGGCCGGGTACATGGACGATCATCTGGACATTCCCGTCCCGTCCGCGCCTGCCCCGGGCCAACCGACCGTCAGCCCATCGCCCATGGTGGCGCTCAAGCTCGCTCTCTATCAGGCCATGCGCGACCAGGGCGTTTCCCAGCTCCGCCTCGCCGGCCTGCTCCATTGCGATGCCCGGCAGGTGCGCCGGCTCCTGGACCTTGACCACCAGTCCACCGTCAACCAGCTCATGGACGCGGCCGAAGTCCTGGGGTTCCGCCTCGGGTTCGACTTGCGGAAAAAGGCTGATGACGCTTCCCAGCAAGTCGCTTGCGCCTGCTAGGCCCGGCTCTCCATGGAAGTGTTCGTCCCCCTGGCCGCCGGCGCTGCCATCGTCGTGGTGATCCTGTTCATTGTGATGGCCAAGCGCCAAGATGCCGGGACCGTCGCCGGCCGCTTCAACTTCGACGGCTACAAGGAAAGCGAGCTGTCCCAGCGAGGCGTCCAGGACAAGACGAAATGGCGGTGACCAGATTCACCTCCAGGCCATTCCCGCGCAATACCGCCCCCCCCCGGCTTTCATCTTCAACAGGGGGATGGCTCGCCAAGCGCCGCCACGGCTCCACAAAATCGGAGGAACCCTCCGGCCTGACTTAACATCGTGGAGTTCAGCCAACGTTACGCGCGGGCGCGCGCGAGGGAATGGTGGCAACTTCCTGGCAACTGGAAACTTTCGACGGGTCCTTCCAGGGATTTTTCAAAGCGGGTGCGTGGAGCCGCAGCTTTCGGCCAGGCACAGAATGGAAAAATCCGTCAACGGTCAACGTGTCACGCCTCTTTTCAGCCTGTTTTTTCAGGCCGGCATGGACAGGTGACCCAAACGTCAGGGCGCAGGTGTTTCGATTGTCCTGGGACGGAAACGGGCTCCTCCACCAGCAAGCTGGTACTGCTCCTGGGCATGGCGGCGCAGCTTTTCCCGCTGCTCGGCGCTGATGTACGGATTGCGCCCCGTCCTGAATGGCCACAGCCCGCACGGCTCCAGATCCATGAACACCTTGCCGGCGGTGCAGGTGGCCGGCTCCTCCCCGGGCTGGCACTCTTCGCGGCAGTACCCGGCGATGACGCGAACCAGCCGGCGGTCGGCTCCCTGCTCGATGACGCCCATGCGGTAACCATGAAAGGTGCAGGTCGTAGACGCGCACTCCGCCACAAGCGGGGCACTGCCCCCCATGCAGGCCAGGCAAAAGCGCCTGATAGACTCAAGCGCGGTTCGGCGCTTTCCTTCAAAGCCGGGGACAACAGGCTTTTTTGTCATGCTGTTCACTCCTAAAAATCAGGCGTGAGGTTGAATCGCTCCCCCATCGCCAGCCAGAAACCAAGTTCTATTTCCTGAATCTGCCACCTGATGCGGTCGAAGGTTCGCTGGTGCATGTGCTTCGGCTTGAACGTGACCGGGTACGCCGTGCCAGCCCTGACCTTGACCCGCTCCCGCAGCTTGTTGGACCGCCGCAACACCCGGGACAGCTTGTCCTCGTTTTCGACGGCATAAGCGACGCCGTGGCAATGCCGACACCAAAAGCGCCGACCGCCAAACAGAACACCCACGCGTCGGCCGCACCTCGGGCACAGGAACCATGTCCGCTCCCCGCCGTAGTTGCAGGGGGTCCGGGCCAGGTCCACAAGCTCGTCCACCTGCTCGCCGTCCTTGGTCCCGTACATGAGGCGGATGGAATCGGCGCTGGTGAAGATGCTGATGCTCCCGGCGGGCTCGTCGCCCCAGGACCAGCTCCACGAAAAAGCCAACCCTGGCCGTAGGCAATCCCGGCGATGGAGCTGCCGCACGTCCAGGCGCAGCATGTGCTCCCCGACCGGCCGCCAGCC
>CAYXEF010000136.1:0-4234 GCA_964463825.1 uncultured Candidatus Cloacimonadota bacterium | reverse complement strand
TAACCCTGACCCGTGATCAGAAGACCGACATTGACCACGTTCAGAGTGTCGGTGTTTATTCTCCACCACAGAATGCTCTGGTTGTTGAACAGCGATCCCCGCGTGGAGGAAACGTAGCTCAGGCGGCTGGAATCGTAATGAATCGAAACCGCGTAACCATGCACCAGCGTGTTCGTGTCGATTCTGAGAGTGGCGGTGAAACTCTGGGCCGGTTGAGTGATCACCGGGTTGGGCGTAAAACTCACGCTTGCCGCGCTCAGGGCTGACGCCAAAGTCAGCAGAACACAGCAGATTGCACCAAGAACCAGTTCAGATTTCATGTTAAAAAGGGGGAGTCCGCCCCCAAGGGAGCGGACTCCTGATTGCAAGTTATTTGATTAAGAGGCCTTTGACGGTCTTGATCAGGCCCTGGGTTTCCATGCGGAAGAAGTATACTCCGGAGGAAACGGGGCGGTTGTTGTTGTCCAGGCCGTTCCAGTTGATCTGATAGCTGCCGGGCGCCTTGGCGTCGTTCACCAGGGTGCGGATCAATTGTCCGCGGGAGTTGAACACGCTGAGTTTCACGCTGCCGGCTTCCTTCAGGCCGTAGGCGATGGTGGTGCTGCCGGTGAAGGGATTGGGGTAGTTCTTGCCCAGATAGCTGGCATCCGGGATCACATTCACCAGGTCGTCGTTATCCGTGGAAGCGCCGGGATTGTTGACGATCTCGATCTCGCGGTTGTCCCAGCCGCGGGCGGTCATGTGCTCGAAGCCCAGGCCGGTGTTCGCGCCCACTGCGTCAAAGGTCAGGGTCGCGATCGTGCCGTTGCCCAGCACCAGCGGTTCAGCGCCCAGGGTGGAGATGGACACGGTCACGGTGCCGTCGCGGTCGGTGTGCAGCAGCAAGCTGCCTTCCGGCCAGATGTCGCCCAGTTCCAGGCTTTGCAGGGCCAGTCCGTCGCCGTAGCTGACGGGGATGTTCAGGCCTTTCACGAAACCGGCGTTCTCGCCCAGTTCCAGAGTCACCACATACTGGCTGCCGGCGTTGTGCAGGTGCATGGCGATGGTGATGGGGTTGGGATCCGGGACATTCCTGGGATAGAAGTTGTAATTGGTGTTGTTGTAGTTCATGGCGAACATCATCAGGTCTTCGATATCGATCACGTCGTCCGGCGTGGGACGTGAGCGGCGCGCGTAATCGGTGGAGGGGCCGACGTCGACCATGTTGTTCCAGTTACCGTCTCCATCCTCAGCACCCCAAGCCAGAGACAGCACGTTGATATCGTCAATGGTTACCAGACCATTGATGTAAGCGGGCACGTCTCCCGGCCAGTAGCTGATCGATTCGCGGTAGAAGGGCGAAGCCGGCGCAACGCTGATATTACCGGAGGCATCTTCCGCGAAGATGGTCACGTAGTAGTAGCCGCGGGCCATGCCGGTGATGGCATAGGGGAAGGTGGCAGGAACAGGATCTACCACGATGTTCCGTGTCCAGCCGTTTTGCACAGCAGGGTTATAGGGATTGGGAGCGGTGGGAATGGTTGGCTCGCTGTGATCCTCGTATTCCGGATAGTGCGTGTTTGATCCAATGTCTCCATAGCTCAAAATCCAGATATGGTTCTTCACCGCGCCGACTGGATTCGCCCATTTCAGATCGATGGAGTTGTTGGAATTGGCAGTGGTACGGCAAGGAATAGTGCTGTCCCATACAATCGGGCCGGTGGCTGTCTTATCGATGAAGAAAGACCAGTTAACGATCACGAAGTTACCCGCGTCGTCCACCGCCAGGAAGGAAAGGGTATAATGTCCGTCCGGCAGATCGTACAGAGCGGCATTCAAATCGCCGTCCGGATCGTCCCAGATCAGGTCGTCATAAGTCGCGTTGGCATAATCTGGTCCAAACAAATACGTCGAACCTGCAAATTCCGCTACGGTAGTCGGTTCGGAACCGTAAGTCACCAGCACGTATTGAGAGTAATCCAGGTTGTAGTTGTCCCAGTAATCCAGCGACAACGGTGGCACGGCCACGCTGGGCCAGCCGTTGGTAACCGTCAGGGCTGGATCGATCGGCAGCGTCATACCGTCTTCAAAGAAGTCTATGTTGTCGATTGTGATCGTGGGCTCAGTGGCGTCGATCAGGATGAACTTGTCGCTTGTTTGGGAGCATGGGATCTCATGATACGGATTCTGGTCGTCTTTCAGTACCACCTCATCCAGCGGAGCAGTAATCCAGCATCCGGTCGGAATGTTATCATGGCCGGACAGACTTCTGGCCCAGAATGTGAACAGAACCACATCGGTCCCATCGATACCAGGATGTCCGCCCAGATAAGTACCAGTTACATCATAAATCCAATGATTTATATCCGAACCAGTTACGTCCATGGGGATGAATTGATACCCATCGGGATAGGCTACGACGTTTTGATACACCGGCCCGATGGCAAAGTCCGTTGGCTGATAGAAATCCGCTTGGGGGATCTTTACCTGGACGGTATAACCGCGCAAAGAGGCAATATCGGAGATAACCACCGAATACTGCTGATTCTCGTTGTCAGCGATAAGTTCGTCTTGCGCGCTGATATAGATCTCAATATCGGTATTCAGGATATCCATTTCCTCGTTGATCCACCAAGGATCAATGAGAATCTTGTGAGATTCCTGACCGCTTATCTTGCCTTCGTTTCCACCGGGGCTAACAGCTGTTCCGCCAAACTCAACCGGAATCTGTGCGGCATAACCTGGTTCACCGGCCAGTGATGTCACCTTATACGGCGAGGGCGAACCAAACCAGTTGGGGGAGCAGTCGTATGATACCGTAGGATTGGTTCCTTGGGTCTTACATTCAACTTGGCTGTACCAATTGCCAGAGATATCGTTGTCCTCGATTCTGATGCCGGTTGTTGGGGTGGTTGCGCCTGAGTAATAGAACAGGATACCCATGGTCCAGTTGTCCGTGATGATATTGTCTTCGATCACAAAGTCTGAAACATTGTTGACCAATTGGATCCCGGTACGGTTGTTGGTAATCAGGTTGTTAATGACCGTATTGTCTTGGCAGTCATTAAAATAAAGGCCGTTGCGGTTTTTGGTGATGATGTTGTTCTGCACCAAACAGCCAGTCTTTTGCTGACTGATCTGAAGCCCGGTCTGGTTGGTTCCGCCGTTGTTCCAGTCAGTGGTGTTGTTACCTTCACGCGTAACCGTGAAATTCTCGAAGGTTACATTGTTGTAGTCTATGAAAACAGTCTGCAAACTTCCACCGATCGGTCCGCTGATGATGGTGGTTTCCGCATCCTCTCCCCTAAGGGTTAACGCTCTGTCGATATGGATATCCTCGACATAGGTGCCGGCGGGTACCTCGATCAAATCTCCGTCACGGCGGGTACTAGCGGCATTGATCGCAGCCTGGATCGTCGAATGATAGGTGTTCTGGGTCTGATTGACGATGTACTCTTCCGATTCCAGCTCTTCCTCTTCCTCATCGCCCCACCAGGGATCGTATTCCACGTTGTCGCTGACCGCGTTGCCCAGACCATCGGTATTGGTGGTATAGTGGTAGGGGCCGGTGGCATCACCCCAGTAGTTCATGATTGCCAGCTGCGGTATGGCAGTATTGGAATAGAATCCATAACTTGCATTGTCATATATCTGGTTGTTGGAAGATTCACAATCAACCACACCACCGGATTCCCTCGTATAGATGCCAAGATCCCAGCCAGTTATCTCACAATCAGTAATTGTGGCAACCTGGGTGTTTCCATAAGCCCGGATGAGAATGCCCCAAGCATCTTCCTTATCGCAACCGATCACATCCACGCCTTCGATTTCCAGTTCGAAATTGGTCCTTCCATAATCAGGCGTATAATCTTCAAACATTGGTTGCGGTTGGGGGATCACGCGTCCGGTTCCATCCTCCCCGCTTCTCACGGCAGGATTTCTGAAATAGATGCCGTCCCAAGCGTCAGGATCGGTGTTGGAAATGGAACCTCCGGACATTGACAGGCTGTTGTCGTTCATGTCTACATTTACGTAGTTATCGTATACATCGGTATCGGTCACAGTGATTGCTGACCCTTGATAACCAAGCACCCCTGCCGCAGCCCAACTACTGCCGGTATAGATGTTACCGCTGATATCGCAGTCATCGATGGTCCCGCCTGCGCCAAAACCTATTTGGATCCCGTTTTGCGCGGTTACCGTGGTAGGTCCTGCTCCAATGGTGGTGATGTTGTCGAGGTCGACCGTCAATCCC
>CAYXEF010000135.1:0-4452 GCA_964463825.1 uncultured Candidatus Cloacimonadota bacterium | reverse complement strand
GACTCTGAAAAACGGGGCAAGCAGCGACTTGCGAGAATTACGCAGCGGTCTCAGATTGCCTGTCACTTTAAAGACGATTGATTTTTCTTATGATAAGCCAGTAAGGCGGAATGACTTAGTTGATGCTCGTAAGTATAATAAAATTGACAAGAGTATTGCTGAGCATGCTAAGCTGGGGACTAATGGTGTTCTTTATGTAAAAGAAGAAGCTTTTTCTTCGGTTTTTAATGTAAACAAATCAGATGCTGCCTATATTTATGAAAATCAAATACCAAAAACAGAGAAAAGATCTTTTGATGGATCAAATTATGCCCATAGTTCCGCAGTTGTTGGTTTGGCCGACAAGAAGTCTCAAGAGGTTCGTAATGCTAAGGAACAAGCTCTTTTACAATATTCAAGAGATAGTCTGATAAGTGTATCAGATTCGCCTCAAATGCAAGATGTTCGACGGCAGGTTGATGCATTTGTTAATGAGGAGCGTAAGAAGCTTAAAGATCTACGGGGTGTTGAGTTTGATGAAGTTACAGGAGAACAATTGAGAAAACGGGCTGCATTCCATCATTATAATCCTACAAAGTTACATACTGATCCAGAAGATTCAGTTGATCCGGCGAAGGGTAGAAATCTAAATGTAGAGACCCATCTGGATGTACATCGAAGAAGCATAAATGATGAAGAACAATTTGCCCGTTACCAAAAGGAGAAACAGGGGGCATCTGACCTTCAAAATTCAAGTGACGAGTAACTCGAATCCCCCCTGGGATCCACGTGCTCCATGAATCTGAATATTAGGGTGACTGGGGGCGGTTTTCTCTACCAGATAACGCTGAAATAGGTTCTCCAGCCCTTGATAACCGGGATTTTGGATAAACTCTGGAGAACCGAAAATGTCCCAGCGAGGATCGATTTTGTCCAAAGGGCGGTAGTTTCTCTGCTGAAAAATTAAATAATTTCGGTGCGTTAAGAATTCGATCGCGGCCATCTTGACGCAGGCCAGCGGCGTTCTGCCCCCTTGGAGGGATCGGGCACGGACGCGCCAAGGTCTCATCCAATCCCGGAAGATGTTGTAGATTTTCCAGGCGGCAGAATACTGCTGAAAGCTGTAATCAGCCATTCCAAGCAATCGGGCCAGGGCTTCGCCCCTTGGCCGCCGGAGACGTCCCGTCCTCCCCAATTATGCAATACGGCCTCGATCCAGGAGTTACCAATGGATGTCGCGAGTTTGATCAGTGGTTTTGGGGTTGGAGGTCTCGCGGCGCTTTTACTGAAGGAATATTTCGAGAAAAAAAAGTAGCTGCACAACGTGAGTTTCAAGAAAAGAGGGATGCTTATCTTAATTATCTTGATATGGTAACCCGCTCGCAAACGATGTCGATGCCGGAAGGCCTCTGGACAAGGACAGCGGCCACTGAACGCGTCAAGTTGTGCGGGAGCAAAGAAGTGCTAAGGCTGCTTGCCTTGGCACATAACGCGCCTCCAGATTCTCATCAAGAAGTGGATGCTTTATTTCAAGCAATGCGGGCAGATCTTTTCCCAAACTCTCGGTAGAAATACTTCATAGTAACATTCCGCAAACGCGGCCAGTGTCCGTGAGAGGCCAAAATCCGCAAAAGGGGCTCCCACCACCACCTGCCAAGCCTTCGATGTTGCCATCGGAGCTCATGTCTGACTGCCCGGACAGCTCTTCCCCGGCGCCGGGCCGCGAAAGACCCAGAGGTCCGACTGGGCCAGCATCGGATCGTGCAGGATCGGATCGGCCATGACATCGAGGAAGGCCCCATGCTCGGGATGCGTGACGTTCCAGACGCACTGGGCGGCATACGCCTCGTCCGTGAAGGATCCCCAGTTCGTCATGCGCGTCAACTGGATGATATCGGCGCCAACTTTCTTCCCAAGCCTGATGAAATCCGGAATCTCCTTGTAGTTGCCCCGTTGCACCACGAAGGCCAGCATGAGGTGCTTGATCACCTTGTCGCGCCGCAACTGCCCCAGGTACTCGAGCTTTGGCAGAAGGCGGTGGAAATCGCCTCCTCTCCGAAGCTGCGCGTAGGTTTCGGGACAGGCGGCGTCAACGCTCACATAAAACTGCGATCGGCCGTGCAGGCCGGCGAGCGTTTCGAATTTCCTGGGAATGAACAGCTGCAGGTTGGTCATGATATGCAGCGTCCGCAAGGAAGGAAATCCCGAGGCGACCGTCTGGAGCACATGCCGCATGGACGCGCTGGCGAAAGGGTCGCCCGATCCGGTCACTTCCATGTATTCCACATTCTGCATCAACGGCCGTATTTTGCGCTCGAACAGGTCGATGTATTGCCGTTGCTTCCATGGAGGTTCGACGACCCGCTCCCGGCGGCAACTGGGACAATAGAGATTGCACGTCCTGTCGTACGAAAGATTCAACCGGCGTGGACCCCGCGCGACCCCTCCCGTCCATGCGGCGACATCGATATCTTTCGTAAGCGGCAACGCCATGCCGCCAATCGCCGGACATGTGATTTTATTGCAATACGCATACGTTCCATCCAGGATCGTTTGCCGTATCCTGGTCGCCCGAGCCGAATTCCAGACATCCCATCCGTCCTCGCGCAACAAGCTCCCGATGGAATGCGGAAGAAAGGACATACAGCACAGATATGCATCAAGCATGTCTCCAACCACATCCAAACGCTGAAAAGGCGATGAACAAAACCTTACGGAAACGTCATACATATTTCTTATGTCTTCAGGACGCATATTTTGCTCTACGACATACTGAAGATGCTGTATGACGGAATCCTGACTGTGAAACATGGCACACGACGCAAGGAGTTCACGCGCCGCCTGAAATTCTTTGTTTTTGATGAGCGATATGGATTTGATGACAACGTATGGCTGGTTTCTGGCGTCCAGAGCGCTCAATGGCAAATTCGTTTCAACGTATTCAATGAGCCCTTGCAGGCTTTGCGCGCCGTGGAGCTCCGTCACGAGCTCGACGGAGAGGCTGCCGCAGTTCAAAATGGCGTTGAGAAGAGCCTTCATCCTGCCATCCTCTTTGGACTTGAAGCGAAGCACCGACGACGTCGGGACGCGTCATGCCATGGTCCGTGCGGCATTCACGTCCGCGCCGGCGTCCGTCAGCCCGCAACCCGCTCCCTTTCCGCCCCCACGTATCGGGCCAGCTCCTCGGTGGCCAGTTCCAAGGCGAGGACCTCTTTTTGGGATAGTCCGGCGACCATCGCCAGATCACGTGCGTGCCCCTGGACCATGGCCAAGAACCGGCTGTCCGCCGGCACGCGCAATCGCGTCTGCTGTATTTTGGACATATTCGCTTGTACGTTCAAGACTCCGAGTCTGTCCACAAGAGCAAAAACGAAAAATGGGTTACCGGCCCAACCAGTAACCCATTAAAATTATTGGTGCCCGAGGCCGGGATCGAACCGGCACGTCCCGAAGGACAAGGGATTTTAAGTCCCTATTTGGGGGTTTCACACCACTTCACTCCGAATAATAAAATTATTGACATTCAGTCATTTACCCACCATTTATTTTCACAAGGCATCACACAAATTCACCTCGTTTCCTCTATTTTTGGGGGACAGGTGGGGGACAAAATAAGGCCAAGGGATTTTAAATCACGCACTGGCAACTGCCGGTGGGGGGCAGGCCGGGGGACAGTAATGGGCTACACCTGGAAGCAGAGCAAGCACGAGGGTGTCCGGTTCAGGGAACATCCGACCCGGAAGCACGGCGTAAAGGCCGATCAATATTTTGCCATCAGGTATCGCGTTGCCGGCGTTCGTCGGGAAGAGGCCCTCGGTTGGACGTCTCAGGGCTGGACCGCCGCCAAAGCTGCCCAAACCCTGGCGGACCTCAAGAAAGCGGCCACCACGGGTGAAGGCGCGACCTCCCTTGCGGAGAAACGCGAACAGGCCGAGGCCCGACGCAAGGCCGAACATGCCGCCATGGAGCGCGAAGCCCGGCAAGGCGTGACCTTTGATGCCTTCTGGAACGATGACTACGTGATAGCCCTCCGCAACCGGGTCAAGCCCGAGTCCTGGCAGAAGGAGGAGGCCCATTTCAAGTTCTGGCTATCCCCTGCCCTCGGCAAGCTGCCCCTGCGCGAAATCACCGAAGCCGACCTTGAGCGCGTCCAAGACAAGATCAGAGCCGCCGGCCTGTCCGACCGATCCCATGAGTACATCATGGGCACGTTCCGCCGCGTCTGGAAGCACGCCTTCAAGCGCAAGATCGTGGCCGTGGAGTGCCCCGTGGGCAAGCTGGACATCCCCAAGCCCGTCAACACCCGGCTCCGTGTCTTGACCCCGGAAGAGATTCAAGCCCTCCTGGCTGAACTGGCGACCGTGGACCAGACCGCCCACGACCTGACCGTTTTTGCGCTGCTCACTGGTTGCCGGGCCTCCGAGGCGTTCAAGCTGCGCTGGGAAAACGTAGACTTCGTGCGCGAGGCCGCCC
>CAYXEF010000134.1:0-4452 GCA_964463825.1 uncultured Candidatus Cloacimonadota bacterium | reverse complement strand
TTACCCAGACCGGTGGCGGCGAACGCAATCTGTCCGCAGAAAAACTGCGCGGCTGCGTCGCCGGCCGGAGCAAGGAGCAAGGATGGACAATGGCACCAACCGGCTCTATGGCGACTTGGCGTGGTTGTGGCCGCTCTGGGGCGATCCGGAGACGGAATACGCCCGCTATTGCCAGTGGCTGGCCGCCCAGCTGCGGCGCCGCGCCCAACGTGAGCTGCGCACCCTGCTCGATGCCGGCTGCGGCGGCGGCAAGAACATCTTCAACCTGCGCCGGCAGTTCCAGGTCACCGGACTGGACCGCAGCGAGCGGATGCTGGCTTTGGCGGCGGAACTGAACCCCGGCTGCGAGCTCATCCAGGCTGATCTGCGCTCCTTTGATCTGGGCTGTCAATTCGACGCCGTGTTCCTCGATGACGCCGTTTCCTACCTGCTCACAGAGGCCGACGTGGCCGGCGCTTTACGCCAGTTCCGCAAGCATCTGGCTCCCGGCGGCGTGCTGGGATTTTCGCTGGATGCCACCACGGAGAGCTTCCAAAACAACCGCACCCAGGTCTTTCAGTCCGTCCCCTCGGCCAAACATCCGGACACCGAGGTCACCTATATCACCCACGCATATCTGCGCCCGGACGGCTGCATCGACGCCACTTTCATTTACCTGATCCGCCGGCAGGGAAAGCTGAGCATCGAGACCGACCGCCATGTCCTGGGGCTGTTTTCCCTGGCCGTCTGGCAGGATTTGCTGCGGCAGGCGGGCTTTGCGGCCGATCTGGCCACCTATGAAGACGACCGGGAGCAGTATCCGAGCTTCTTTTGCGTGAAAGAGTGATGGGGGTTGAACAGATGAACAGATGAACAGATAAAAGGAGGGGTGTGGGATCAGAGCAAAGAGCAGAGAGCAGAGAGCAGAGAGCAGAGATGGCGTGGAAGCGTGGAAACGTGGAAGCGTGAAAGCGTGGAAACGTGGAAGCGTGGTGACTATGGAACACCAGATTTATCTGGTCGGACCACCGGATTCATCCGGTGAAACGTGATCCGCAGCCCATGCCAGATGAATCTGGCACGACCGACCGGTTGAAACCGGTGTTCCATGCGTGGCCTCGCCCGACTCCGGCTTACACGCTCATGCAGATTGTTGTTGACAGGATTGGGGAACTAACATATTGTGCCATAAACAAGACAGCTGAAACGGACACGGATATTCCGGCCGGGATCCGGCCTTGTATTTGATTGTGTAGATAATAGATGTAAATACACAGCTTAGGAGGCTGACATGAAAGCAACGGCCTTGCTTTTGATGATGGCAGCGACTCTTTGTTTTGCCGGCATTGACGATTTTTACTCGTTCAACGCAACCACCACCACCTACACCCCGATCACGGGAACCCAAATCGGCACCATCCTCTCCGACGACGCCCTCTCCGAAGCGATCAATCTGGGCTTCAGTTTTCCCTATGGCGAGAATTCCTACAGCTCGGTCATGGTCTCGTCCAACGGGTGGGTGGGCCTGGGCACCGGATTTTCGCACAGCAATCTGAGCAACGCGCTCTCTGCCACCGACTGGCATCCCGTCCTGGCGCCGCTTTGGGACGACACCAGCCTGGCCGCCGGCGATTGCCAGTATCTGCTCTCCGGAACCGCGCCCAACCGCGTGTTCACCATCCAGTACATGAACCTGAAATGGAACTACTGGGCGGACAACCAGTTCAATATCCAGGTGCGGATCTATGAGACAGGCAAGGCGGATTTCGTTTACGGCCCGTCCACCGGAGATCCGGCCAACACCTCGGCCTCGATCGGGATCAACATGAATCCCGGCGGCGTCAACTGGTTTTACAGCGTGACGCCGGGCGCCGCGGCCTCGGCTTCCATGACCGCCGAAAACAACAATGTCGGCAGCTGGCCGGGCCAGGGCGTGGTGTATGAATTTCTGCCGACCCCGCCCGCCACCAACGATCTGGCCTGCATCGCGCTGTCCGGAAACATCACCCCCTCCGTGGGCACCCCCACCACCTACAGCGTCAGCGTGCGTTGCCGTGGATCCAATGGCCAGAACAACTACCAGGTGAAACTGGTGACCTCGACCGGGACGGAGCTGGCTTCGGTGAACGGCACGGCGATCCTGCCCAACCAGGTCCTGGATTTTTCGCTGGCCTGGACTCCGGCCGTGGAAGGCCCGCTGATCCTGCGGGGCAAGGTGGTCCTGGCCGGGGACGAGAATCCCAACAACGACCAGAGCCCGCCCCTCAGCATTACCGTGATGCCGGCCGGAATGGTGGTGATGACCATCGGCGCCGGCGATCAGGACGCGCAGATCCCGGTCAACATGTGGTGGCGGAACTCGCTCTTTGAAACGCTCTACTATCCGCAGGAGATCGGCTTGGTGGGTAATATCTCCGCGCTGACCTTCTACAACAATTTTCAGAGCAACCTGACCAACATGCCCACCAAGATCTGGCTGGGCACCACGAACAATCCGGACCTCTCGGGCGGTTGGATCCCCTCCACGCAGCTGACCCTGGTCTTCGACGGCACGGTCAACTATCCCAGCGGACAAAACAACATCCTGATCCCGCTGCAGACGGTGTTCACCTACACCGGGGGCAATCTGGTCCTGATGGCCAACCGGCCCATGGACACGCAGTATTACAGCTCCATCGACTTCTTCAAATGCCAGACCGTGGGCAACAACCGCAGCCGTGACATCTACAGCGACTCCACGCAGTTCGATCCCGCCAATCCGCCCGCGGACGCCACATTAAGCGGGCAGTTCCCCAAAACCTCGCTGCATATGACGCCGCTGGGCACTGACCCCCTGGCCATCATTAATCCCAATTCCGTCAACTACGGCCAGGTGCTGATGAACACTGTCCACAACCGCCCGATGATGGTCATGAACGGCGGCGGGGGCACCCTCGGCGTGACGGACATCTCCCTGGCCGGAAACGCCTTCTTTAGCTTGCAAAACCTGCCCGCGCTACCCGCCAACCTGGTCACCGGACAGAGCGTCCAATTCGTCCTGCGTTACGCCCCCACGGCGGCGGGACAACACACGGCGACGCTCACCATCACGGACAACACCACCCGCATCGTGCATACGGTGCCGGTCACGGCCACCTGTATCGATCCCACGATCTACAGCCTGCCCTACGCCCAGAACTTCGACGCGGTGACGGTGCCCCAGCTTCCTTTGGAGTGGTCCAAACTGCAGGCCAACGCCTCGATCTACTCGCAGCTGGGCACCACCAACGTCGATTCCCACACCGCCCCCAACTGCGTCACAATGTACAACTACGACGATATGGCCGGGCCTTACATCCTGATCTCTCCGCCCTATGCCGCCGGCATTGCCATGAACAGCTCCCGGGCGCATTTCCAGGCCCGGGCCGCCAGCGAAGATTACGCCCTGATCGTGGGCGTGATGACCGACCCGCAAAACGCGGACAGCTTTACGCCGGTGCAGACCCTGGCGCTGAATACCGGCTGGACGGAGTATATCGTGAGCTTCGGCGGCTACGCCGGCACCGGGAATTATGTGGCCTTCAAACACGGATTGCAGGGTCAATACCAGAATCTCTACCTGGATACCGTGATGCTGGAGCTCATTCCGGACAACGACATCGCCGCCCTGGCCGTCTCCGGCAACCAAACCCCCAGCGTCGGCAACGCCACCACCTACACGGTCACCGTCTACAACTGGGGCACCTTCACGCAGAGCAATTACACGGTAAAACTGATCAGCGGCACCGAAGCCGAACTGGCCTCCGTGGCCGGCCCCACCCTGGCCGCGGGGCAAACGGCGCAGGTCCCGCTGACCTGGACGCCCACCACGGAAGGCCCCATGCAGATCTACGGCAAGGTGGTGATGGCCGGAGACCAGAATCCGCTCAACGACTCCAGCCCGCCGCTCAACCTCACCGTGATGCCCGCCGGCATGGCCGTGATCACGATCGGCGAAGGCAACCAGACAGCCTTGCTGCCGGTGAACATGTTCTGGCGCAACAGCCTCTTCGAGACTCTCTATTACGCTCCGGAAATCAGCATGTTCGGCACCATCACCGCCATCAGTTTCTACAACAACTTCCAGACCAACCTGCCGAACAAGCCCACCAAAATCTGGCTCGGGAGCACGCAGAACACCGACCTCTCCGCCGGTTGGATCCCCGCCACCCAACTCACCCAGGTCTTCGACGGCAATGTCGATTATCCCAGCGGCCCCAACACCATCGTCATACCTTTGCAGACGCCGTTCACCTTTGCCGGCGGCAACCTGGTCATGATGGTCAACCGGCCCATGGACACCACCTATTTTTCCTCCCAGGACGTGTTTTACTGCCAGACCGTGGGCGAGACCCGCACCCGCCACGTGTATTCGGACATGACGGAGTATTTCCCGGACAATCCTCCGCCGGACGTCGCCACGCTCACCGGGCAATTCCCCAAAACCTCGTTCCA
>CAYXEF010000133.1:0-4808 GCA_964463825.1 uncultured Candidatus Cloacimonadota bacterium | reverse complement strand
TGCGGGAATTTGTCTTGACAAAATCCGGGGGGTGCAAGATAATTAGAGAAAGAGAAAATCCGGCTTTGCCCCCGGATGTTGGAAAGGATTTCACTATGCGCAGGATATTACTGATGCTGTCCCTGCTGACGGCCGTGGCGCTTACCGCGCTCAATGTCGGCCAGTGGGAAAACATCCGCTTCAGCGGTAAAAATGCCATGTCCCAGATGCTGCTGAAAACCGAGATCGACCAGATCAACCTCATCCTCAACAAAGCCCTCTACAATCCCGGCAGCGGCATAACCGAGCATGACCTCAGCCTCGCCAACGCCGCCACCCACACCTATCAGGCCCCCATTCCGGTGGGCAGCACCCGCCGCTATATCGGCCTCAGGAATCAAGCCTCCGGAGGCATCGTCAACCTCGCTCCGGTCTTCTATGAGGGCACGGGACTGCCGGCTCTGACCCAGTTGAGCAAAGCCTCGGACGACCCCCTCAACGACAGTGTCAACAGCACCAATATCTACGACATCGCAGCGGATTATCTCAGTTTCTCGGACACCAAATTCTATACCGCCATCCAGAACCGCGGCGGTGGATTCCCTACCAGTTCAGGCTTTGGCACGGTTTATAACTCATACATGAGCATCATTGCCAATCCCGCCACCGATCCCAATGATCCAGATGTCACAGTCTGGGCGCTTAACTATATGAACGTGCCGTTGGGCGGCATCACTCCGGGGCTGTTTAAGATCACCGGCACCGGCACCGACGACCTCGTCCGCATCGGCAACATCGAAACGCAGATCGTCTCGGGCAACAACCTGCTGGTCATGAGCTGCAACATCTCGGATCTGCTGGCGGATCCGGATTTCGCGGCCTGGTACGATCCTGCCGCACCGGTCTTTGCCACGCTGACTCTCATCAACCGGACCACGGTCATTCCATTTGAGACAGTAAACCAGGACCAGAGCCCCGGCGCCTTGATCCACCCACGCAAGATCTATGCCGATCCCGTTCCCAACACCACACCGCACTTCGAGGGCGGATCCTTCCAGTGGCAGGATGGCGAAGTCTTTTTCGCCGCTTCCTACATGGATGCCGAGGCCAATTTCCCGCTCACGGCACAGCTCGAAATCCAGAACGGACCTGTATATCCTTTCTGGCCGCAAGGCTTTGACTACACGACCCCGCTGCCCCACCGCACGGCTGACCTCACGGGGATCCTCGCAGAATACGACGCCGGACTGGCCCGTACGGTGGTCAGCGACGACGAGATCAATTTCGAGTGGGGTGAATGGTTCCCT
The DNA here is from genome assembly GCA_964463825.1 of uncultured Candidatus Cloacimonadota bacterium. Taxonomy (GTDB): domain Bacteria; phylum Cloacimonadota; class Cloacimonadia; order Cloacimonadales; family Cloacimonadaceae; genus Syntrophosphaera. The sequence goes on along the minus strand of CAYXEF010000133.1, from coordinate 3,522 downwards.
TTTACCTACATTCTGGGCTTGCTGCCCCCGGGTGAGATCACGGTCCAAGTCACCGGCGCTAATGTCGAACTGTCTTGGGCCCCGGTCACACAGACCCTGCTGGGCAATCCTGTGACACCGGATCTCTACCGCGTCGAAGCCTCTCCCCTGCCGGATTTCGCCAGTTACGAAGTGCTGGGCAGCACGCCGCAGACCAGTTTCAGCCTGCTCCAGGATCCCGCAGCTGGCTACAACTTTTACCGGGTGTTGGCCCTCAAGACCAATTCCTGAGACGATACGAGGCTCTGGCTTCGGTTTGCAGCGCGTGGGGATTGATAATATGGATAAGACTCGGAACAAGAGCATATTCTGGCTGGCGCTGCGCTACCTGCGCGGCCAAGGCAAGGCGCCCGTCATCAGCACGCACTATCTGACCCTGGCCGGGATCACACTCGGAGTCACGGCCCTGATCTGCGTAAGCAGCGTGATGAACGGCTTTAGAGCAGACATCCGCGCCCGCATCACCGGCACCCTGAGCGAGTTGCGGATCAGCCGTCCCGGCAGCCAACCCCTGGCGGATTACGCCCCCTTGCTGAATACCCTGAGCCAGCAAGGTTTCAAAGCCTCCCCCGTGATCCGCAGCGATCTGGTGCTGCGGCACGGCACGGCCTTGGTTCCCACCCTCTGTTTGGGCATCGATCCCAGCCTGCACACCCAGGTCAGCCGTGCCCTGTTGCCACCCGGAAGCTCGGTCGGTTCTTCCCAGCAGGGTTTATTGGCCGGCAGCGTGTTGGATCCGGAGTTTGCCTCCGGCGGGATCGCGCTTGGCTCGATGCTGGCGTCCAAACTGAATGTCCTGCCCGGAGACGAGATCCAGCTGCTTTCCCCGCTCTTTGACGTGCCCAGTGCTTTCGGCCTGTTACCCAAAGTGCGCAGCCTGCGCGTGACGGCGATCTTTTTCGCCGGCATGCCGGATTACGACGAAGCCATCAGCTTCGTACCGCTGGCAACGGCGCGCTTTTTCAAGGGCTACGCTGACGCAGTGGACTATATCGAACTGCGGACGCCGGATTTTGAGCGCAGTGCTGCCTACGCCCGGCAATTGCGGGCACTGCTCCCGGACTTACAGGTCGAGGATTGGAGCAGCTACGATTCCAGCCTCTACGGCGCCATCCGCTTCGAAAAATATATGATGTTCGTCATCATGCTTTTCATGTATATCATCGCCTCCTTCAACCTCACTGGCAATATGCTCAAGGCCATCGCCCAGAAAAAACGCGAACTCGGACTGCTCAAGGCCTTGGGCTACCGCGAAGCCGAGCTGCGCGACTTTTTCCTCTGGCAATCCCTGCTGCTGGCGACCTTGGGCATCCTGCTGGGACTGGGATTGGCCACGCTGCTGCTGGTAATCCAAAACCGCACCGGCCTCCTCACCATGGATATGGGCGACGCCCTGCCCTTGCCTCTGCCCGTGGTCTTTTCCGCCTCGGACTACCTGCTCGTGGTGGCCGTGTCTTACCTCATCACCCTCGCCAGTGTGATTTTCCCTTTGCGCCGGCTCAAACGCATCAACGCCATCGAACTCATCCGCCAACACACATAACAAAGGTATCAATATGGATAAACTCGAACTTTACCGCCTCGCCCTGGCGGCCGAACTACGCTCCCAAGAGCTCTACCGCACCCTGGCCCGCAGTTATCTGCATCCCGAAACCAGTGCCTTCTTCAACGAACTGGTGCGCCTGGAAAAGATCCACGAGGAAAAACTGCGCAAAGCCTTCGCCCGGGACTTCCCCGGCCAGCGACTGGAAGCGGAAGTAAAACTGGGACATGAACTTAAGGAACTGGATCTCACCGATCCCCAGGTGCTGCTGGAATTTGCCCTCAGCCGCGAAGAATTGGCCCAATCGCATTATCTGGACTTTGCCGCCCAGGCCGGGGATCCTGAACTCAAGAATCTGCTGCAGCACCTCGCCAATGAGGAAGAGCAGCACAAAACCTTGTTGTTGGAGGAAATGAGCCGCATCCAGGGAGCGCTGCAATGGTTCGATCCCAGCGAGTTGACCGGCCTGATGGAGGATTGACCCTGCCCCGGAGATTCTGACATGACCAAGGACCAGACCAACTTTCTCGATGAAGCTGAAGCAGCATCCCATACCGCTCCCCTGGCGGAAAAACTGCGTCCCCAAAACTTGGAGGAACTGCGCGGACAAAGCAAACTCGTGGCTCAGAACTCCCTTCTCAACAAGATGATCGCCAGCGGGGACTATCATTCCTTCATCCTGTGGGGACCGCCCGGCACCGGCAAGACCACCATCGCCCGCATTATCGAAAAAGCCTCCGGGCACCGCTTCGTGCAGTTCAGCGCTGTCCTCTCCGGCATCAACGACGTCAAAGCCGTGATGAAGGACGCCCAATACGCCCACAAACACCGCAACCAGCGCACCATCCTCTTCATTGACGAGATCCACCGCTTTAACAAAGCGCAGCAGGACGCCTTTCTGCCCTACGTGGAATCCGGGGCCGTCATCCTGATCGGCGCCACCACTGAGAATCCTTCCTTCGAGGTCATTCCCGCGCTCCTTTCGCGTTGCCACGTCTTCGTTCTGGAAATGCTTTCCGAGGAGGATCTCCGGTCCATCATCGCCAAAGGCTGCGAGGAACTGGAGCTGGAGGAGGATTCCGAAGTTATCGGCTGGCTGGCCCAGCAAAGCGGTGGCGACGCCCGCCGCGCGCTGAACGAACTGGAACTGCTGGAGCCATATTTACGGGCCAATCCTCATCCCGACCTCAAGGAACTGGCCGCGGTCCTGGAAAAGAAGACCATGTTTTACGACAAAAACCGAGAGGAGCATTACAACCTCATCTCCGCCCTGCACAAGTCACTGCGCGGCTCGGATCCCCAGGCCGGCCTCTATTGGCTGGCGAGGATGCTGGAAGCCGGCGAGGATCCGCGCTACCTGGTGCGCCGCCTGATCCGCTTCGCCTCGGAAGATGTGGGTTTGGCGGATCCACAGGCCCTGGTGCAGGCCATCGCCGCCAAGGAAACCGTCCTCTTTCTGGGCATGCCCGAGGCCAGTAACGCTCTGGCGCAACTGGTGGTCTATCTGGCCACCGCCCCCAAAAGCAATTCCCTTTATGTGGCCTATGCTGCAGCCGCCGAAGACGCCCGCACCACAAGCCACTTCGGCGTGCCCCTGCACATCCGCAACGCCCCCACGCAATTGATGAAGGACCTGGATTACGGCAAAAACTACCGCTATGACCACGAATATGAAAACAAATACTCATACCAGAAATACTTCCCCGACCAGGTGGAGGAAAAGAACTACTACGCCCCGGGAGAATTCGGCTTCGAGAAAGAGATCGCCAAACGCCTGCAGTGGTGGCTGAAACTGCGGCAAAACAAGGATTCCTGAACCCCACCCCTGACCCGGATTTAACCCTCGGGCTCCCCACAGCCGATTATTATCTATGCGTCCGCCCCAGCTATCATTGCGGACTCACTGCGGACTCATTACGGACAAAGTCCGCAGTGAGTCC
>CAYXEF010000132.1:0-4892 GCA_964463825.1 uncultured Candidatus Cloacimonadota bacterium | reverse complement strand
TAACCGGCTGTAACCCCTTTTCTTTTTTTCTCCCAGGGGTACGGCGAGGCTTCAAGAAGCCCAGTGATTTGGCCCAAGTTTCCAAAAAGAGTCAAAGTGCTGGGTCAAACATGCCGAAAATCGGCGTGGGTGGAGAAGCCCTTGATAAAGGAATCGAGACCCAGAACCTGGTACGCATGCAACGGCATCACCGGCATCATTACTCCGATGACACGGTAGGTGATGAAGACCATCGCCATGATGTGCAGCAACCTTGTCCAACCGAGACGAGTTGCTGTCGTTGATGCCTTGGAAGTATGGTTGGATATGTAATACTTTATTGTGTGAGCCAGGCAGTGTTGCTTATATGTGCTTCCCCATTTCGTAGGTTTGATCCATAGCGTCTTTTTTTCTGATATCTCCTTTTTTCCATGCGCCGCACCCGTAGATGACGCCCCTCTCCTGCGCCCTGTTTAAGCAGCTGGTGAATCCACGCAAACCTTCGATTGTTGATTCGAGCAGTTTTTGTTCATTTGTTGCTGCTGTCGCTATGAAATAGAATTCCTTGTTTGCCACTTCAGTGTACCGCGCGACAGTCCGGTCGATGACAGTTTTCAATTGGGCATCCATGCTGTAAAAATACACAGGCGTCGCCAGGACGATCACGTCGGCGCCAATCATTTTCGAGAGGATTCCTTCCATGTCATCGTCCTGAACGCAGATGCCGCCATTTCGCATGCAGGTTTCGCAGCCTATGCAATAGCCGATCGTCTTGTCGCCCAGGAAGATCTTTTCAGCTTGATGCCCGGCCTCCTGCGCCCCTTTCACAAACTGGTCGCACAGGATGTCGGAATTGCCGCCTCGTCGCGGACTTGCTGAGAGCACCAGAACAGTCTTACGCATCGTTTTCTCCCCATGCCGCGCGCCTATTTTCAAAAAGCGAGACGGGTTTGACAGCGATTTTACAACAACGCTTTTCGACCACCATGGAGTGTCGCCACTTCCCAATCCGAATCCGACTGGTGACACTCGTTGTTCCGTACGCCGAAAATGCAACGCTAGACCTAAGACTGGCTGCCTTGCCTGGCCATATGACCCCCTCCTTTCCGCTCAAATTCGTCGATGTTCGAGATTGCCTTCCACCCGGATGGCGGCCACGGGATGCACCGGGCAGACGTACTCGCAAGCGCCGCAGCCGGTACAACGCTCCGGATCGACGGCAAGCCATTTGGGGCCATCCTTTCTTCCCACCAGGCTGGCCGCTTGCGTCGGGCAGATGCGTGAACAGGCGGTGCACTGCACCTTGTCCGTGTTGATGATGCAGCGTTTCCAGTCGACAACGGCGCGGCCGATCTGTGTGGCGCTTTTCCCGGCCGCGCTGATGGGCCGAATCGCGCCTGTGGGGCAGACTTCGGAGCAGGCCACGCAGTTCACTCGGCAAAAGCCGCGCTCAAAGGAAAGCGACGGCTGGAGCAGCCACGTGCCGTCGTCAATGCTGCTGAGCACCTGGTTGGGACAGGCTGACACGCACAGTTGGCACCCCGTGCAGTGTTCCGTAAACGCCCGCAATCCCGACGCTCCCGGCGGCGTTATCGGCACTTCGCGAACCGGACGCTGCTTGCGGGCAAGGATCGGCGCCTTGGCCTCCGGGCCTCTGGTCGCCGCCAGGGCCGGAACCCCGACAAGGCTCAGCCCCAGCGCGACAAACGATCGGCGGGCAAGGTCGGGACGGTCGGCCCCCTTGCCGGCCGCGCCGGTCGCTTTTGTGGCCGGGACATAGGCCAGGGCGCCACGGCTGCAGCTGTCCAGACAGTTGAAACAACTCACGCACCGGCTGGCGTCGATGACGGCATGCGCCGCGTCGATGCAGGACGCCTTGCAGTTTTTGGCGCACTGCCCGCAATGCACGCAGTTTTCGGCGTCAATGCGGGGACGCAACAGGGCGATACGGCTACAGTACCCCAGAATGGTCCCCACCGGACACAGCGTGTTGCACCATGTCCGTCCGGACTTCCATGCCAGCAGGCCGATAACGCCCAAAGTCAGAACCGCCGCGATCAGGGCGGGCAGGCCTTTTTGCCAGACAGGCGTCGGCCCGATGGCGAAGTTCTGGGCACGCTCCGAGGCCAGGGCCACAATATTGCTTCCGGACTGCCACACCGGCGCGAAAACGTCCGTGGCGATGCGTCCGAAGGCGCTGTACGGTTCCAAAATGGAGAACACGAATGGAAAGCCGGCGACAAGCGCGATGACGAAAACACCCAACGCCCCGATGCGCAGCCACGTCTTGGCCGTGGCGAATCGATACCGGCGCTTTTTCCCGAGCCGGGCGATACCGTCCTGCAAAACGCCAAGCGGACACACGACGGAACAATACACGCGGCCCAAAAGCAGCGTTCCAACGACAAGGGCGACAGCGACGGCGACGCTGCCGGACAGCACCGCCGGAACAAACTGCATCTTGGCGAGAAAAGCCAGTCGCGGCGGCAAGATCCCGCTCACATCGAGAAACAGCAGGCAAAGCCCCGTGAAGCAGAGCAGAGCCAGGGTTATACGCAATCCCCGAAGCATGACCTACACCTGCCTTCTGAGTTGTTCGATGAATTTCCCCAGCCGCGCCATCTCCTGGGAAATATTGATTTCCTGGGGGCAGTGCTTCATGCATTCGTTGCACCCCGTGCAGCGAATGGCCTGCCGCAGTTCCGGTACGGAACGATCATAGCCGACCAGAAAGTCCCGACGCGCCGTTGCATATTCCGCGTTTCGCTCGTCCTTGGGGACATGCTCGTCGTCCACGCAACGGTTGTAGTGGGTAAAGACCGAGGGAATATCCACGCCGTACGGACAGGGCATGCAGTACCCGCAGGCCGTGCAGGGGATGTTCTCCTGGGTGGCGAAGATGGCCAGCGCGCGCCGCAGTGTCCCCGTCTCCCGTTCGGACAGCGGTTCGAGGGGGGCGTAAGCCCGGAGATTGTCCTGCAGATGCTCCATGTAGGTCATGCCGCTGAGCACCGTGAGGACATTGGGGAGCGCGCCCGCGTAGCGAAAGGCCCAGGAGGCCGCGCTCGACTGGGGGCGCTCCTCCTGCAATACGGCCAGCGCCTTCTTGTTGAGCCGGGCGAGCCGTCCCCCCAGAAGCGGCTCCATGACCATCAGGGGAATATCCGTTGCCGACATTTTCTCCAGCACCCAGCGCGGTTCCGCCGGAGGGTGCGCCGGATCCCGCAGAAGAAAGGTCTGGGGTTTGTACTCGTGCAGGATGTCGTGATAGTTGAGCTGCACCAGGGCAAAATCCCACGTCGTCTTCCGGGAAAGCAGATATTCCAGGGTCTCCTTGTCTCCGTGAAAGGACCAGCCAAGGTTACGGATACGGCCGGCGGCCTTCTGCGCCAGGAGGAAATCCAGGATGCCCGCATCCTCGTAGGTCTGCTTGTAGGCGTCCACGGACCGCAGGGCGTGCAGCAGGTAATAGTCAAAGTACTCCACCTGGCAGCGTTCGAGCTGGGTACTAAATATCTCCTTGGCCTTGTCCAGGGTAGGTGTCAGGTAGCCCGGCATCTTGTCGCACAGATAAAAGCTCCGGCGCGGATGCCGCGCCAGGGCCTTGCCGGTCACCACTTCCGACATGCCGCCGTGATACGGCCAGGCCGTGTCAAAATAGTTGACGCCGTGGGCGATGGCGTAATCGACCATCCGGAAGGCCGCCGCCTCGTCAATCTCGGTGCTTCTTGGCGTGTCGGCCGTCGGCAGCACGGGAAAGCGCATGCAGCCGAATCCCAGAAGCGAGATGCGGTCCCCGTTCCTCGGGTTGATCCGGTAGGTCATCTGGTCCGTGGACGGTTCGGGCAAATGCGCTTTCCGCTCGGGAAAGAGCCTGAGGGCGTCCATGCCGTACAACACCGCCCCTCCGACGACGCCGACGCCGGCGGCCTTGAGCATGTTGCGCCGTGACAGGATGTTTCGCGGGGCAGGGGCGCCGCCATCCTCATGACGTTGGCTCTCGCCGGGAAGAGTTTTTTCGTCCTTGCTCATGTGGTCCTCATGCATCGTCGCTACGCCCGACCAAAACCAACGCCGCCATGGGGGATGTCGGGCCCGGAAACTATGGCCGCACGGAAGACGTCCGCGCTACCACAGGGTTGCCAGCCAGTCGTCGAGCGCCTTGTCTGTCGACGCGTCCCCGGCCTTGTTCCCCCACAAGGAAAGCCCTTCCAGAACAACGGCGTTCCTGGCTTGCTCCTTGAAATGGGGGAAATAGTGCCCAACACCGCCGCCATGCGTGCAAAATGCGGCAACTTTCTTGCCTGCGAAATCCGCCTGTTGCAGAAAGTGCATCACCGGAGTCGAAACCGTGTACCACCACACCGGCCCTCCGACCAAAATCAGGTCATAGGACGACAGATCGGGTAGAGTGCCCTTCAGTTCCGGGAGATCGTTTTCTTCCAACTCTCGTTTGGCTTCATCGACCAAAGCTTTGTGTCCGGCAGGGTATGTACGGACCGTCTCAAGCCTGTGCATATCCCCAGCGGTTTTTTTTTGCAGCTTTTCCGCGACGACCTTTGTGTTCCCGGAGGAGGAATAATAAACAATCAACACCTTTTGCGGCCTTCCTTCCGCGGCGGTCGCGACTGTCTGTGTCATGATCAGACAGACGAAAATGAGGCTAACCATAAGCCAGTTCATAGGAAAACTCCTTGTTGTTCAGAGAAACGGTTTCGACATAATTCGCCATTTTGGATCCATTTGACCTCATGGCTTGATGTACCTTGTCTCTGTTCTACCAATGACATCTGGTGGTACGGCCTGTTGGCTTTGTCGTTTCAATAACATCGTCCGATTCCGAGCTGTATATACTATCCTGCCTAATCCTTGCCCAATCCTGTCGGTGAACGATGTCCCCCTCCCCGTATTCA
>CAYXEF010000131.1:0-4899 GCA_964463825.1 uncultured Candidatus Cloacimonadota bacterium | reverse complement strand
GGAGTTCCGGGCTCCCGCTGGGAGTTCCGGGCTCCCGCCCGGAAAGGTTCTGCCGGTCTCCTGACCGGCAGTTTGAAAACCGGGCAGGAGCCCGGAGCTCCATACGGCAGTTTTAATAACCGGGCTGGAGCCCGGTTAACCTCTCCGGTCAGGAGACCGGAGCTCCAAAATGGCCCGGAGCCGCATACAATGGAAGTACCCAAAAGAAAAACCCCCGGCCGGAGCCGGGGGTTCATGACTATGGACTGGTTACTGCGGGTGAGGATAATATACCCTCTCCGGGCAGGGTTGTCAATCCTTGTTATCGGTTCTGCCGATGGCCGGTTCGGCCTTCAGGATCTGAACCGGATTATTGGTGGCCGGATTGTTGGTCAGGCCGTTTGATTGACGATAGGAACTCACCGCCACGATCCTGTAGAACATGTAGTTCTCGGTCAGGGCGGGGGTATAGGTATTGGTCCAGACCACGGCAATGGGGACAGCGTTGGGATCCCAGGTGTAGGGATCGTTGGAGCCGTAGACGCGATAGGCATAGGCGCCGGGAACCGGGGCCCAATCGATGGTCCCCACTCCGGCGGCCATGCTGATGGTCGCCACAGGCGCGGCGAGGACCACAGGTACGGCGTTGGATACCAGGAAGGCGGTGACGGGGATGTTGTCGGTCACGCCGCCATAAGTGGAAGTACCCTGCACCGGGTTGGTGGGATCGATGGTATCGCTGTCGCTGTGCAGTTCATAGCTGCGGCTGAGTCCATATTGCGGCACGGTGTAGTAGAATTGGTTGGTGCTGTTGAAGTACGCCGTGTCCAGGGGACGGTTGACGCGCAGGGCGAGATTGCCGCCGGTATAGGCGAAGGGCGCGCTGAAGGGGATGATGATGGTGTTGGTGCCGATGGGGAAGTCCAGCACTCCGTCAAAGACCTGGGTGTAGCCGGTGAAGTCCAGCCAGCCGGTGGAAAGATCCGTGGCGGTGGTGTTTTTGGCCCAGATCTTGACAGGCTTGCCGGCCAGATTCTGCGTGAAGTTGTTGAAATAGGCTATCCCCAGGATATCGCCGGAGCTCATCTGCATTTCCAGCGCGGTGTAGATGGTTTCGCTGACGCTGTTCTTCCAGTAGAAGTTGAGCGGCAGCGTGTTGGCCGTGGTGGTGGAGAGCGGATCGCCGACCAGCGGGATATAGGTGCCCGCGGGCAGGATCAACGCCGCTTTCAGCGCGGTCTCATCGTTGCTGGGGTTACCATCGCCGGTGAGTACGACTTTGCCATACAATTCGATGCTTCCGGCATGTGTGGCACCCGGAGTCCAGAGGATGGTGTGGGTCGCGGCAATTCCGGGATCGAGCGGAGTGGTCACATCCACGTAAGCCAGCTCTTCTCTGGTGCCCGTCTTCATCAGTTTGACGGTGTAGGCGCTTTGGCTGGCGGTGCCGTTGTTGTAGACGGTGACGTCGTAGCTCAGCTGTTCGCCGACATTGCCATAGCCGGAGCCGGCAAGCGCCGTGGCGGCCAGGTCGTTGGGCATCATTTCTTCCAGAAGCACGCTGTCCAGATAGAAACTCTGGTAGGTGCCGGCCAAGCCGTGCTGGAAGCAGAGATACTGGTCGGTGCCCGTGTAGTTATTGAAGGGCACAGTGTATTGAATGAAGGCTCCGCTCACGGTTGGGGTGATGGATGCCACTTCGGTGAACACGCCAGTGCCATCGAGCGCGTTGACGGTTCCCACCTTGAAGTTGTAGCCCGTGGAGGTCGCTCTCAGGTAGAAAGACACCTTGAAGCTGTTCATCGGAACCAGAACCTGCGGGCTGATCAAGCGCATCGTTTCCGTGGTGGTGTAGTTGTACATATACACGCTGTTGGGCGTGGTCTGCGCATATCCAGTACTGGTGACCAGAGAGGAGGAGCTGTAGCTCTTGTAAGGAGTCCAGCCCAGCGGGAAGTTAGGCGTGGCCACGCCGTCGAAGTTCTGGCTGTGGGGCAGGCTGGCGATACGGGGATCGGTGCAGACGCCGTCCAGCTCGATGGTCGTGATGCCGCGGTTGTCGGTGATGGTCACGGTGCCACTGTGGGTGCCGACCACCGTGGGCAGGTATTTCACTTCGAAGGTGGCGGGCGGATCAGCGATGGTAAGGTTCACCGGGAATTCCGCCGGCAGGTTCTGCAGCTGGAAGTAGCTGTCGCCCTCATAGGTGATGGAACTGATGGACAGTGTGCCGGCGCCTGTATTGGCGATTGAGAACTGCTGGACATGTTCCGTGTTGATGATCACGGTGCCGAAGTCCTTGGCCTCGGGGTTGACCGCGATCTGCGGCGTGGTGGGGATCGGCGCGACGAAGAGCTTGGTGTTCGGGAATCCTGCGATCAGCGTTCCCGTCGGCGGAGCGGTGGGATCGGGATTGGTGCCGTCGGAGTAATAGCGGATGCTGCGGTTGACTCCGGTGGTGTTCGTGCAATAGAAGTATGAGGAGGAGGAGTCGTAGCCGGGAGTGTTTTCATCCACGGCGATGATCAGGTTGTCCGTGCCATTGTAGATGAAGGGGCTGTCCAGTGTAAACTCCAACCAATAGCCGCCGGTGACTTGCTGAGGTTGGTTTTCCCCGGCGTAGACCTGGGTGAGGCCGGTCACCGGGAGCCAACTGGTGGTGCTGGCAAAGGTATTCTCGGTGGTGTGACCCATCCAGATCACCCAATCCTTGGTGGATTCGCAGGGCTCATATCCGTTGTAATTGTAGTAGAGTTTCTCGATGCGGTAGCCATCCGGGTAACTCAATTCGGACGGGTAGTAGATCGTCTGCGAGTAAGTATAACCGTAGAATACATTTACGGGCAGGTCGAGGTCAACGGTGCCGGTGCCGACGATCACATCGGTGGTGACATTGGCGGTCACGGCGACGTTGAGCGGATCCGCCAGTGGATCGGGGCTGGTCTGTTGAAGTACGACAGTGCCCGTGTAAGCGCCCAGGGTTGACGGCGGGGTGAAGGTATAGGGCAGCTCATAGGTGCTGTTGCGGGGCACGGTGAAGCGGGTGGTGCCAAACTCGAACTCATCCGGTCCGGAGGCGTCGAAGCTCAGTTCCACGGGGCCGTGGTTGGTCACAGGAATGGTGCCGGATAGGGGATCTTCCGGCCAGACGTTGCCCAGGGCCAGATCGGCCTGCGCGGTCATCCGCTCGATGGTGGTAAACTCCCAGATCATGAAGCCGGGATCCTCGGAATCGGACTCGCCTTCGTCGTTGTGCGCCTGCACCGCCCAGTAATAGGGGGTCAGGGGCTCAAGGTCCAGATCATCGAGTGTGCCCAGGTTCAGGCTGGTGGCGGGGATATCGACCTCGGCATAGCCGATCTGGGTGTCCCAGAACTCGGTTTCCGATTCCGCGATAAAGACCCAATACTGGGTGGGGGTACCGCCTTCGGTGGGCGCGGCCCAGGAGAGCACCATGCTGTTGGGATCCTGGCCTAACGCGCCGTCGGCGGGGCTGAGCAGGGTCACCAGACCGGGGGCTCCGCCCACGGGGGTGAATTCGCCTTCGTCGGCGCCGATATCGGGAGTGACGGCATCACGCTCGTCGCCATCAATATCATTGGTCACAGGAGGCTGGATCACGATGCCGTTGCCTTCCACCCGGGTGGCGACCAGTGGGTCGATGTGCAGGTCGATGATCCGGGTGTTGCTGACAAAGGGCACATCCTCCCAGTAGGAGGCCTGGTCCTTGGTCAGGGCCATTCCTTTGTACTCGCCCAGCGTGGTGTAGGTGGTGGTGCTGAAATAGCCCATCGGCTGAGTCGTGGTCGGAGGTTCCACCGTGAAGTAGATGTTCTTGTCCGAAGTGGCTGAGAGATTGCTCACGCCGGCGGAGGTCTTCCAGAAGGCGACGGATCTGCCGGTAGCGCCGGGAACACTTTCATTGACGAAGATGTTGTTCTTGAGGTCAATGGTGGGCGTCGTGGTGGCAATGTAGAGGGCGGCGGTGGAGAAGGTGGAACCGGTGCCGGTGGAGTTAAGGTAGATGGTGTTGTTCCAGACGTTGTGCGCGGTGCCGCTGCTGATGCTGATGGTGCGGATCTGCGGCGCGGTGCCGGTGGAGGCTGCCGCCTGCAGGTCGTAGACCATGTTGTTGTACACGCTGTTGGTCGCAGAGCCGAGATGGATGCCATACACGATGCCGGCTGCGGTACCGGTGTAGCGCAGGTTGTAGACCTTGTTGCTGTAGATCTCGTGCGTGGTGCCGCCGATCACGTAGATTCCGTAGAGGCTGGTGCCACCTGTGGCGATGTCGTAGATGTCGTTCTTGTAGAACTGGTGGCTGCCGGTGGTGACATAGGCGGAGTAAACCGCGGCGGTGCCGGTGTTGGCGATTCCATGCAGGCTGTTGTATCTCCAGATCGTGTTGTTGCCGGTAGCATACATTCCGTACCAAGCGCTGGAACTGGTGTTGTAGAGGTTGGTCACCTCGTTGTATTCCCAGGTGGTCACGCCGCTGGAGTTGTAGAGGGCGTAAACGGTGCTGCTGGTGTAGCCGCCGCTGATGGTGTTGTGGTGCACATGGTAGGTGCCGGTGCTGCCAAACACGTAGACACCGTAATAAGCGGTGGTGCCGCCTTCGTAGAATCCAACGTTGTTATACTGGATCACCGTGTTCTGGGCATAACCCATGTAGATGGCATAGTTTCTGATGCCGCTGAGGGTGTTGCCCTGCACGTTGATACTCTGGGCCTCGCTGCCGGCGGTGGAATTGCCGGTCAGGTAAATTCCATGATATGGGGAGACAACATTGTTGCTTAGCACGGTCAGGTTACTGTTGGGGTTGTTGAGTATCCCCAGCGAGTAGATGCCGTAGTTGGTGGTAGTGCCATAGGGGACTGTGATCGAGCAGTTCTGGATGGTGACGTTCTGGGCGCCGTT
>CAYXEF010000130.1:0-4955 GCA_964463825.1 uncultured Candidatus Cloacimonadota bacterium | reverse complement strand
ACGTGGTGCAGATCAACGGCAAACTGCGCGGCAAACTGGAAGTCCCGCCGGACATCGATCCCGGGGAACTGAAAAAACAAGCCCTGGAGGTGGAGAACGTCCAACGCAGCCTCGAAGGCCTTTCCGTCAAGAAAGTGATCGTCGTACCCGGCAAGATGGTCTCCATCGCCGCGAGCAGATAACTGAAGCAGATCATTATAGAAAAGCCCCCGCCGTTCGACGGGGGCTGATCTTTTCTCGGTGGTTGTTAATATGTCCCGTTATGGATAGCAGAAGTATTCCGTGACCCGGTAGAAGGTGTTGACTGAGGGAATCGGGCTGATCGTGTAGGTGGAGGCATTGAGACCGCTGGCGACCACGTTGGAGAAGCTGCCGTAGGGGTTGGTATCGCTGTAGATGTTGTAGCGCATGACAGGATTCTGGGTCCATGAGAGGATTACCTGGTTGGCCGCGTTGTTCACCTGGATTGTAACGGCGGGTGAGACCGGCACTGGGGCGGGGGTAACTGTGAGAGTATAGTTGCCTTTGTTGGTGCCATAACCGCCGATGATGATGTAGGTGGTGCCCGCGGGAACGGCGTTGCAGCCGGTGTCCATATAGGAGACAAAGGCATTGGGCGCGGTGTAGAAATCGTCGTTGATCAGCAGCACATCGGCGGGAGATGTCCCGGGTGCGGTAACCAACGCTACGGCCGTATCGTAGGTTGAGCCCAGCAGGTCGATGCTGAGCATGGTGGGCACACTGAGGTTGAGCCGGTAAACCACATCCGGCGAGGCGCCCAGGGTGGTGTTACCAAAGTAACTGGTGTAGGGATCGATCAGGTTGATCAAACCGACGCCGGGTCCATAGTTCCCGTAATCGTCTTTGTAGTTCACTGTGGAATATGAAGCGGTGTAGGGCAGGGAGTTGATCACGAAGGGATCGGCGATGTTGTCGCCTTGCAAGTAGGTGGTTGTGAGCAGGAAGGTGTAGGCGTTGAGGCTGGATAGGGAGGCAACGGTGAAACCCTCTGTATCAATTGTCAGATGAGGAACACCCGTTACCGGGGCTGTTACGCGGATGATGTAGTCATAATAGCCCAGGGAGGGGATGGGAAGGAAGTTTTGCAGCGGCGTGACGCCGTCCGCTTCGAGCAGTGTATAGGTCCAGGCTCCCGTACCGCCGCTGATGGTGACCGTATAGGTATCGGCTTGACTGCCCAGATTGTCGATGCGGACGTGGTAGTCGTGGCTCGCGCCGCCGCCAACATAGCCGTTGGACGGCACTTTCACCGCATGTTCGTAGGGCGGGAATTCCTTCACCTGCACGTTGTCCAGCAGCCAGCCGTACTGATTCACGGAGTTGTCGGATTTCAGGCGGAAGCGGACCATCACGTTCATTGCGCTCTGGTAATTCGTGAGGTCGAAGGTTTCCGTCCTCCACCAGCTGTTGTCCGGCGTGGTGCCGCTCCATTGCGTGTAGGAGGAGCTCATGAAGCAGGGCCCTTCAGGATTGTTCTGGGTCGGCACGGCGTAGTTGCCAGAACCCAGATACTCGGCCTGGCTTAGCCTGAACCAGCTGGCACCGCCATCTGTGGAGAGTTCCACATAACCATGGTCATAGTTGTTTTCCAGCTTGGCGATCTGGTCGAAACGCAGGATGGGCCAGGTGCAGCCGAACAGGCTGAAGTTGTTGGAATTGACCAGGATGTTGCTGTTGTTGATCTGATAGGCATTGTGGGCTGATTGCAGACCTTGCGAGGCCAGATTGGTATTGAGCGTCCAGAAGGTGTTGCTGGCAGGATCGTTGACGAGGTTGACAAATCCGCTTTCGAAATTCTCGAACCAGGGATAGGGCAGGCCGGTCAGGGTCGTGAACGAGGCTGGGCCGGACCAGGCGCTGGTGCTGGCTCCGTAATTCGAGCGGACATACCACTGATAGGGTGTGCCCGGCCACAAAGCGTTTAACTGACATTGACTTAAGGGGCCTCCGACCGTGCCTCCACCGAGCGCCATTCCCATTCCGGGCATAAACCCGGGGGGGCCAAACTCATAATCCCACATCGTCGCAGTGCCCATTTCGGTCCAGGTCAGGAGGGCGCTCGTGGTAGTGATTGATTGCGTGACCAGATTGATCGGTGGAGGAGGAGGCGTGAGCAGGGTGACGAAGTTGGCGGGCACCGACCACGCGGTGGTGTAAGCACCATAATTCGAGCGGACAAACCATCTGTAAGGAGTGCCGGGCATCAGTCCGCCGATCGGGAATTGTCCTCCATTCGGAGGTATGGGCATGCCCACTCCCATCAGCAGGATTCCCATTCCGATGCCCGGAATCAAGCCGGGGGGGCCGTATTCCACGTCCCACATGAACGCGTTGCCGGTCTCCGTCCAGTTGAGGGTGGCGCCGGTGTTGGTGATCCCTGTCGTGGTCAGGTTGGCTGGCGGCGTTACAGGCGTGTTCACTGTGGTGAATGAGGCCGCCAGGGACCAGCCGGTGGCGAATATCCCGTAAAAGGAACGGACATACCAATCATAGGGGGTGCCGGGAAATAGCCCGACGTAAGAGTAGGGATTGTTTGCCACATAGGTTAACAGGGTTCCAGCCCCAAACCCGGGAACGAAGCCCGGAGGCCCGTATTCGATATCCCAAAGCGTGGCGCTGCCATTTTCCAGCCAGGAAAAGGTGGCGCTGGTATTGGTGACTCCGGTCGTGGTCAGGTTTGACGGCGGAAGAGGCGGAGAGCCCAGAGTGATAAACGATGCCGGCAGTGACCAGGCGCTCGTATAGGTCCAGTAATTGGAGCGGACATACCAATCGTAGGGCGTGCCGGGCAGCAGTCCCCATACCAGATACGGTTGCCCGACCATCGTTTGCAGATAGCCCATTCCCATTCCAGGCGTGAATCCGGCGGGGCCGATTTCGAAATCCCAAGCCATCGCGCTTCCCACCTCCGTCCAGGATATTGTGCAACTGACTTGGGTGATCCCCGTGGTGGTGAGGTTGATTGGCGGCGGAACCGCTGAAGTGCCGATGTAGTTTTGCGCCGTCTGGTTCGAGGTAATGGATGCATAGGACCGGCTGGCAGGAGTGAAGTTGTATCCGGTCAGGAAAGGAGTGGCGGTGCCGCTGTAGCCATTGGGGACGGCGATGCTGTAAACTCCGTTGGCGTCGGTGGTGGCGGTTCCCGCTCCGGAAAAAGAGATGGAAACACTGGCCAGGGGTGAGGAAGACGAATCGGTCACCGTACCCGAGACCGTCACCCCGGGATAGAGGTTGTAGTAAGCCCACTGGAAATAGGAAAAGTCCCAGCCCGTGAGCGGGATCAGGCTGTTCAGCAGGAAATTGCCGTTGTAAAGGCCGCTCCAGCCCCAGTTGAAATGGAAGTAGTTGCCGGAGCTGAATCCATCCATCACAAAAGTGTGCCCGGTGGTGTAAGACGAGTTGTAACCCACGTATACGATCGGCCGGCCGGCATTCAGATCGGATTTCATCAGGTTCATCCAGTCCGTATCCGAAAAACTGCTGCGCCATTGCCATTGGGCGGCGGGATCATAGCCGAAGAACACTTCCATGGCGTCGTTGGTGAAGACATTGGCGGAAGAGGCGGTGGGGCCGTAATCCATGTCCACCGCCACTCCACAATGATAGAGCAATGTGGCCACGGCCGTATTGTGGGTGGTGAGGTTGTTGGGCATGGCGGACCAATTGTAGGTGGTGGCGCCGAAGTTGGCGGACAAGGTGCCGTAGGTGTTTTCCACATAGCTGTGGGAGATGGTGCCCTGGGCGGGATGGTTCCATTTTTTCATCACCTGCCCCATCGCCGTGGCCACGCAACCGGCGTAGGCATGGCCGCCCGCCTGCGGCGGGCCGGTGAGATCCACGGGACAGGAGGCGTTGTAATACTGGTCCTGATTCCAGGTGGTGGTAAGTAGCGGCGAAACGTCTCGCGTGCCTGACCAGCGCGCGAAGTCTCCTGCCCGGATCTCGTTCCAGAGCGGCAGTTTGGCGGAATTATCAGCTCTACGCCGGAGCGCTTCCAGCAGTTGGTCTTCGAAGGTCTCCAACCAATAGCGCGCTTCCGGAGACGAGACCGGATACTCGAAACTCCCGCTGTCGCAGTAAGCCAGGATGGGCTCGCAGGCGTCATTGGCCGCCACCAGCACCCAGCCGCCGCCGTTCAACTCAAAAATGTAGAACAGGGTCTGGCCGTCCCGGAGAACGGGTTGTTGCCGCTCGATCTGGATGGCCATTCTTGCAGGATACGCATGCCGCAACCATTTCTGCCCAACTTCGGCCGCGCTGTCCAGAGAAACGGCGGCACCGCCGAGCATCCCGATAAGCAATACCGCATGCAGAGTAAGCAAGATCGCTTTTTTCATGTCGTTCTCCTTTGTCGTAGAGGCATGCCGCTCAAGAGCGAACATGCCACAAACCGACATCTGCCTGTTGGCAGCTTGGTTTGCTGGAATTTGCCCCGGCGCTGGCGCGCTTAAACTCAGCTGCCAGATTCGTCTGATCTAGGGCAAAACCTGATACAGCATATATATAGATTCGCAGCCATTTATCTATATTCAAGAATGTGATCTGGCCTATTTTTTGTCAAGAGAAATAAACGCAAAACCTGTGGTTCGCCTGATTCTTCATCAGTTGGCGGTTTCGGGTATCCCCACATTGAAGAAAAAGCCCCGCGCCAGCGATCCTATCCAGTTAAGCGGACTATAACAAGCTCAGCACGTCGGGCAGCATACAACAGAACAGCGTTAACCCGATGATAAAGACCCCACATCGCCGGAAACAGCAGCTGAGCACGTAATGTCAATGGCTTCCAGCGTTGGCGAGTCACCCTTTCAAGTATCCACTCTGGTGGAATCGCAGTGGTGCCCTCAGGGTTCCAGCGTTGGCGAGTCACCCTTTCAAGTATCCACCCTGTGAAATGGCCGTAGTGCCCAAATGGTATGCTGCGCAACGAACTCGCA
>CAYXEF010000129.1:2592-5122 GCA_964463825.1 uncultured Candidatus Cloacimonadota bacterium | reverse complement strand
TTCGCCATCCCCTACACCTATCTGGCCATACCGGACGTCAGCATCGCGCAGGACGGTACCCTCAGCTGGCCTGCTGTCCCCGGAGCTCAAATCTACAACATCTACGCGGCGAATAGTCCCACGGGATACTTCACATCCATAGCCAGCACAACTGCCCTATCCTGGCTCGATTACGGTTTCAATCTGCATCAACGGCGCTTTTACCAAGTCCGCGCCTCCACCAGTCCCTGATACATGAATCCCAGCTGAGAGATTTGACTTGGCAGACAGCAGCTGGGATGCCCTGAACAGAGCCCATTGAATATAAAGCGCTTGACGCGCCAGGCGTTACCGGCAAATTGCGGAAAAGGTGTAACACTGGCCGGACGGATCGTTGAAAAGGAGGTTCCGCTGATGCCGCTCAAGACTCTTGGCCTGATACTAATGGCATTATTGGCCGCGTTGTCCCTGTTCGCGGAGGAAGTGGAGGCGCCGCCGGAGCCTATTATGGCGCGCAGCGGGAGTGTCGGCCTGGGCTACGGTATTCCTTACGGGGGCAAGCTGGGAGTGAACGCGGATGTCTATTTCTTCGATGCGGCCGCGCTCACGGTTGGATTCGGCTCCTATGGCCACACAGCGGGCTACGCCCTGGGGCTCAAATACCTGCACGGCTCCTCGCGCGATCTTTGGCGACCCCAGGCTCTGCTGCTCTACGGCGTGAACAAAGCCCTCACGATCCGACGCGTCCCGGAAGGCGATTTGTTCGAATCCCACAGCGGCTTCACCCTGGGCCTGGGCTCACAATTCATGTTCGGCAAGGCGCGGCGTCACGGCTTCGACGCCGACCTGCTTGTTGTGGTCACTTCGACCGCGTTTAAACGCCTGGATGAGCTGGAGGAGCAGGGCTACAACATTTCCGGGGTCAGTCGCTTTTCCTTTTCGCTGGGCTATCGCTACGCCTTCGACGTGAAGTTCTAAAGCAGTCCGCGTTCAGATTGCCGTCCGCGCCACCCCAGAGTTTTTGTCATGTAACCGCCATGGCTGATTCACTCCGGGACCGGTTGGAGGGTTTTGCTCCCGCAGGGCGCAAGCCGGCAAAAAAATCATTGACAAGCGCGGTTATCCGCCCAATATAGAAAAACTAGTCAACAAGGAGATCGATCATGGACGGAAAACAACGCTATCTTGATGCCGCGGCTCAGGCTGCGCAATGGCATGCCGAGTATCGCCGGCAGCTGAGGAATTGCAGATTTGACACCATCGCGGTGCACGGGCTCTATTCCCTGCGGGAGGCTCTGGACTTCAACCAAGGCTCGATCATCGAGCCTGCTTATCTTTCCACTTCCCAGGCCTACCGGGACTCAGACGAAATGGAACTGGCCCTGGGTTACCAGATCCCCACCTGGTGCTATTCCCGCATCGCCAATCCCAGCATGTATTACCTGGAAGGCCTGTTGGCGCTGCTGGAAGAGTATCGCAGCGGCGTGGAGGCCTCCTGCCTGGCGACTTCCTCCGGCATGAGCGCGATCCGCACCGCGGTCGAGGAATTCCTGCACCCCGATCCCAAGAATCCCGCCGCGCCGGTCAATTTCGTCGCCACCTCGCAGGTCTATGGCGGGACCTATCAGCTGTTCTCCGTCCGCGAAGACCAGGAGGAACGCTGTGAATGGCGCAAGGTGATCAATTCCGCGGACATCGGCGAGTGGGAAGCCCTGATCGACGAAAACACGCGTTTCCTCTACGGCGAAATGCCAGCCAACCCCACGCTGGGCTTCTTTGATATACCGCTGGTGGCGGCGCTGGCACACAAACACGGCATTCCCCTGATCGTGGATTCCACGGTCGCCACCCCGGCGCTGTTGCGTCCATTGGCCCTGGGTGCGGACATCGTGGTACAATCCGTCACCAAGAGCCTCTCTTGCAGCGGATTCGGCACCGCAGGCGCGGTCATCGCCCGTAAAAACATCGTCTGCAAAGTCGACAACGACGCCCTCAAGGCGGATTTCTGCACCTACCTCAAACTCCTCCCCGCCCGCGATTACGGCCCCAACCTCTCACCCTTGCAGTGCGTGCTGATCATCAACGACATCCGCACCCTGCGCATGAAGATGGACGCCATGTCACAAAACACGATGCGTGTGGCCCAATATCTCGCCGGACACAAGCACGTGGACAAAGTCAATTACCTCGGCCTGGAAGACCACGTTCTGCACCCGCTGGCCAAGAAATACATGTTCCTGGTGGACGCGGAAGACGATCCCGCCTATATGCAAGCCACAAACCGCTACGGCCACCTGATGAGTTTTGAGGTCAAAGGCGGCGCCGCCAACGCCCGTGCCGTGTTCGACGGCCTCACCCGCATCTGGCGCGCCACGGACCTCGGCCGCATCAAATCCGTCGCCACCATTCCCGCGATCTCCACACACGCGCAACAGGGCGAGGAAGGCCGCAAACTGGCCGCGATCCCCGGCAACCTCATCCGCCTCAGCGTCGGCGCCGAACATCCCGATGACGTGATCAAGGATCTGGAACAGGCCCTGGCTGTGCTGGA
>CAYXEF010000129.1:0-2492 GCA_964463825.1 uncultured Candidatus Cloacimonadota bacterium | reverse complement strand
TGGCGGACGAGATCCCCGCCGCCGACCTGAAAGCCTTGGTCGAAGACGCCTACGACTATCCCGTCCCGCTGGAGCAGGTGCGCGAACGCCATCACGTGATGCGGCTGGACCAAGGCCCCACGGCCTCCTTCAAGGACTTCGCCGCGCGCCTCATGGGACGCCTGATGCAGTACTACCTGCAGCGGGAAAACCGCAAGCTGCTCATCCTCACCGCCACCTCCGGCGATACCGGCAGCGCGATCGCCAACGCCTTCTATGGCTTGGACAACATCCGCGTCGTGGTGCTCTATCCCGAATTGGAGGTCACAGCCCGCCAGCGCAAGCAGATGAGCACCCTGGGCCAAAACATCGAGCTGATCTCCATCGACGGCAAATTCGACGACTGCCAGGCCCTGGTCAAACGCGCCTTCACGGATCCCGAACTGGCCTACCTCAACCTCTCCAGCGCCAATTCGATCAACATCGGCCGCCTCATTCCGCAGACCATGTATTACTTCTACGCCTATGCCCGGCTCGTAGAGAGGATCGGCGAGGAGATCGTGTTCAGCGTGCCCTCCGGCAATTTCGGCGACCTCATGGGCGGCCTGATCGCCAAACGCATGGGCCTGCCGGTGCACAGGTTTGTCGTGGCGACCAATTCCAACGACGAATTCCCCATCTATTGCCACACCGGCGTTTACAAGGTGATCTCGCCCTCCCGCAATTGCATCTCCAGCGCTATGAATGTCGGCCATCCCAGCAATGTGGCGCGCCTGATCGCCCTCTACGGCGGCAGAATGGACGAAAAGGGCGTGATCCACCAAGAGGCGGATCTGGACGCCATCCGCAGGGACTTGTATGCCGTCAGCATCGGTGAGGACGCGACCAAGGCCACGATCAGCGAGGCCTGGCGCCAGTACCGGCTCCTGCTCGAACCACACGGCGCGGTCGGCTGGGCGGGTTTGAACGATTATCTGGCCAGGCATCCCGAGGATCACAGCCGCGTCTGTGTCTCGCTGGAAACCGCCCATCCGGCCAAGTTTCCCGAACAGATCCAGCAACTCCTGGGCTTCGATCCCGAGCTGCCCGCCTCACTGCTCGGCCTGGAGGAAAAACAGGAGTTCATCCTGCCCCTGCGCCACGATTATGAAACCTTCACCCGCCATCTGCGGGAAAACTACAGCGCATGAAAGCGATCATCATCCTCGGGGACGGCATGGCGGATCTGCCGATCGCGGAGCTGGGCGGCAAAACGCCGCTCATGGCGGCCCGCAAGCCCAATATGGACCGTCTTGCCAGCCTCGGCCGCACCGGGATGTACAAGACCGTCCCGGACGACATGCCGCCGGGCTCCGAAGTCGCCAACCTCGCCGTGCTGGGCTATGACGTGCGCGCCGTGTACCAGGGCCGCGGCGTGCTGGAAGGCGCTGCCATGGGCGTGGAGATACGGCCTGACGACCTGGCCATGCGCTGCAACCTGGTCTGCCTGCAAGACGGACGCATCAAGAACCACTCCGCCGGACATATCGGCACAGAGGAGGCGCGCGAACTGATCGCCGCCCTGAACGCTGAACTGGGCGACGACAGAATCAGTTTCCATCCCGGCGTCAGCTACCGTCATCTGCTGCTCCTCCACAACGGCAGCCCGGCGATCCGGCTCACGCCCCCGCACGACGTCCCCGGCGCATTATTCAGGGAGGTACTGCCCCAGGCCACGTCACCGGAAGGGCGGGAAACGGCGGAACTGCTCACAGGCCTGATCCTGCGATCTCAAGCGGTCTTGGCCGATCATCCGGTCAACCGCCGGCGCGCCGGGGACGGCAAGGATCCCGGCAACAGCGTTTGGTTCTGGTCCGCCGGCAGGAAACCGGACATGAAAAGTTTTCAGCAATTATACGGCAAATCGGGCGCGGTGATCTCCGCCGTCGATCTGCTGCACGGCATCGGCGTCTATGCCGGATTCCGGATCATCCATGTGGAAGGAGCCACCGGGCTCTGGGACACCAACTACGAAGGCAAGGCGGCCGCCGCCCTCGCGGCGCTGCAAGAGGTCGACGTCGTGTATCTGCATATCGAGGCGGCGGACGAGGCGGGCCACGAAGGCAATTGCCGGCTCAAGATCCGCTGCATCGAGGATCTGGATAGCCGGGTCGTCGGCCCGATAATGGACGCCACGCTTGACCGGGGAGCGGACATCGCCATCGCCCTGCTGCCGGATCATCCCACCCCCTGCAGCGTACGTACCCACACTCACGACCCCGTCCCCTTCGCGATCTGGAAGCCAGGCAGCGAGCCGGACGCTGTCAGCCGCTATGACGAGGTGGCCTGCGCAGAGGGAGCCTACGGCATGTTTCACGGCGATGATTTCATGAAGGAACTACTGCGTTAAAGCCCGAACCCCTTTTTTGACCGACTATTCCCTGCGCGTGGCCACACTCACCGGCGGCTTCGCCCCCGCTATCATTGCGGACTCATTGCGGACTCATTGCGGACAAAGTCCGCAATGAGTCCGC
>CAYXEF010000128.1:0-5165 GCA_964463825.1 uncultured Candidatus Cloacimonadota bacterium | reverse complement strand
GCAGGAAACCAAGCTTGGGGCTGGTATCCAAATAGTGATTGACGAAAAACCCGGCGTTTCAGAACTTAGCCTCGGAGCAAGATAGCCCATGCGCGAATTCCTTACTGCCTTACATAACTACCGGCGGGGCCTGAACCTGCGGGATCTGGCCCGCTCGCTGGCCTGGCTATTGCTGGCCGCCTCGGCCGCGGTGCATGTATATTTTTTGACCTGGTTGAACAGCTCCCCGCAGGACCGTATCCTGATCTATCTGAATCATTTTCTGCGCGGCGGCCTGCTGGCGCTTTTGATCTGGCTCGCCTGGCGCTATCTGCGCAACCTGAACTCGCTGACCGGCACGGCCCGCTGGCTCGACCGCCGGGGCGATCATAGCGACGACCTCTACCAAAATCTGGTCGAACTGCGCCAACAACATCAGCCCGAACCCGTCCTGCAGGCGCTGGCCGGCCAGGCGCGGCAACGCCTGCAAGCAAACCGCTATCCCTATCCGCGGCTCTTTGGACCCTCCCAAACCTGGCTCATCCTTCTTGCCGCCGTGGGTCTCCTGGCCGCCTGGATGCTGGCCTGGGGCGATTTCCGCTTCGCGCTCAAACAGCTCGTCACCAACCGTCCGGAGTCCGTCGCCTACAAGACCAGCATCGCCCTCAGCCCGGGAAACGCCACCTTGGGCAAGGGCCAGCAACTGGTGATCAGGGTTCTGGAGCCGGATCCGCGCCTCACACACCGGCTTTGGGTGCGCTGGGACAAAAACTGGCGCGAGCTGGCGCTGACGGACAACTCCTACATCTTCCCCGCTTTGGAGTCCTCTCTGGAGTATTACGCCGCCAATGAGGTCGCCAAAAGCCCGGTCTATAAGGTCCAATGCCTGGATGAGCCCTTCGCGCGGCGCTGGAGCGTTACCTACAATTACCCGGATTACACCGGCCTGGGCAGCGCCGTGGACACGCTGAGCTACGGCAATATCGAGGCTTTCCGCCATAGCGGCGTGATCCTCGCCCTGGAAAGCAACATCCCCGTCAGCCAGGCCGTGATGCGCTTTGCCGATGGCAGTGAAAAAACCCTGACGGCATCCGGCGCCACAAGTTTCTCCACCCGCCTCACCGTGACCGCGCCCCAGACCTGGTATCTGGAACTGACCGATGCCCTGGGCCGCAAATCCCGCCCCGAGGAAAAGACGATCTCCGTGATCCCGGATCAGCCGCCGGAAGTGCGCATCCTCTTCCCCGGCGAGGATGTGACCCTGAACCAGAACCTGCTGCTGCCCCTGATCGTCTCCGCCGACGACGATTTCGGTCTGCGCGACCTGACCCTGCATTACCAGATCAACAACCAGGCCCCGCAATCCCTGCTCCTGCGCTCCGTGATAAGTTCGAAACTGCTCACCCTGGACCATACATTCGACCTTAAAGACTTCGGCCTCCTGCCCGGCGACGCCGTCACCTATTGGGCCGGGGTGTTCGACAATTCCCCGGAACGCCAGAGCGGCCTCAGCGCCAAATTCAAAGCCCGGTTTCCCTCCATCGAGGAGATTTACCGCGAGATCGAACGCCAGGAAAAACTCCGCACCGGCGAACTGGAATCCGCGCTCCAGGAATCCCGCGAGTTGCAGAAAGACTTCGAACAGAAGCGCCGCGAACTGCTCAAAGACAAAGAGCCCAGCTGGGAGGACAAGAAACAGCTGGAAAAGATCCTTGCAGACCAGCAAAAACTCAGTCAACAGGTGGAAAACGTCGCCGACGACTTTGAGAATCTGATCCAGAAAATGCAGCTCAACGACGCCATCTCCGCCGAGACCCTGCAGAAAATGCAGAAGATCCACGAACTCATGCAGGAGATCAGCAACGACGAACTGCGCGAAGCCATGAGCAAGTTTGAGCAGGCGCTGCAAAACATGCGGCCGGAAGAGCTGCGCAAGGCGATGGAGAATTTCAAGTTCTCACTCGAGGATTTTGCCCGCAAGATTGATCAGACCCTGCAGTTGCTGGAAAGCATCAAAAAAGAACAGGCGCTGGAAAAAGCTCTGCAGATCGCGCAGGAAATGGAAAAGATGCAGAGCGCCCTCAAAGACAAAGCCGGCGATCCCAAACAGAACAACGAACAACTGGCCCGCGAACAGCAAAATATCAGCGAGCAACTGGAAAACCTCGAGTCAGCGCTCAAGGATACGGACTCTCTGCTGGATCCGGCCAAAGACCAACAGATCAAGCAGGAACTCGATCAACTGCGCCAGGAACTGCAATCCGGCGAGCTGCAGCAAAACATGAACCAGAGCCGGCAGCAATTGCAGCAAAACCAGCGCTCCGCCGCACAGCAATCGATGTCCGAAGCCCTGGAGAAACTACGCCGCTTCACGCTGCGCCTGGGCGAAATGAAAAACTCCATGGGCGGCGGCAGCCAGCGCGAGGTCGCCAACGCCATGCAGAACGCCGTGCGCGAACTGCTCATCTTTTCCAAACAACACGAATCGCTGCGCGAGCGCCTGGGCTCCGACCCCTATCAGATCATCGGCGACCTCATCGCCCACTACGAGGGCATCCAGGTCACGCTGAACCGGCTCTTCAAACTGCCGCAGGTCGCCATGTTTTTGCCGCCCAAGTTCTTCATCGACCTGGCCGACGCCAACAAAGCCTACCGCGAGGTGTTCGTCAATGTCAGCGAAATGCAATACTCCCGCATTCCCGACCAGTTGGCCGCGATCCAGAAAGGCATCAACCTTATGGCCTACGACCTGATCCAGGCTTTGAACAAACCCTCCGCCGGCGGCAGCGGAGGCAGCGGCATGCAATCGCTGATGCAGATGCTGGGCCAGATGAGCCAGGAACAAATGGCGCTGAACATGCTCACCGAGCAATTGATGATGCAGATGCAAGGCCAGGGCGGCAAAATGAACGCCGCGCTGCAGCAGCAGATCCAGAAATTGGCCTCCGACCAGGAACGCCTGGCCGAAAACCTCAAACGCGCGCTGCAAAACAATCCCGAAGCCCAAAAACAAGGCAACGCCATCAAGCAGATCATCGACGAGGCGGAGGCAATATCCCGCCAGCTGAAATTCAACCAGCTTTCCGACGACCTGCTCCGGCGGCAGGAAAACATCGTCTCGCGCTTGCTGGATGCCCAACGCTCGATCAATAAAAGAGAATTCAGCGAACGCCGCAAAGCGGAAACCGCGGATCCCTCGATCAGGCAACAGGAACTGGATCAGGACTACGACGCCCTGCGCCGCAAAGCCATGCTGGACGATGCCTATCGCAGTTTCCCGCCCGCCTATCAGCAGGTCATTCTCAAATACCTGAAGCTGCTCAACGAATGAAGCCGCCGGCCCGTCTCCTGCTTTTGCTGTTCGCGCTGCTGGCGGTTTCCGGCCTCGAGGCCCAGTACAACGAGCGCGAGATCCTCAGCCAGCAGGCCTACCAATTCCTCGCCCAACGCCAGTTCGGCGAGGCGGAGCGCCTCTTCCGGCAGGTCCTGGAGCAATTTCCCGACGACGCCAACAGCGTGCTGCAACTGCTCAATATCTACTTCCAGACCTCGCAGTTGGACAAGGCGGACGCCCTCTTGAAGCAGTACCGGCGCAATCTTTCCACCACCGTTGCCACCGAGCAGGAGATCCTGCTGCTGGTGATGCAGGGTCAGGTCGATTCTGCCTGGAGCCTCAGCCAGGCGCATCTGCAGCAGCAAAACCACAGCGAAAACAGCTACCGCGTGCTGGCCTCGTACTTCGAACGGCGCGGCTTTTACGAGCAGGTGCTGCAGCTCTATCGCGACGCCCGCGTCCAGCGCGGCAATCCTGAACTCTTCCGGCTGGAACTGGCCAACGCCGCGCTCAATTACCGCCGCTTCGACACCGCCCTGCAGGAGTATCTGGCCTTTCTGGACAAGAATCCGGCCAACCTCTACTTCATCAACAACCAGTGCAAAACCATACTCAGCGAGGATCCCCGGCTTATGTCCGTGATTGGCGATTACGCCGCCCAAAGCGGCAACGAGGTGATCAGGGAGCTCTACGCCAACGCCCTGGTGGCCGGCAAGGACTACAACCAGGCCCTGGACATCTACAAGAATCTCTCCGCGGACAAACTCATCCGCTTCGCCGAGGAGCAATACAAAGCCGCCAACGACGAGGTGGCCCTGCCGGCCTTCGCCTGGCTCGCGGAGCAGAGCGCGGACGCGGTCTCCCGCAACGACTATCGCCTGCGCCAGGCCCTGATCCTGATCCGCGGCGGCCAGCGCCGTGAAGCCGACACCCTCTTGCAAGCCGTAATCGCCGATTCGCTCATGCAGGAGCGCTCCAACCTCTACCGCAAAGGCATCAACCTCCACGCCCGCATCATGCTGGCCGAAAACACCCTCGCCCTGAGCAAGGACGTGGATGCCGCCCAAGCCTGGTACAACGAGGCCCGACGCTACGCCAACAACATCCTCGACCAGCAGGAGCTGGATCTCGCCCTGGTGCGCCTGCACCAGATCCGGCAGGATTACCAGACCGCCGCTGAGCTGCTGGACAGGGTCAGCGAACCCACTCTGGCCCAGCGGCGCGACTACCTCCGCTTCGGCACCGAACTCCTGCGCGGCAACACGGAAGTGGCGGACAGCCTGATGAACGAACTGGTGATCCGCTATCCCGAAGGCCTCTACGTCAACGACGCCATCTACCTGATGATGTTCGCTTTGGGCCTGCAGGGCGCTGAACGCGAGGACTTTTTCTCCGCCTACCGGATGATGCTCTTACAGGATCCCGCCGCCGTGGACAGCCTCGCCTCCCTCTTTGAACGCACCCAGGACGAGGAATTGCTCACCCTGGCTATCGAATGGGCCATCCTGCTGGCGGAACGAGAAAAGGCCGGGGCTTTGCTGGAACACGTCTGGCAGGACGGGATCAGCGCCGAATACGCCGCGCTCCTGCGCCTCATCCTGACCGCGGACCGCGAAGCCAAGCAACGCCTGGCCCGCGATTTCCTCAAAGCCAACCCCGAAAGCATCTTCGCCCCCAAATTCCGCCAAAACCTCAGCCGCCTCAACTCCACACGGCCCCAGTTCTGATCACCGTTCGCGACGTCACCTCCGTCTGAGTCCGCCCTGAGGGCCAGCTGACCAACCCCCATCCCGTATCCCCAACACTTCCCGAAGTTTGTACGGGCAGTATTGGGCGATTATCCGGGAGACCT
>CAYXEF010000127.1:0-5397 GCA_964463825.1 uncultured Candidatus Cloacimonadota bacterium | reverse complement strand
GCCTGAGCCCAGTTTCCGTGATCAATCTCCAGCCATACCCACAGGGGAATTTATCGGTTCACACCCAATCCTGCAAACATAATCCTTGACATCATTTCGTGGATAGTCATTCTTGGCGCAGGGTGCTTTTCATCGCACAGCGCTCTTCAAAACAATGGAGGTGGCTTATGATCAGAGCCGTATTAATTGTCGCCCTGCTCGGCCTGGCGCCGGGCATCTTCGCTGAGAGCGGTTTTGGCTATTCGAACCTGGCCCAGTTCGACACCGTCGATCCCGTCCTCACACTGGTATCCCCTGTCGGAGGCGAAATCTGGTATATTGGAGAGGAGTACGATATCGAATGGAGCGCGGTGGACACCAACTATGCCATAAACTCCACATTTCTTTACTACAGCACCGATGGCGGGGCCAATTTCGACGTGATCACCCAGTATCTGCCCATCAGCGGCACATACGGCTGGGAGATACCGGCGGAGCCCAGCGTCTCGGGCGTCGTGCGCGTCCGGGCCAGCGATACCTTTGGCAATCAGGGTCAGGACGAGAACGGCGCCTATTTCGAGCTGCGCTATATGGATCTCAAACCCCCGGACAACCTGGCCATCAGCATCGCTGACGACACGGACGCCCAGTTGGATTGGGACGCCGTGACGGAAACCGTCAACGAGGTACCCCTCAACGCCGACGGCTATTACATCTTCCACAACGAAAGCCCGGACGAGGAGGATTTTTCCTATCTGGACACCGTCGACACCAATTCCTTCACCCACGCCAATGCGGCGAACCTGTATCCCCGCTCGTTTTACTACATCGTCGCCTATACGGATGAGGACGGCAAGACCGCGGCTGTGTTGCAAGCCATCCGGGAGCACGGCCGGCCCGGAGCCCAGCCTTTGACGCTGCGGCGCTTCCGGCAACTTGTGAGCGGCAAGGGAGGCAACTGAGATGAAACGGATCACTTTGCTCCTCTGCCCCCTGCTGTTGATCGGCCTGATCGGCGCCACGCCCCCCCAGGTCCAAAATGTCTTCACCTCGCAGCGTTCCGACGGCACCAAGATCATCGACATCTACTACGACCTGCTGGATTTGGAAAACGATCCCTGCGACATCTATCTCATGCTCTCCGGTGACGGTGGGCTCAATTTCAACCTGATGCCTTCCCCGCCCTTCCTGAGCGGTGACATCGGCATCGGGATCATGCCCGGCTGGGGCAAGCACATCATCTGGAACGCCGGATCCGAGGCTTATTACCTGGACGGCAGCAACTACATGTTCGAAATCCAGGCCGAGGACAACACCCTGCCACCACCTCCGGAATTCACCTGGGTGGAAGGCGGGATGTTCAACAACGGCTTCACCAATGTCGTGATTTCCGGTTTCGAGATCGGAGTCCACGAAGTCACCCAGGCCCAGTTTATGGAAGTGATGCTCTACAACCCCGTGGACAACTATCCTCCGCCTCAATGGCCGGATTACGGCAGCGGCGCCAATTACCCCGTCTATTACGTCTCCTGGTTTGAGGCCATCGAGTATTGCAACCGCCGCAGCATGCTGGAAGGCCGCACGCCCTGTTACAGTTACGACGTCCAGGGCACCGATCCCAGCGCCTGGCCTCCCGGCTGGAACGCCAATTACACCACCCACACCCTGATCAGTTGCAATTGGAGCGCTAATGGCTACCGCCTGCCCACAGAGATGGAATGGCAGTTTGCCGCGCATGGCGGCATCAATTCCCTGGGCTATACCTACAGCGGTTCCAACACCATCGGCAATGTCGCCTGGTACTCCGGCAATTCCGGCAGTATGAGCCATCCCGTGATGCAGCTGGCTCCCAACGAGATCGGCACCTTCGACATGAGCGGCAATGTCCGCGAGTGGTGCTGGGATATATACGGATCCTACCCCATGGTGCCGCCATACAACGATCCCATCACCGATCCGGACGGTCCTTTGACTGGTGATACACGGGATTGCCGCGGCGGCTATTTCCAGGATCCCGCGAATGTCTGCGCCGTCAATTACCGGATGTGGACCTATCCCGACAACCAGGAGCCCGACCAGGGCCTGCGCTTGGTGCGGGGCGAACCGCAACCCGAGCTGATTCCTGTGGAAGGCGGCACTTTCTTCAATGGTTTCGGGGATGTCACCCTCTCCAGTTTCCTGCTCGGCCAGCATGAACTCACCCAGAAGCAGTACAAAGCAGTCATGCATGACGAACCGGCCGTTGATCTGGCCCTCCTCTTCCCGCCTGGATATGGTGTGGGCAGTTACTACCCCGTATATGGGATCAACTGGATGGAAGCCGTTGCCTATTGCAACATGCGCAGCTTCGATGAAAACCTCTCCCCCTGCTACAGTTATATCGACAGCCAGGGCTTTGATTGGGGCTCCAATCCCAACAACTGGCCCTGGGGCTGGGACAACAACGTCGGCCCCGCCCAGGATCTCAGCATTGCCTGCAACTGGTTCGCCAACGGTTATCGCCTGCCGACCGAGATGCAATGGCAATTCGCCGCCCGGGGCGGTAATATGTCCCAAGGCTATTTCTACAGCGGTTCCGACATCCTCGATAATGTCGGCTGGTACGCCAATAATTCCGGCGGCAGCACCCATCCCGTTATGCAACTGGCCCCCAACGAGATCGGATTCTTCGACATGAGCGGAAATTGCCGCGAATGGTGCTGGGACCTCTACGGCGCCCTGCCCACCACGCCGGTCACCGATCCCACCGGCCCCCCAACAGGCACGCACCGCATCGTCAGGGGTGGCTGGGCCAATGATTTCAACGCTCTGCCTTTTCCTCACTCCGTCACCTGGAGAGGATGGTATTATTCTTATGCCCGGGAACCGGACCAGACTCTGCGCCTGGCCCTGCCCCTGCCCGGAAAATAGCGACCTAACATCGAATTGACTTAACCCGTCCGGCAGTTGGCTCTTCCAGCCGCAAGGGAGGACAAATTCTGCCGGCGGGTTTTTTATGTCCCGGGAGCGGATGCAAACAGATCTGCCTACCGCCGCTGCTGAACATGATTTTTTGCTTGACATATAAT
This sequence comes from uncultured Candidatus Cloacimonadota bacterium, assembly GCA_964463825.1. Taxonomy (GTDB): domain Bacteria; phylum Cloacimonadota; class Cloacimonadia; order Cloacimonadales; family Cloacimonadaceae; genus Syntrophosphaera. Next base: position 2,350 of record CAYXEF010000127.1, on the reverse strand, counting down.
CAATTGCCATAGGAATAGATACCAAAATGGAGCCTGCCTCCAGGGAAGTACTTATGCGAGTCGTTGTCGTCCTTTTTTTGGTAGTAACTCTGCTGGCTTTGCCGGCGGCGCTTACCTGCAAGACCAAGCGCGAGCCGGAGCGGGTGGCCACACCGGTGATCTCGCCTCCCGAGGGCCGTTACGCGGACAGCCTGGAGGTCGCCATCAGCTGCGCCACGCCCGGCGCGGAGATCTGGTACACCCTGGAGGGTGAGTATCCCCAAAAACCTTCCGGCTATACGCTCAGCTACAACCCGACGCGGTTCTATCGCGGCCCCTTCCGGATACCGAACTGGAAAGTGGTCAGGGCCATCGCCACGTCAGGCACCAAGGCTGACAGCGAAGTCTCGACCGTCCGCTATCGGGGCATTCCGCCCTGCATCGTCGCGTCTTTCCAGCCCTTATCCGGACAAAAGGTGCTCAGCCTTGCCCCCTGGGGAAGCAAAATCTGCGCCTCCGTGGAAGGATTTGGCCTCGAAGTGCTGGAACACGCCACGGAAACCAGCACCCGGATGGGGATCGCGGATTCCTATCCGCTTCCGGAAGGCAGCGCGAGGGGCCTGGCGGTGCAGGGCAATCTGGCTTATCTGGCGGCAGGCAGCGCGGGCTTTTATATTCTGGATCTCGCCAGTTGGAGCTTCATCGATCTCCGCAGCGACAGTTCCACGCCCGATGTGGCAGTGGATGTGGCGGTGGCGGGTGACTATGCCTATGTGCTGGACACAGCGGGCGGATTGTTGGTCTACGATTGCTCGGATCCCAGCACTCCGTACCGCGTGGGTTCCTGCCCGGAGGTCCGGGGATGCTTGTCCGTGGCCGTCCGGGGCGATTACGCCTGCCTCACTGAGCCCGAATACGGCCTGCGGGTGGTCGATGTCAGCGATCCCGCCTCTCCCCGCCTCGTGGGATCCTGTATCACCGAAAACCTGGCCTTCGCCGTGGCGGCGGCCGGCGACTACGCCTATGTGGCCTGCGCTAAAGAAGGACTGGCCATCGTCGATATCTCAGAACCCGCCCAACCCTGGGTGTTGACTTATTGCATGACGCCGGGAGAGGTCGCGGATGTCTGCATCGTGGGCAACAAGGCCTATGTGGCGGATGTCAATTGCGGACTGGTGATCTTCGATATCAGCGATCCCCGGGATGTCGGCCTGGTCGGCTCCTGCCTTCCCCCGGGCTATGCCACCTTTGTGACCGTCACGGGAAAATACGCTTGGCTGGCCACCTGGGAGTCCGAGCTCTACCTGATCGAACTGGAGGAGTAGGAACCGGACTGCGGCTGGTGCCTGAATTTCTTGCTTCCGGAACGCAGAAAGCTGCCTTCCCTCCGGTTATCATTGCGGACTCATTGCGGACTCACTGCGGACTTTGTCCGTAATGAGTCCGCAGTAAGTCCGTATTGACATCGGGGGCGGGGCGCTTATATTGTCGGATATGAGCAAAACCTGAGCCCGTCGCGGGGATTCCCTTACCGGGCTGAGAAAGACATTTACAGGAGGCAGTTATGAAAAGCACGCGTGCCCATCTCTTGGGCGAATTCATCGGCAAACTCGACGGACTCATCTATTACCGCCGGCGTCCCGGAGGCAGGATCTATGTGCGCAAGCAGTTTGAATTCAAGGACCACCCCGCGCATCCCGGCTTCAAAAACGCCCAGGCGGCGATCTACGCTTTGCAGCCCTCGGCCGGCTACAAACGCGACCTCAAGGATTACCTCATCCTCTACAACCAGCTCCCCGCCAACGTGGAAAAACCCGCCCAGGTCTGGACCAACCTCTACAACAAACTGATGTTCGCCCTGCAGAAAAAGTATCCCGCGCAGGTGCAGCTGGTCAATATCACCCGGGACCAGATCCTCAGCCAGGAACTGCCCTGCCGCACGGTGAAAGCCGCGGTGGAGGCGGGTTTGCTGCCCGAGGTCCGGGGCTTCGCGAGGTTCACCAATCCCATCTGAGCAGACTGGCAATCCATAAGACTTAGCGGACGTCATCCTCTGCGCAAACCCGTGGGGCATCTTGATGACATCAGGCTCCTGCGGCGTTTAACTGTCGGGACGCCGAAGGTCTCTTTATGCCGGGGCTTGACCCGCTTCATAAGAGAGCGAAGCATTTCATTCAGGCGCAGGCATTTTGTGCTTGACAGAAAGCCCGCTCCCGACAAGGGATTTTGGCATCTATGCGCAGGTATTGGCCGGTCCTCTTGCTGTTGCTGCTCTGCTTTGGGGCGCTGGAGAGGCTGCGCGCGGAAACGCGCAAGGTGGTGCTCAAGGTCTTCGAACTGCCCGATCCCCGCAAGACCGATGCCTATAACC
>CAYXEF010000126.1:0-5400 GCA_964463825.1 uncultured Candidatus Cloacimonadota bacterium | reverse complement strand
GGCTGATTCGGTGCGGGCTGAGCGGTGGTCTTGAAAGGTTCGGTCTACTGGTATCGGGCGGACAATTCCTTTTTCAGGATCTCGAACCAGTTGCGCGCCACTGGGAGTTTGGCGGCGATATCCTCCAGAGACGCGATCCTCAAGAGGTCAGCCAGTTTTGTCGCGGCTTCCGGTGGGTAGTCGCGTTCGGCGTAGCGGATGCCGAAATCGGCCTTGGCGGGCCGGAATTTGAGGTTGAGCAGGAGCACCAGGTGGCGGTTGACGAACATGTGGTAGTTCATCTGGGCGGCGATCCAGTTGCCCCGGGCCAGGGCTTTTTCCAGTTCGATCAGGCTCAGCCAGTCGGTGTCCGTGGCGATGTGCCAGAGCCGGTTGCCCAATTGCCTGATTTCCTCCGGTGGGGTGGGTGACTCGGTGTAGACGCCGGTTTTGTCGAACCAGATAGGCGCCCGGCCGTGGCGGTCCGGCTCGGTGAACTTTCTGGGATTGTCCGCGCTGGTAACCGCTATGTCACAATAAAAACACGGCGGCATGCCCTCCAGCAGATAGAAGCACTGTGAAAGTCCGTGCCAGGCGGGTTCGGGCATGCGGAAGCGGCGTTGGATGCCGTAGAGGTTTTGGAAATGCTCGTCCAGCAGGGCGAAAATCTCGTCGGCAGCGGGCCGGGAAGTGACGATCAGCAGGTCGAGGTCGGAGTACTGGTCCAGGAAACCGGTGGCGGCGGCTCCGCCTTCCCAGACGGCGACCACCTCCTCCCTGGCCTGCAACAGCTCGCGGAGCGAGGTTTTCAGAGTTTGCGGCATTGAGTTCCTTGGGAAGCCAGATAACTGGTCTTCATTCCTTATGGGCCAGCACAAGGTAGAATGCCTGGTCAAAAGGCATCAGCGCGTCCTCATGGATGAACCAGGTGTCTGTTGTGCTGCCCAGATAGTAGAAATAGTCATCGATATCATTTGTGGAGTTGAGATATACATAGTATCCGTCAACGCTCAGGGGCTGGTTGTCGGTGGATTGCAGGACGGGATCCCAGACCAGGACGAGATCGTCGCCATCCCTGTAGAGTTCGAGGTTGGCTGGCTCTTTGGGCTTCACCCAGCCGGTTTTGGCGACGAAAATGTCATAGTTGCCCGCGCCGGTCAATTGGCTGCCGCCAAAATCCGCCGCATCCCAGAATATGCCGGCGCAAATCGCGTTACCGTAGGGATCCGCGTTCACGGCCATGGCCCAATCGTAGACACTACTGGAAGTGCCTCCGGCGCGTTTGGCCCAGAGCCAGTTACCAGTGGGATCGAGTTTGGCCACGTAGATGTCATAGCCGCCAACTGAGTGCAGCGTGGTGGAGCCGAAAGATACATTGCCAGAGATGTAACCGCAGACATAAACATTGCCCGCTTCATCGACGTCCACGCCGTAGCTGTTGTCATTTCCCAGGCCAGTTGTGTATTGCAGCCAGTCCCAGGTGCCGGTGGAGTCGATCCTGGCCACGAAAGTGTCCGTGTAGCTGGTCCCCGTTACACTGCCCCAGGGAAAGATGGTGTTGCCCTTGAAACTTCCGGACATATAGACCGCTCCGTCTGCGTCCACAGCCAGGCAATGAGGTGCCGTGGTGCCCGAAGTCCCGCCGGCGCTTTGTACCCAGAGCCAGGTTCCCCCGCTGTCCGCCTTGGCCAGAAACGCGTTGGAGCTGTATCCGCAGCTGATGCTGTGCTCGCCAAAAACAGCCGTGCCATTATATGTGCCAGAGATATAAATGTTGCCCTGGCCGTCCGCAGAGACATCCATGACCCCATTGGAGTTCACCGGGCCCGCCATCTCCGCCCAGAGCCACTCGCCTGAATTACTGAGTTTAGCCAGGAAGAGGGAGAATAATCCGTCGGAGACCAGAGTTTCATCCCCGAATTGGCCTTGGGAATAGAACACTCCGCTCAGGCAGACGTTTCCGGAGCCATCGACGGCGACGCAACAGCCGTGGGTGAAAACGCCGGAATAGCCACCGGCGCGCTGTGCCCAGAGCCAATTGCCCTCGGAGCTGATCTTGGCGATGAAAAAGCGGTTGTCGGGATCGGCATCGACGATGTGCGCGCCAAAACTGGAATTGGGGGAACAACCGCCGCAGACATAAGCGTTTCCCGCGGCATCCACAGCGATGTCATAGCCCATATCATTGTAGTTGGCGCTGGGGTGATAAGGTGCTCCGGCCCGGACTGCCCACAGCCAGTTGCCATGCCTGTCCATTTTTGCCACGAAGATGTCGGAGCTGCCCTGAGAGACAAGAACCGTAGCGCCGAAATAGCAGGTATCATAGAATTGACCCGTCACATAACTGTTACCCCAGCTGTCCACGGCCATGCCGATGGCCATTTCGGAATCGGTTCCACCGGCGTTAGTAGCCCAGAGCCAGACATCCGCCTGTACCTGCAGGGAAACGGCCATGAATAAAGCTAAACCGGCCAGCAGCGCTTGGTTGATCCGGAGCATATTTCCTCCCTTGGCAGAGCCGGATCGATGCTATTTGACTGTGGGGGATGCTGTCAAGCGATTTATCCGCCGGGCTATGCGGTCTATAGGAAGAAACGCGGAGAGACGGTGCCTGCGCTGGTCGCGGTGGGGTTCAGTAGGAAGCGACTTTGGCGGTGACGCAGTTGCCGGCTGCGCTCACACGGATCAGGTAAAGTCCCGCGGGCAGGCGCTGTCCGGCAGCGTCGGTACCGTTCCAGCTGAGGCGGGATTCGCCTGGGGGCAGAGTTTGGCGCCAGGAGCGTAGTTCTTGGCCGCGGCTGTTGAAGATCTCCACCTCGGCCTCCAGCCTTGATTTGCTGTTCAGGGTCAGGGTGGTGGACCCGCGGAAGGGGTTGGGGCCCACGCCAGCCAAAACCAGGCTGGCAGAGGGGCTGGAGGCGGGATCGTCCGATGCCGTCCCGCCCCAAATGCGGTCCACGAACTCCGGATGGTCCACGTAGGGGTTGCGGTTGCCCTGGAAGCCGTAGATAGCGGCGTTGCGGGCGATCTCGGCGGCGTCTGGCGGATCGGAGCTGTGCCACTGCACCAGGTCCGGCAGCATGTTCACGTTCTGCTGCGTGAGGGTGTCGTAATAACGGGTGTTGAAGTAAAGCAGGGCGCGGGCGATATCGCCCTTGGTCTCATCGGCGGGCTCGAAAACGGTGTAGCCGGTGTAACTGACGCCGCGAAAGCTTTGCCAGGGGGTGTAGCTGTAATAGACGTTGGCGGCGGCGTGATTGGCGACGGTGAAGAGCGGATAGTTGCCGCGGGAGCTGTTGACCACTGAATTCGAGGGAAAGAGGTGGTGCAGATCGGCTTTCTTGATGGAGGATTCCGGAGAGGAAAACCAGCTTTGAGCATAGGTGTGTTCTGTATTGGGATTGCTCGAGCCGGTGTAGTTGAAACCCACGTAATAGATCTCGCCCGTATAGATGCAGGTCACATTGCCGTCGGTGTTGTCCAGATCCTGAAAGAGAAAGACTTTGGCGCCGTCGTAACTGCTGTAGCTGTTGGTGGAGATCAGGCCGTGCAGCCCGGCGTAGAGTTGCTGTCCGCTGAGGTTGATGACGGCATCGTAATAATTTCCCTGGGCCCAGGCAGACAAAGCCGCCAGCAGCAGGAAGAGGCAGGTCAGATACTTGCGCATTGGTTCAGCTGCCTTCCTCACTCTCGCCGAAGAGCAGGATCTCCACGCAATGCACGAGGATGTGCAGGATGATGATGTGCAGTTCCTGGACCCGGTCGCTGGTATCCGCGGGAACGAGCAGTTCGAAGTCGCAGGTGCCGGCCAGAAGCCCTCCTTCGCCGCCGAGGATGGCGACAGTGCGGCAGCCCCGGTCACGGGCGATCTTGAGCGCGGCGATCACATTGCTGGAATTGCCGCTGGTGGAGAGGCCGACCGCCACGTCTCCGGGCCGGGCCAGGGCTTCCACGCCGCGGGAGAAGATGTATTCGAAGCCGTAGTCGTTGGCCACGCAGCTGATGTGGGCGGGGTCGTTCAGCGCGATGGCGGGCAGGGCGGGACGGTCCTGGCGGTAACGGCCGGTGAGTTCTTCGGCGAAATGCGTGGCATCGCAAAGAGAGCCGCCGTTGCCGAACACAATGACCTTGCCGCCGGCCTGGAAGCAGGCAGCCAGAGCACGGGCCACGGCCTCGATGCGGCCGAAGTTGTCGTCAGCCTGGACAAAGGCCCGCAGGGTCCTTCCGGCGGTGGTGAAAGCGTCCTGGATCAATTCCCGCATGGCTGCTCCTCAGAGGTTTTCCTTCACCTTGACCCGGGTCTTGAGTTCCTGTTCCTCGATCTCGTCAAACTCGCGCAGTGTCTCGTTGATCAGGCGCACGCGCTCCTTGTAAGGGAGAAACGCGCTCTTGAAACCGTTGAGGATCACGTATTTGAGGGTGGGGTAGTCCAGCTTGAGTTCGTTGACGGCGAGCATGTATTCGTCCGTGACCGTGGTGTCCGAAATGATGCGGTTGTCCGTGTTGATGGTCACGCGCAGGCCGTAGTCGATGTAAAAGTCGATGGGATGGCTGCGGATGTCCGGCACGGCTTTGGTGTGGAAATTGCTTTTGATGCAGATCTCCAGCGGGATGCGGTGGTCGTTGACATAGTTGAGCAGGTCGCCATCCTCGCGCAGCCTGGTGCCGTGTCCGATGCGGTGGGTGCCGCAATAGTGGAGGGCTTGGTGGATGCTTTCGGGGCCGTAGGCTTCGCCGGCGTGGATGGTGATATTGAGGTTGTTTTTTAAGGCCAGGTCGAAGGCTTCCTTGTGGTGTTTGGCGGGGTGGTTGTATTCGCCTCCGGCGAGGTCGAAGCCGATCACGCCCTTGTTTTTGAAGGCGATGGCCAGCTCGGCCAGTTTGATCGAGGTGGCGGGATCCATGTTGCGGATGCCGCAGATGATCACGCCGGTCTTGATGTTGAAGTCCTTTTCAGCGCGTTTGAGCCCATCGATCACGGCCTGGGAGATCTCGGTCAGTTTGAGTCCTTCATCGGTGTGCAGGATGGGGGAGTAGCGCACCTCCATATAGCGCACGTTCTCGGCGGCCGCGTCCTCGGCGAGTTCGTAGGCCGCGCGCTGGAGGCCTTCTTTGCTCTGCAGCACAAGGTTGACGATGGGGAAGCCGCGCAGGTAATCATCCAGACTCTGGGTGTGCTCGCCGCAGACGATCAATTGGCGCAGTTTTTTGGCATCCAGGGTGGGCAGTTTGATGTTGCCCTGTTTGGCCAGGTCGATAATGGTCGCGATGCGCACGCTGCCGTCGAGATGCACGTGCAGGTCGGTCTTGGGCAGTTTGTGGACAAACTCCCGGGTCAGTTTGATCTTCATCATGCTATTCCTTTTTGATAACTTACCATACTGACAAATCGGCAGTCCCTGTCAATGAAAATTATCGCCG
>CAYXEF010000125.1:0-5492 GCA_964463825.1 uncultured Candidatus Cloacimonadota bacterium | reverse complement strand
CTTGACAATTAGCGGCTGTGCCTGCGATTGTGATAATCAATGAACAATCCGACCGACAAGGGAGACAGATGCCCGCATGTGTGGTATAGTTGCCGTTTATAACCGTCGCCCCGCTGAGGCTGTGGACGGATCTGTCCTGCAAAGAATGACGGATGTGATGGCCCACCGCGGTCCGGACGACAGCGGTTATCACCGGGAAGCCAATATCGGCCTGGGTTTCCGCCGCCTGAGCATCATCGACCTCAACACCGGCCATCAGCCCATCCCCAACGAAGATCAAAGCCTCTGGCTCATCTTCAACGGCGAGATCTACAACTACCCGGAGCTGCGCCAGGACCTGCGTGAGCGCGGCCATGTGTTCAGCACGCAAACCGACTCCGAGGTGATCCTGCACCTGTATGAGGAACTTGGGGAAGAGTGCGTCAAGCGCCTGCGCGGGATGTTCGCCTTCGTGATCTACGATCTGAAGAAGGGCGAATTGTTCGGCGCGCGGGACTACTTCGGCATCAAGCCTCTCTACTACACCGAAAACGCCTCCGGCTGGGCCTTCGCCTCGGAGATCAAGGCGCTGCTGGAGCATCCGGATGTGAGCCGCGCGGTCTCCCCCACCGCGTTTTTGAACTACCTGACCTTCCAATATGTCCCGGAGCCAGAGACGATGTTCGCCGGCATCCGCAAACTGCCGCCGGCATGCTGGTTCCGTGTCGGCCAATCCGGGCTGCAAACCGGTAAATACTTCCAGATCCGCTTCGAGCCGGACGAGAGCCGCAGTTTGGAGGATACCGCCGCCGAATTGCGGGCCGTGATGGACGATTCGGTGCGCTGCCACCGCTTGAGCGATGTGCCACGCGGCGCCTTCCTGTCCGGCGGAGTCGATTCCTCCGTGATCTGCGCGCTGTTCAAAAAGTACGAGGACATCCACACCTTCTCCGTGGGCTACCGCGAAGAGGAATATTCGGAGTTGAGCGTGGCCAAGGCAACCGCGCTGCGCCTGCAAACCCAGCATCACGAGTACATCATCACCCCGCAGGAGTATTGGGACACGCTGCCGCGTTTGGCCTGGCATCAGGATGAGCCGGTGGCCGATCCTTCCGCCATTTCGCTCTTCTTTTTGGCCCGCATGGCGCGCGAATACATCACCGTGGTGCTCTCCGGCGAAGGCGCGGACGAACTCTTCGGCGGCTACAACATCTATCACGAGCCTTTGTCCCTGCGCCCCTTCAACTACCTGCCCGGCTTTGTCAAGCCCGCCCTTTACCACGCGGCCGGACTCCTGCCGCAAGGCCTCAAAGGCCGCAGCTTCCTGCAGCGCGGCAGCACACCGCTGGAGAAGAGATTCTACGGCAATGCCCACATTTTCCCGGCGGCGCAAAAAAAATACATCACCAATCTGGACCGGCAAAGCGTTAAAACCCACTCCGACGCCAGCCGCGTCACGGCGCCCTTTTACGCACAATGCGCGGATCTGGACGATCCCGCCCGCATGCAATATATCGACCTCCACACCTGGCTGCCCGGCAACATCCTGATGAAAGCCGACAAAATGACCATGGCCAACTCGCTGGAACTGCGCGTGCCTTTCCTCGACCGCGAAGTGCTCAAAGTCGCCCTGCGCATTCCCACGCATCACAAACTCAGCCACGGCACCACCAAATATGTATTGCGCCGGGCTTTCAGCGACGTGGTGCCGGAACATGTGGTGGACAAGCGCAAGCTGGGCTTTCCCGTTCCCCTGCGCAGCTGGCTGAAGAAGGAATTCTTCGCCGACGTGAGGGAACTGATCCGCGCCGAGGCCAAAGACCAGTGGATCGACTCCCGTTACGCGCTGCGCCTGCTTATCGACCACCAGAACGGGCGTCTGGACCACAGCCGCCAGATCTGGGTGGTGGTGATGTTCCTGCTCTGGAAACGGGCATTTTCGGTTCAGTGATGGCTTGGGGTCAGGCCTGTCAACAATAATCACCAAAACGGAAGACACTGATGTATAAAGAACCTTACCACTTCAATCTGCAGCGCTACATCGAGCCGGAGCGCTTCGAACGCGTCAAGCGCTTCGCGGCCCAACGCCAGACGCCGCTTTTGATCATGGATCTGGACATCATCGAGGACAAATACCGCCAACTGCAAGCCAGCCTCCCGGATCTGCAGACCTATTACGCCGTCAAGGCCAACCCCCTCAACGAGATCCTGCTGCTCCTGCATCGCCTGGGCTCCAATTTCGACGTCGCCTCGATCTACGAACTCAAGCAGCTCCTGCGCCTGGGTATCGGGCCGGAACGCCTCAGCTTCGGCAACACAATCAAGAAAGCCGAGGACATACGTTTCTTCTACCGCAAAGGCGTGCGCCTGTACGTGACGGACAGCGAGAACGACCTGCAAAACATCGCCCGCCACGCGCCCGGCAGCCGGGTCTACTTTCGCCTTCTGACCGAGGGCACCGGCGCGGACTGGCCGCTCTCGCGCAAGTTCGGCGCGCATTCAGACGTGATCTACAACCTCGTCCTGCAGGCCGCGGAACTGGGTCTGGAGCCCTGGGGGCTGTCCTTCCACGTGGGCTCGCAGCAGCGCGACATCGGCCAATGGGACGACGCCATTTCGCGCTGCAAGTACCTTTTCGACGCCGTGCTGGAGGAAGGGATAGAACTCAGGATGATCAACCTGGGCGGCGGTTATCCCGCCAACTATGTCGATCCCACCTATTCGCTGCAGGAATACAGCGCGGAAATCCAGCGTTTTCTGAGTGAAGATTTCGGCGCACACCTGCCTCATCTGGTGATGGAGCCGGGACGCTCGCTGGTCGCGGATGCCGGAGTGCTGGTGTCCGAGGTGATCAACATCTCCAGCAAGGCCCGCAACAACCTCTACAAATGGGTGTATCTCGATGTGGGCAAATTTGGCGGCCTGATCGAGACCATCGACGAATCGATCAAGTATCCGATCTACTTCGAGCGCGAGGGCCTGGCGGACGAAGTCATTCTCGCCGGCCCGACCTGCGACAGCATGGACATCATGTACGAGTATTACAAGTATCACATGCCGGACACCGCCCGGCCCGGCGACCGGGTCTACATTTTCACGGCAGGGGCTTACACTCAGAGCTATTCCTCCGTCAATTTCAACGGCTTTCCGCCGCTGAAGGCGGCCATCCTGCCCCGCAATTAAGCCAGGGAGACACTATGCTACGTTTACCCGTCGAAACACTGAAAGCCTTTATGGAAGAGGTTTTTACCCGCATCGGAGTGCCGGCTGAAGATGCCGCTGTCTGCTCCGATATCCTGATCGCCAGCGACCTGCGGGGCATCGAGTCCCACGGCATCGGACGCCTCAAGATGTATTACGACCGCATCAAAGCAGGCATCCAACAACCCGTCACCCGGATCGATGTCCTGCGGGACAAAGCCGCCACCGCAGTCTGGGACGGCAATCACGGCATGGGGCATGTGATCGCCCACCGTGCCATGCAAACGGCGATCGACAAGGCGCGCAACTTCGGCCTGGGCGCCGTGGCGGTGCGCAATTCCACCCACTTCGGCATCTGCGGTTACTACGCGGAAATGGCCTGCCAGGCGGATATGATCGGCCTCAATTTCACCAACGCGCGTCCCTCCGTCTGTCCCACCAACGGCGTGGAGCCGCTTCTGGGCACCAACCCCATCTGCTTCGGCGCGCCCACGGATCTGCCCTTTCCTTTTGTTTACGATGCCGCCACCTCGATCAGCCAGCGTGGCAAGATCGAGCAATACGCCCGCGAAGAGAAGGACACGCCTGCCGGCTGGGCCATCGACCTGGAAGGCCGGCCCCACACGGACACGCCCCGCCTGTTGGTGGATCTGGTCAAACAGACCGCATCGCTGCTACCGGTCGGCGGCACCGACGAACTCTCCGGCAGCCACAAAGGTTACGGACTCTCCGGCATGGTCGAAATCCTCTGCGCGGCGCTGCAGAACGGCGCTTTCCTGAACCAGCTGCTGGGCCAGGACGCATCCGGCAAAGCCGCTCCCTACCGGCTCGGACACTTCTTCCTCGCCATCAATATCGATTTCTTCACCGACCTGAAGAGCTTCCGCGCGACCTGCGGCCAGATCTGCCGCGAGTTGCAGCGCTCGCGACTCCTGCCGGGCCGCGAGAGGATCTGGGTGGCAGGCGAAAAGGAGTATGAGAAGCAGCTGGAGATCCAGCGGCTGGGTGTGCCCATCATCCCAAATCTGCAAAGAGATATTCAAATCATGCAGAACGAACTTCATCTGGAGATGCTTAAGTTTTAAAAAAACACTTTGCCCCCAGCGGGCGAAAGTCTTATTATATATGTATTATCCCCCAATAAACATAGGAGAATAAACCGATGAAAAAACTACTTCTGATTCTCGTACCCCTGATGCTGGTCAGCCTTCTGGCCGCGATCGACTTTGACTACGAGGGTGAAATCCGCACCCGCGGCGCCATCTACAACAACCAGTATGAAACTGACGGAGGTCATGTCGACAGCCGTCTGCGCCTCACAATGAAAACGATGCTGCATCCCCAGTTGCTGCTGTTGGCCCAGTTGCAATTCGGCGATGTCACCTGGGGAAACCTGAGTTCCTATCCCTACAAGGATAAAAGCGGATACGGCGGCGGCATCCCCAGCTCGGTCAGCCTCAGCGCCTATCAGATGTACATCGATTACCGCATCAACGCCATCCGGTCCAATGTCCGCGTCGGCCAGCAGTATTGGGCAGACAACATGGGCCTGATCATCGACGATTCCTTTTCCGGTGTGATGCTCAATATGGACAGTCTGTTGGGATTTGAGACCCATCTCGGATGGATCAAGTCCCAGGAACTGAACCTCTTCGATGATGACGACTACAACTACTTCCTGATCAACATGCAGGCCTCCAATCCCCTGCCCTGGGGCGTTTTCGCCTCCTACGGACATTCGGGTCTGAACAAATACAGCACCTTCACCCTGATGCCTTTTGCCGAAATGGCCGCCGGCCCCTTGGATCTGAAAGCCAGTGTTTTTGCCGGCATGCATTTCAACGACCCGGCTGATGACGAGTTCGGTTTGGGCGCCGCAGTGAAGGCCAATGCCATGCTCGGACCCCTCCAGGTCGGTGGAGATCTGCTCTTCGCTACGGAGAACGGTATAGAAACCCTCTCCCCCTACTACCAGAACGGCCTCTACATCTACGGCTTCGGCAAGCATCACGATGGTGTCAACCTCTATTGGGACAGCCCGTACGACTACCCCAACAACGACGGTGTCTTCTCTCTGGTGGGTAACGTCGGCTTCCAACTCTGCCAGAAATCGAAATTGTTCGGCGCTGCCGGACTGGTGGTGGATCGCGGATTTGAGGTGAACGCCGGCATCGAGTACGATGTAATACCCGATCTCATGCAGCTGGCCGCTTACGGTGCCTTCGGCATCGCCACGGAATCTGTGCCTGCCAAATCAAGCAGCAAACCCAACAACTATGTCCTTGGCAGCACGCTGAACATCACTTTCTAGC
>CAYXEF010000124.1:0-5536 GCA_964463825.1 uncultured Candidatus Cloacimonadota bacterium | reverse complement strand
CGGTGTCCGGACAGGGTCGCGCAAAGTTTTTATGGACAAACTTGGTATGTTGATTATCTTGGTTTTTCAAATCATTAAAACGCCAAAGGTGTGCTCAGGAACTTTATTATGAACAGCGACCCAGACAGTCCGCTGCGCCGGATCAGGAACATCGGCATCATGGCCCACATCGATGCCGGGAAGACCACGACCACGGAGCGGATCCTGTTTTATACCGGTTTTTTGCATAAAATGGGCGAAGTGCACGATGGCAACACTTTCACGGACTGGATGGAGCAGGAACGCGAGCGGGGCATCACCATCACCTCCGCCACCGTGACCTGTGTCTGGAAAGACCGCCAGATCAACATCATCGACACGCCCGGGCATGTGGATTTCACCGCCGAGGTGGAACGCAGCCTGCGCGTTTTGGACGGCGCCGTGGGCATTTTTTGCGGCGTGGCGGGAGTCGAGCCGCAATCGGAAACCGTCTGGCACCAGGCCGACCGCTACAACATCCCCCGCCTCGCCTACGTGAACAAGCTGGACCGCTTGGGCGCCGATTACGAGCAGGTGATCGGGATGATCCACGACCGCCTCACCCCGCTGGCCCGGCCGATCAACATCCCCATCGGCAAGGAGGACAGCTTCTGCGGCGTGATCGACCTCATCACCATGCAGGCCTGGGGTTTCGACCCCCTCACTCTGGGCAACCAGGTGCCTTTGGACGAGATCCCGCCCGCCATGCTGGCCACGGCGCAGGAAAAGCGCGAAGAACTGCTGGAGCACATTTCCGAGTTTGACGACGAATTGATGAACGCCTTTCTGGAGGGTGAGGAGATCCCGCCGGAGCTGATCCGCCGCGCCATCCGCCAGGGCACCGTCAGCTGCCGCTTCGTGCCCGTGCTCTGCGGCTCCTCGCTCAAAAACAAAGGCGTACAGCTTCTGCTGGACGCGATTTGCGACTTTTTGCCCTCGCCCCTGGAGGTGCCGCCGCCCACCGGCTTTGATCCCCAGACCGAGGCTTTGGTGGAGATCCCGCCCGATCCCAAGGCTCCCTTTGTGGGCCTGGCTTTCAAGGTGCAGGGAGACAAATATGTGGGCAAACTGGTTTACGTCCGGGTCTATGCCGGCACGCTGAAAAAAGGCGCCAGCTTCACCATCCAGAACAATGGCAAGCGCGAACGCGTCTCCCGCATCCTGCACATGATGAGCAACCGCAAACACGATTTGCACGAGCTCCACGCCGGGGATATCGGCGCTTTCGTCGGCTGCCGCTTTTTGGGCACCGGCGACACGCTCACCGACGGCAACATCAACGTCCTGCTCAGCAAAATGCACTTTCCGGACACCGTGATCGCGGTGGCCATAGAGCCCAAAACCAAGGCCGACCAGGAAGCCCTGAGCGACGCCCTGTCCCGGCTCGAGGAAGAGGATCCCACCTTCCGCGTCCGCGTGGACAAGGATACCGGCCAAACGCTGATCACCGGCATGGGCGAGCTGCACCTGGAGATTATTGTGGACCGCCTGCGCCGCGAGTTTGGAGTCGGCGCCAATGTCGGCAATCCGCAGGTCTCATACAAGGAGACGATCACCCGGACCGTGGAAAGCGAAGAAACCTTCCAGCGCGACCTCAATGGCAAGGGCAACTACGCCAAGGTCCGTTTCCGCCTCACCCCGCTTAGCTTGCAGCAATTGCCGGACGACGCCCGCAACCTGTTTGTCAATCATGTGAGTCTGGACCAGATCCCGCACGAGTATCACAAGGCGATAGAGGAAGCCGCGCTCAACGCCCTCAACGACGGTCCGCTGATCAGCGGCAACGTGGAACGGGTCAAGCTGGAACTCATTGGCGGGGATTTCAATCCGGTGGACTCCAACGAACTCGCCTTCCGCATCGCGGCCTCGATGGCCGTCGGCAAAGGCCTGCGCGAGGCGGCTCCGGTGATCATGGAGCCGGTCATGCTGCTCACCGTGCTCAGCCCGGACGACTTTGTGGGCGACATTATCGCGGACATCAACGCCAAACGCGGCCACATCAGCGTTATGCGCCGCCACAACGAATATCAGCAGGAGGTCGTCGCCGACGTGCCGCTCTCCGAGTTGTTCGGCTACGCCACGCGCATCCGCTCGCTCAGCCAGGGCCGCGCGGTTTATACGCTGGAGTTCAAAAAATACGAGATCGCCCCGGCTCAGGTGCAAAGCGCCGTCCTGAAAAGGATCCGCGGCTATGCTGAATAAGGGCTTGACATCCGCCCGACGGCAGCGAGAATTGACATTATCTTATCAGACAAGGAGTTGGCCATGAATATTGAGATCAACTATGTGGATGCCCGGGCGGAGATGAAGATCTCAGGATTCCTGAACAGCGACAACGCCCACCTGCTGCAGGAACGCCTGCAGGAGGTGCTGCAGTCGGAGGCCAGGCTTCTGGAACTGGATCTCTCCGAGTGCAAAAACATCAGCAGCATCGGTATCGGCAAGCTGCTGCTTTTTTACAAGGATTTCATCGGCAAGGGCGGGGATATCGAGGTTGTGCGCAGTTCGCAGGCCATTTATGACCTCTTCGCGATGCTCAAACTCAATCAACTCTTCCCCGTCAACTTGCAATGAGCGAAACAGTCCCGCGCATCCTGATCGTGGACGACAGCCCCTCCGTTGTGGAGAACCTGCGCTCCCTGCTGGCCGCGCAGGGTTTTCCGGCTGACGGCGCTTACAGCGCCAATGACGCGTTGCACATGCATCGCCGGGATCCCTACAGCATCGTGATCTGCGACATCGAGATGCCGGGCAAGTCCGGCTTTGAACTGCTGGAGGAACTGCGCCAGGAGGAGCAGCCATTGGATTTCGTATTCATGACCGCCTATCTGGAACCGGAATATTTCCAGCGTGCCATACGCCTCGGCGCTTCGGACTTCATCCAGAAACCGGTGGATTCGCGCCACCTCCTTTCCACGGTGAAAGCCTCGCTGCAAAAGGCTCAGGCCTCCGCCCGGAACGACAACTTCATGCAGCATCTGGAAGTGGCCCAATTCTCCTGCGTACTCAATCCCGCCAGCTATCTCCAGCACAACGAACCCCGCAGGCTTGGCTCCTTTCTGCAGCGCAATCTGCCACTCCCGCCCGAGACCCGTAACGCCGTCATCGCCTGCCTTGACGAGATGCTCGCCAATGCCCTCGTGCACGGCACGCTTGGGCTGAGTCCGCAGCAGCGCGGCTGTTCGCATTCCGAGCTGCAAACCCTGATCGCCGCACTGCTGCAGCAGCCCCACATCGCCAACCGCCGCATCCGTTTGGAAGTGACGGTCGACCGGGCGCGCGATTTGGTCAGCATCGGCGTGGAGGACGATGGCGACGGCTTTGACCACGCGGACTGGCAACGCCGCCTCGAGCAACAGCCCGGCCTCAACACCGAAAGCCACGGACGCGGTCTCTTCATGCTCTACCACCTCTGCGACCGGCTGGAGTTTTTAAACGGCGGCCGCAAAGTCCGGATCACCCGCAAAATCACACCCAACTCCACTTCCGAAGCATGACCGCCGGCGCCCTCACAGCCGCGTTTTCCCGGCAGGAGCAAGGGCGGCGCTCCGACCTCAACTTCCTGCTTTCCTGTCTGCTGGGCTGCACTCCGCTGGAGCTGCCGCTCAAGCGCGATCTGGAACTCAGCCCCGGCCAACAAAGCCTCTGGCAGTCCTATATACAGCGCCTTGACCGGCAGGAACCGCCGCAATACATACTCGGCAAGGCCTGGTTCTACGGCTTGGAATTGGAGGTCAACCCCTGGGTGCTTATCCCGCGTCCGGAAACGGAAATCCTGGTGGAGTGCGCCCTGCGCCAGATCCAATCCGGAGCACGCGTCTTGGACATCGGCACCGGCAGCGGCGCCATCGCCATCGCTATCAAACACCGGCAACACCGGGCCCGGGTGACCGCCACCGAGATCAGCCCGGAAGCCCTGCTCCTGGCTGAGCGCAACGCCCGGCGCCATGACTGCCGGATCGAGTTTGTGCAGGCCGATCTCTGGCCGCAGTCAGGCTCCGTCTACGATCTCATAGTCAGCAATCCGCCCTATGTCAGCGACTCCGAGTATGGACAATTGGAGCCCCGCGTGCGCGCTTACGAGCCGCGCACGGCGCTGTGGGCCGATTCCGACGGATTGGATGCGTATCGCCGCATTCTGGACCGAGCAGGAAATTATCTGGCCGAGGGTGGGCTGCTCTGTCTGGAGCACGGCGCCACGCAACGGGAGTCCATTCTCGCCCTGGCCGCCGTATCCGGCTTCATCTGCCGGGAAGCGCTGAACGATCTGGCCGGACTTGAACGCTGCCTGCTGCTGGCCCGATAATCATAGAACGACTTAAGGATAGACCATGGAACGCTTCATTATTGAAGGAAACCGCGCCCTGAGCGGCAGCATCGCCGTGGGCGGAGCGAAAAACGCCATCCTGCCCGCTCTGGCCGCAAGTTTGCTGGCGCCGGGCAAATCTGTGCTGCGCAATGTTCCCGATCTCATCGACCTGAGAACCATGGCCCACCTCCTGCGCGTCCTCGGCGCCCACGTGGACTACGCACACGGCAGCCTGGCCATCGATTGTTCCGGGATCAATTCCTGCGAGGCACCCTACGAGCTGGTAAGCAAGATGCGCGCGTCGATCTATGTGCTGGGGCCGCTTTTGGCCCGTCTCGGCGAGGCCAAAGTCTCATTTCCCGGCGGCTGCGCCATCGGCACACGGCCCGTGGATCTGCACCTGACGGCGATGGAAGCACTGGGCGCCGAGATCAGCCTTGAGCATGGCTACATCCACGCCCGCGCCTCCAAACTGCGCGGAGCCGAAATCCACTTTGCCAAATCCAGCGTCGGAGCCACTATCAACGCCCTCATGGCCTGCGTCCTGGCCGAGGGTCAAACCCACATCCACAACGCCGCCCGCGAACCGGAGGTCGACGCCACCGTGGATATGCTCAATGCCATGGGCGCGCGCATCGAGGGCAGAGGCGGCACCAGTCTCAGCATCGAAGGTGTGGAGAGTTTGCGCCCCGTCGATCTGGAGATGATCCCGGACCGCATCGAAGCAGGCACCTTCCTCATTGCCGGAGCGCTGAGCACTCAGCCGGTCACAGTGACCAATTGCCGGCCTGGGCATCTGGATATCCTGCTGGAGAAGCTGCGCGCCGCAGGCTGCGAACTGGACATCGGCGCCGACAGCATCACTGTCCAGCCGCCCCGCATGATCCAGCCAGTGGACATCCTCACTCTGCCCTATCCAGGATTTCCGACCGATCTCCAAGCCCAGTTCACCGTCCTCATGTCCCTTGCCGAAGGGGTCAGTTTCATTGAAGATACGATCTTTCCCGACCGCTTCCTATATGTGGCGGAACTCAACCGTCTGCAGGCCAATATCCGTCTGGAGCGCAATATCGCCTGCGTGCGCGGTGTGAAGCAGCTGAGCGGTGCCGAGGTCATGGCCAGCGATCTGCGAGCCAGCGCGGCCCTCGTCCTGGCGGCGATGGTGGCGGAAGGCCGCACGGTCATCTCCCGCATTTACCACATCGACCG
>CAYXEF010000123.1:0-5713 GCA_964463825.1 uncultured Candidatus Cloacimonadota bacterium | reverse complement strand
AGCCGTCGGAGAGCAGGGTCGTGCTGGCGGGCAGCTGGAAGTTCACGGTGGTGGTTTGTCCGGTCACCACGAGAATGTTGGTCTGGGTGACGGAGGCGTAGTTCGGGTGGCTGGCCGTCACGCTCCAGGTCCCGGCTTCCACCTGCATGCTGTAGGCGCCGCTGGCGTTGGTGGTGGCGGTCACATCGCCGCAGGTGATGGTCGCACCCATGATGGGGGCGTTTTGCATGGTGCGCACGATGCCGGCGATGGTGCCGATCTCCGTGATCATTACCAGTGCGTTGGAAAAGGCGGGTACGGAGAGCGCGCCGCCCGTATAGACGGCTTTGACGGCCCATTTGTAGGTACCGTCGGGCAGGTTGTCCCACCCCGTGTCCTGCCA
The DNA here is from genome assembly GCA_964463825.1 of uncultured Candidatus Cloacimonadota bacterium. GTDB lineage: Bacteria > Cloacimonadota > Cloacimonadia > Cloacimonadales > Cloacimonadaceae > Syntrophosphaera. The sequence continues at coordinate 5,331 of CAYXEF010000123.1, read as the reverse complement.
GGCGGTGGCGGTGATGGCGTCCGGCGTGAGGAGGTTCCAGGCGCTTTCATTGCCTTCCTGGCCTTGCTGCAGACGCCAGACCCGGTATCCGTCAAGTGTGCGGTTTATGGTTGGCCGGACGTCAAACAGCTCCGGGGTCCTGATTTCTTCGCTGTAGAAGCCTGCATTCGCGCTGCGGGCCTGGGTTCCGCCCACAACGGACCTGCTGCTCAGCGAACCGGTGCTGTAGCGGTCATAATCGTCCTCCAAAGCGACCGGTGTGAGCGTTGGAGCCGCGGTGGGCGCGGAATAACCTACGTAGCCCTGGATGTTCCAATTGTAGTCCAGGGTCGGGGCCAGCGCCAGCAAAGTACTCCAGGCGTTCTGGTAATACATCATGTTGCCGAAACCGTCGGTCGCAGGACCGGCGTCGCAGCCCGCTGGATAACCTCCGGTGACGTTGCAGCGATATCCGAACCAGAGTTCCTGATTGGTCACTGTGACCGGGTTGTTCAATACCACGGTGTTCCAGGCATCCAACGGGGCAGGCGTGAAGGGTTGATCCACGACCATCTGGGCGGGCGCAGCGGGTGTGCCGCCGGTCCAGACGCGGACGGAGAAGGTTCCCGCCTGGGCTGGCCACACCTTCACGGCGTAAAGGCTCATGCCGATGTAATCCGTGAGCGCTGATCCGGGGAAGCGGATGGCGACATCGAAGTCCGCGGCAGCGCCGGTGCCGATGCTGTCATTGTTTTGTCCGCTGTCGTAATGGATCCATTCCCCGCCGCCGGTTCCGGGGGGCATCCAGGTAACATTGACGTTCGGGCCGTTGATTGCGGCCTGCACGCCATTGGGCGGAAGCGTGATCTCGGTCAGCACGAAGTTCACCGTCGTGGTTTGTGTGCCCACGATGTTCACACCGGCCTGTGAGCCTGTCTGGTAGCCGGGCTTGGAGCAGGTTACTTCGTAGGTGCCCTGATAGACCAGGAAGGAATACTGTCCCTGGGCGTTGGAGCTGCCGCTGTAATCCCCGGCGGAGATGGTGGCGTCAGCGATCGTGACGTTGGTGCCGAATTCGGTCACAGTGCCGGTCAGGACGCCCATCATGCCTTTGTGGATCTCGTTGGAAAAGGCGGGCACGGAGAGCACGTTGTTGGAGTAAACTGCCTTGACCGCGAACTTGTAGACTCCGGAAGGCAGCGGGCTCCAGGCCAAGTCCACAAAGGTGGTGTCGGCGATGGTGGCCGGCGTGATCAGGTTCCAGAGGGTTTCGTTGCCTTCGTCGGCGGCCAGCAGGCGCCAGACCTTGTAACCTTCAAGCACGCGGTCGGTCCTGGGATCGGGAGGCGCGGTTTCCCTGAAAGTCCTGTTTCTGCTTTCATACCGCTGGGCGGCCTCGAGCTCGGTCAGGCCGGCATAGATGCTTTGGGGCACGGCCGATGGCGTGGTCCGCGCCATGTTTTGCGCATAGCCCACATACACGTCATCGATGTACCAGCCGGCATAATTGACCACCGTGGTGGTGTAGTGCTGGAACTGGATGCTGACGTTGGCCATGTTGGCGTAGGGGGTGAGGTCGATCACCACTTCCAGCCATTCCACGGGAGTGGTGTCCCAATCCGGGCCCCAGACCACGGTGCCGTTCACCGCCACCTGGCCGTAGTCCCAGTTGCCGAAGGAATTGTTCCAACTCCAGAAGCGCATTTGGGGATTGGTGATCCCGGTTAAGTTGAATTCCTTAGTCAGGTAACTGAAGCCGCCGGCGTTGGTGTAAGGCGCGTACAGGACGGTTCCCCAGAGTCCGGTGCCGGAATGCGCGGTGGGCGGGGGAAACTCGCTGGTGGGATAACCACCCACCACGTAGTTGCTTGCATCGTAGGTGTTGGTCCATTCAAAATCGCCCAGGGGGTCGGCCCAGTTGGAAGAAGGGATCCAGCCGCCGTCGTCGATCTCGAAATCCATGAGGGGGCCGCCGCTCGCGCCGGGAGTCCTCCAAGTGATGGTGACCTGGGTTTGGGCGACATTTTCTTCCGCGACCACCTGACTGGGAGGAACGGCGATCTCGTTTAGGATCAGGGTGCCCATGTCAAGGTCAGTGGCACCCACGTTGATTGTTCCGGTGAGATCCTGATAGCCTTCCTTGGTGATCAGATAGCCGTAGCTGTTGCCGGACAGAACGCCAGGGATAGTGAATTGTCCGCTGGCGTTGGTGGTGGCAGAGTAATTCACGATGCCGGACAGCGATACTTGGGCGTCGGCCAAACCTACGGTGGGTTGATCGCTACCGACCACGGTTCCGGATACCGTCACATTGGAGGACGGGGTGAGCGCGAAGTTCAGAGTGGTGGTTTCATCCGCGACCAGGGTCACAGGCAGGGTCTGGCTTTCATAGCCGATCTTACTGGCGGTGACGGTGTAGGCGCCCGGGATCACGAAGGGGAAGTTGTACATACCAGCCGCGTTGGTCGTGGTGGCGTAGGTGGTGGTGTTGATCACGATATCCACATCCGTAACCGGGTTTCCGCCGGAGGTCACAGTTCCGTTCAAAGCCGCGAAACCGCTGGTGATCAGAGAGAAGGAGGCCATGGGGAAAGTTCCCGAAAGCGTACCCGCCGCGGAGGGATTCTGGGGATCGTAGGTGACGCTGTCCGAATAGGCCTTGCGGGCGCGGTTGGTACCAACGGTCTGGGCCCGGAAGTTGTCGTTGCTATTGTAATAAACCGTGTCCATAGGCCGGTTGGCATAGAGCACCAGATTGCCCTGCGTGTAGGTGAACGGCGTCTGCAGCGGAATGGTGATCGTGTTTTCGCCGCTGGGGAAGTCGATATTGCCGTCGTAAACCAGGGTCAGATTCCCCGTCCCGGGCAGGATCCAGCCCGCGCTGAGATCCGCGAGGTCGGTCTGGCCCAGCCAGAATTTGCAGGGCATGTTCGGCAGATTGGTCACGAAATTGTTGTAGAAGCTGAGGGCTGTGATGCTGCCGTAAACGCCCAATTCGGACTGATAGTAGAGACACTGGAAAAGGCTGTTTTTATAGTAGAATTCCAGCGGCACCCCTTCTGCCAGATTTCCCTCGCCGACAGTGACGACGTTTGTCCCTGGCGGCTGGACCGTAATATTCAGGTTGGGGCTCTGGTCATTGGTGGTATTCTGGTCACCGGCCAGGAACACTTTGGCGTAAATGCTGGCCGGACCTTGAACGGTGGGGGTCCAGGTGAGTGGGATTTGAACCGTCTCGCCGGGAGCGCAGGAAACGCCTGCCATCATCGCGAGTTCGGTATTGCTGCTGTCATAGAGTTTGACCGTGTAAGTGTTCTGGGTATTGGTGCCCCAGTTGAAGACCGACGCGGTGTAAGTTGTCGCAACATTCACGGACGGAGTCGTATTACCCTGCAAGTGAGTGCAGGCCAGGTCATCCGCGGCGATCAATTCGATCTCGACATCATCGACATAGAAAGTCCGGCCTGTCCCACCCTGGCCGTGGCGGATCGCCAGATAGCGCCCGGTGCCGGTGTATGAATTGAAAGGAATGGTATATTCCAGCCAGGCGGTGGTGGGCGTGATTGATCCCACCTGAGTGAAAGTGCTCACATCGGCAGGATCGCCCATCACTCCGAAGTAGAGAGTATAGTTCGAGCCGCCGCCCTTGACCCACAGCCGCATCCGGACCGTATTGGCAGGGATGGTGGTGGCAAGTTGCGGCGCGATCAACACCACTTCGGTGGTCGCCACTGTGCCGTTGTACATACGGACGCAGTTCGGAGCGCTGTGCGGAGAGGTGACATAGGTTACCAGAACGGCGCCCGCGGCCCCCGGTGGATCGATCAAACCCTGCCAGTCGAAGGGCAGGGCGGGCGCGGTGACGGCATCGAAGCTTTGCTGATAGGGCAGGTTGTCGATGGTGTCGTCCCCATGCGTGGAGAAGCTCCAAACGGGGCAGTTGGTCGCGTCTCCGAACTGGTTGTAGGGTATCACCTGCCAATAATATGTGGTATCCAGTTCCAGATCCGGATCCGGATTGTACGAGCTGACGGCACCCAGATTCTGATCATCAACGATATTGGTGGGCGGATTATCTGTGCCCAGGGACAGCCGGTAGCCGTCGGGAAAACCATCCGGCGAAGCCCAGGACAGAACAGCGGTGGGCGCGATCTGGGTGGCTCCGTCGGCAGGAAAGACCACCACGGCCGGTTGCGGCGGCGTGGTCTGCGCGGTGACCAGGGCGATATTGGCCCGGCTGTAGGTCCGGGTGCCGGTGAGGCCAGCCGGGAAACTGGTGTCGTCGCCCTTGTAGACGGTCATATAATTGGTGGAGGTGCTGGTGTAGCGGAAGGTGGGATACCCTGTGGGATTGTCGCCGTCCCAACATTCATAGAGGAACTCGATGTTCTCGGTCGCGTTCCAGGCAAAGGGTTCGTCGAACAGGATATAGTGCCAACCGCCCCCGTTGAATGTGACATCACCCTGAAACACCTGAGTGAATCCGGTGGTGCCGGGGTAGGTGTTGTCGGTGGTGTCGTACATGGTTTGCGTGGTGTGGCGGGCATAGATGCGGATATCCAGCATCGTGTAGTTGCCCGGAGTATTGCCGACATAATAGCCGGTGCCGATGATGTCGTCCGCGGCGGTGAGGCCGGCGGCGCTTATCTCGGCCTGGGTGTAGATGGTTTTGCTCCAAGTATAGTTGTACAATCCATACCAGGGATTGGTCGCGCTGGCGGAGGTGCCGGTGCCGATGGTGTAGATATCGGCTGAGGCCAGCACAGCCAGCAACAGGAGCAGGGTTAAGATCAACAGCTTTTTCATCTCTTCTCCTTACTATGTGTTGTTGGTGTTTGTTTTCAAATGGCAGAGACAAAACTGCCCTGCCGGCATGACTGATGAATTGACTCGGAATTGGCATGGATGGATTGCTTGCGACCAAGGGAGTGGAGATACAGTAAACCCATGCAGGATACTTTCCAGCTCCAACCCGCCCCTGCATAGAATCGCAAAAACCCGCTTCCGGGCCGGCGCCAGTGGCGAAAACCCGTATCTGGGTCGCATAAGAAACTCCTTTGCCAGCCAGGCCGGCACTTGTACGTTCATGAGCTGCTGCTTTATCCATGAGAGTTTTCAGATGCCATGGCAGCTGCTCATTTTAGTTTTTATGCTCGATGACTTGATAAATATCCTGCCGTTTTTTGTAAAGGATTTTCTGCGGCCGCCCGATTCGGCCCCCGCTATCATTGCGGACTCATTGCGCACTCACTGCGGACTTTGTCCGTAATGAGTCCGCAGTGAGTCCGCAATGATAGCCGGAGCGGGGCAAAAAAAGATCCCCGGACAAGCGTCCGGGGATCCAGGTTCAAG
>CAYXEF010000122.1:0-5714 GCA_964463825.1 uncultured Candidatus Cloacimonadota bacterium | reverse complement strand
CCGTCCTGCTGCAAATGCGTGATGGAGGCTATAATGGAGGCGGTGACGTCCTCGGCGGGAGAACTGAATAGATGCGCGAAGATCTGATCCGAATCGGCGCCGGAGCCGGCGAAGTACCACTCGGCGCGGGACAGGTTTTCAATCTCGGTGGATTGGTAATAGAACAGCTTGTTCATGATCTGGCTGGAGAAACCGGCGGTGTTTTCCGCCACGATATTCAGCACGTGCATGCCGGGCGCGACGCCCAGGCTGGCTGGATCAAGCGTGAAGTTCATCTCGGTGGCGGTGGGATCGCCATTCAGAGGCAGGGCGGCCAGAGTTTGGGAGTTGTAGGCATCGCCGTCGAAATAGCAGCGAAGTACGGTCAGATCCGGCACTGAGTCAGGGAGCTTCACAAACATCTGCCGGGCATTCTGGCTCCAATAGCCCTGGGCGTTTTGGGCGCGGACATACAGCGTGTGCGGCCCATAAGCAAGGCCGGCGGTGCTGATCTCGTCCAGATATACGATTTCAGAGCCGGGGGCGAAGCTGAGGGCGTATCCGTTACCCTGGCCCGGATCAGTGTCGAAGAAGTACTCCAGGCGCGTGATGTTTACGTCTGGGGCGCTGCTTTTGAAGAGCATGCGCTGGCTGCTCAGGCTCCATTTGCCGGAGTCGTCGCGAGCCCGCACATACAGCATGTGCATGCCTCCTGTCAATCCGGAGGCGGAGATGCTGGTGTTCACCGTGACTTCGTCTCCCCCGCTGAAAGGCAGCGCGATTCCGTTGCCATAGCCGGGATCCGCGTCCCAGAAATACTCGATCCGGTTGATGGCTGACGGCAGCTGAAGGATGAATCCGCTCAGCAGCAAAATGAGGATTGCCTGCTTATACATGGCGGCCTCAATTGTTGGAACGGGCGCCGATCTGGATGGGTATCGTGAATCCTGTGGCCGGGGCGGAGAAATTGTAGATCGTGGGAATCGCCGGAATGCCAGAGAGTTTGTAGGGGGTCGAGCCGCCAAACATGCCGCAATCCGCTCCGCTGACTCCCGCTCCGATGGCGGGGGAACCGGCGCAGAGCTGGTAATAAGCGTCATAACTACCTGATTGTACGAAAACCTGCGCGGTCACATTATAAACGTTGGTGGGGTCGGAAAGATAATTGTTCCAATCCCAGTAATTTATACTCATCAGGACATTGTGATGGAGGTTGGAGTTGCTGTCGAAATTGAAGCTCCATTCCCAGCCATTCCCATCCCAGTCGATGATGCAGTTATAGACCTCGGCGTTGCGGTAGCGGCAGCTGCCCCAGGTGCAGTTGTTGTAGAAAGTCCCGCTGCTGTTGTCTTCCATATAGATGCACCATCCCCCCTGCGAGAAATGGATCCAGTTGTTGGCCACGACGACGTTTGTCGCTCCGTTCAGATGTATCGCGTGGACGTAGTTGAAGGTCTCGTAAAAATAGTTCTGCAGGATTAAGCAGTTGGGTAGGGTGACGTCCAATCTCCTGATCTTGTTGCGTTGCACGACTACGCTGGCCGCGTTGACATAGCAATAGTCAAACATAAAGCCGCTGACCAAAGAGCCTTCGGAACCGGGATCCAAGGTCAAACTAGTGATATAAGCCGGGAGCTGGCTGTATTGCAATCCCGTATTCTGGCTCAGGTAATAGCCCGGCCCGATCAGGGTCAGGCGCTTGGTCAAGGCAGGCGGGCTGTATGAAACTGCCGAACCATAGACGTACAGCGTGTCTCCGGCTACGACCTGTGCGCTGGCAAAGGCGGCGTCGAGGGTGGAGAAATCCGCCACAATTCCAGCGTTGTTGTTCACATGCCAGATCGTGGCGAAAGAGACTGCGATGGTGAGGGTGAATAGTGCCAGGACGATTGTTTTCTTCATTGTTACTCCCTATACTTGGATTCGTTAATGGCGCCGGCGGAACCGGCGCCGAGTTCATGAATCTGGTTGAAGGCCGGTGTATCCAATTAGCGCGGCCTTCGTTACACACAATGAACAATGCTGCCTTACGCAGACCAAGGGATTTGGTGACTGGAGTTTGGTACTTCTTGGAACAGTCCGAGAATTTTGTCAAGTATTTTTGATTGCTTCATAACCCCGCGATCATGCATTGACCATAGCATCCACATCATGTGCCGGACATCGGCATTGATAACTCAACCGGGATGCCAACTGCCATTGCCGGCAACAGGAGTTAAAGAATTTGTCCGGTTGACAAAAAGCGCCAAGCTAAAAAACTCGCCATCAAAGGAACTTCACCCCAGCAGCATGAAACAGAAAAACCTCTTTGTCCTCGAACAGATGCCGGTCACGCGCGCCATCATACATTTGGCGCTGCCCAGCGTGCTCAGCATGCTGGTGAATATCCTCTACAACCTCACGGACACCTTTTTTATCGGCAAACTCAACGACCCCATACCGGTGGCCGCTGTTTCCATCGCGCTGCCGATCTTCACTTTCCAGATGGCGTTGGCGGGCATCTTCGGCATCGGGGGAGGCAGTTATCTCTCCCGGCTTCTGGGACAGAAGGATTATATCCGCGCCAAAGAGACCACCACCATTGCGATGTTCAGTTCGCTGGCTTTGTCGATCCTCTTAAGCCTGCTGGGCGTGCTCGGCATCCCGCTGGTGCTGAAGGCCGTGGGCGCCAGCGCTCAGACCGCGGTTCCCGCCGCCCAATACATGCGTATCATCCTGCTCGGCAGCCCCTGCGTGCTGCTCAAATTCACCCTGATCCAGCTGATCCGGGCCGAAGGGGCGGCCAAGCAGGCGATGCTGGGGTTGTTCATCGGTACCGGGGCCAATATCATCCTGGATCCTCTGTTAATCTTCGGCTTCAATATGGGAGTGACCGGCGCGGCGGTGGCAACCGTGATCGGGCAGGGGCTGGGGGCGGCTTATTACCTCTGGTATTACCTATCCGGTCACAGCGTGGCGCGGCCTTCGCGCAAGTATCTGCATCCACGCTGGGAGATCTACCGGGAGATCTTCTTCATCGGCCTTCCGGCTTCGCTGGGCCAGGTGATGATGAGTGTGGGCAATGTGCTTTCCTACAATCTGGCCTCGGCCTATGGCGACCTCAATGTGGCGTCTCTGGGTGTGGCCTCGCGCGTGTTTTCCATCCCCATTTTTGTGTTCATCGGCATCGCCGTGGGAGTGCAGTCCCTGATCGGGTACAATTACGGGGCGCGCAATTATCACCGGCTGAAGAGTGGTATTGCCAATTCACTCAAGATCAGCCTCTCGCTGGGAGCTTTCTTTACGTTGCTGTTCGCGCTCTTCCCGCGGGCGCTGATCGCCGCTTTCATCAATGATCCGCGCATCATGGATCTGGGGCGTCAGGTGCTGGGGGCCTATGTTTTTGCCATTCCCTCAGCGGCCATTGGGATGATCCTGATGAGTTCTCTGCAGGCGATGGGCAAGGCGCTGCCGGCCTTCATCGTGTCGCTCTCGCGGCAGGGCCTGATCTATATTCCGGCACTTTTTACACTCAACGCGGTCTATGGCTTTGGCGGCCTGATCTTTGCCCTGCCGGTGGCGGATGTACTGACAACTATGCTATCAGGTAGCTTCCTCTGGCGTATCCTGACCGGACTCAGGCATCACGCGCCAGCTCCTGCCGCTGCCGAATACATCGAGCCAGTCCCGGCAGACGGCGTTTGAATCATCAAGCACTCCCGTTAGCCACAGCGACGCCCGGTCGTCCGAGAATGTGCTTGACAGCAGACGCCGCGCCGGATTTCTGAGCCCAGATTAAACATTCCTGCAAGGAGATACCCCTTATGCCCAATGTCTCGATCGCTCCCGATGGACGCGAATACCCCATCCCGACTGAACAAGAGAACGCCAAAGAACGTGAGATCCTCAAACAAATAACCGAAGAACAACGCAAGTTGGGCCGCAAGATCGTGGCCGTGCAAGGCCTCGGCTTTGTCGGCTGCGTGATGGCCACCGTGGTGGCCGACGCCACGGACAAGGACGGCAATCCCTATTACTACGTACACGGACACCAGCGCGCTTCCAAGCGCTCGTTCTGGAAAGTCCCGGTCATCAATACCGGGGTGCCGCCGGTCAGTTCCTCCGATCCCGAAGTGCCGGAGATCTTCCGCCGCACCGTGGTGGAGAAGAAGAATTTCCGCGCCACCAGCGAGGATTCCGTTTACAGCCTGGTGGACATCGTGGTGGTGGATATCCAGCTGGATGCCACCAAGCCTTCCTTCGGCGAAGCGGAAAAGGGCTATTGCGACCTGCTCGCCTTCCGTGAAGGGATCCGCATGCTGGGACAGCATATCCGGCCCGACTGTCTGGTCCTGGTGGAAACGACTGTACCGCCCGGTACCTGCGAAAAAGTGGTCAAACCCATTCTGGAAGAGGAATTCACCAAGCGCGGCATCGACATCAAAACCCAGCCTCCCTTGGTCGCGCACTCCTATGAGCGCGTCATGCCCGGAGCCAAGTATGTGGCTTCCATCCGTGATTTCTGGCGCGTCTATTCCGGCGTCAATCCCAAGAGCATCGAACTCTGCAAAGAATTCCTCACCAACTGCCTGGACGTGGAAAACTATCCACTCACCCAATTGGAGAACACCAACGCCTCCGAATTGGCCAAGACCATGGAAAACACCTACCGCGCGGTCAATATCGCCCTGACCCTGGAATGGGCGCGCTTCGCGGAGCAGATCGGAGTGGATATCTTCAAGGTCCGCGAAGCCATCCGCAAACGCAAAGGCACGCACGACAACCTCTTGCGCCCCAGCCTCGGCGTCGGCGGCTACTGCCTGACCAAGGATCCCGTGCTCGCCAATTGGGCCATGCAAACCCTTTTTGGCCTGCCAGGCACCTTGGACATGGCCATCCGCTCGGTCAATATCAACGACACCATGCCCTTGCATACCATCAGACTGATCAAGACCGTCATCCCGGAACTGCGCGACGTCAAGGTCGCCGTCCTCGGCGTTTCCTACCTGGAAAACGTAGGCGACACGCGGCATTCGCCCTCCAAGACCCTGGTCGAATTCCTGCGCAAGGAATTTGCCCAAGTGCTCACCCACGATCCCTATGTGGAAGCCTGGCCGGAACTTGAGGATTCCAATGTGGAGAGCGACCTCAAAGCCGTCCTCCCCGGAGCCGATGTGGTGGTCTTCGCCGTCGGGCACGACCAATACAAGGATCTCAAACCGGCCGACATGCTCGCCCTCTGCGGCACCAAGCCCCTGATCGTGGATTGCTCAAACTTCCTCAGCGACGCCACCCTCGCAGAATACAAGAAACTGGGTTGCCAGGTGCGCGGCGTGGGCAAGGGCCACATCGTCGACTGATACTGGTAAAACCTGATATAGCATGAAAGGCGGGAGATTCCCGCCTTTCTTTTGCGTCGCTTTCCGGATCTCCGGATTCCGGGCGGTTCAGCCATTTAGGCCAGCCAGGCAGTTCAGATCTGTCTCATTTCTTTCGCCCTGTGCTGGTAAGTGATCACGCATTGTCAATGCGGGGAAGGACTGGTTGGCGCGCACTGATGAAGCGTAACGGCATAAATGGTTATCCATGTAATGCTCCTGCCAACCAAGTCTGATGATTACTGACCCAATCCATCACCCAATTTATTGCCCTGCAACGAAATAGTTATTTCCACCTTGTCCCCTGCTTACTGCAAGGCGTCAATCAAGTCTTAATCAAGCCTTAATCAAGCGTTAATAATTAAGACTTGATTAAGG
>CAYXEF010000121.1:0-5810 GCA_964463825.1 uncultured Candidatus Cloacimonadota bacterium | reverse complement strand
CCCAGATAACCGATCGCGATCATGGTCACCGGCTCCACGTTCTCCGGCAGGGCAAAGTGGCCGCGGACCTTTTCCTGCGAGAATCCCCCCATATTGTGCACATAGAGATCCATGGCGCTGGCCTGGGTCGTCAGATTGCCGATCGCCAGCCCCAGATCGTGCTCGCACCAGCGGTTCTTCTTGCCGCTGTCGCTGAACGTGGTCTGCACCAGGGTCAACATGAGCAGGGGCGCGTCAACCGCCCATTCCTGATTACGGTGATTGAGGCAATCCAGCAGCTTTTGATAGCGCTGTGACCCGTCCTTGAGCGACCAGATGAAGCGCCAGGGCTGTTCGTTCACGCAGGAGGCCGCCCAGCGTGCGGCTTCGAACAGGTTGAGAGCCTGTTCCTCGGTCAGGGGCCGGTCGCTGAAGGCGCGCGGACTCCAGCGTTCGGCCAGCAGATCCAGCAAGGGATAAGCAAAATTGGGTCTTGGTTTCATGTCGTGTCTCCATTTTTGTTGAGAAGGTAGGCTTGTGATGGAGGATCGCCTTCCTCCGGAATTGGGGCGGCCGGGAGAGGCCTTTTCAGTTCCCGGTCGCGCTGGCGCCAGTCGGGCAGCCAGCGCTGCAGGCTGGCGTCGAAGGCGGGGCCGTGTTTCTTTTCCAGGAGGTGGTTCAGTTCGTGCACGATGATATATTCGAGGCAGCTGTCGGAGCGCCTGGCCAGTTCCAAACTGAGCGTGACGTGCTTGCGGGCGATGTTGCAGCTGCCCCAGCGGGTCTTCATCTGCCGGATCCGCCAAACGTTGATCTGTATCCCCATCCGCCGTGTCCAGGCATTGAGCAGAGCCTCGATCCGCCCTTCCAACCGGGCCCGGCACCATTGCAGATAGAGCCGTCCGCGCTCCGCGGCCGGAGGCGCTCCTTTGACGCAGAGCAGGATACCGCCGTCTTTAGTCAGGCTCACCCGGTTAAACGCCGCCCCTTCCTCCAATGTAAGCGTGTAACATTTGCCTTCCAGCCAATGCCGCTCCCCGCTGCGGTATTCCACCGCGCGTGGCGCTGGGGTGGAGGCGGCTTTATCGAGGTGGCTTGTGATCCAGCCTTGCTTGCTCATCACAAACACGCGGATGGCCCTGTCGCTCACGCGCAGAGGTGCCGAAACCCTGATGCGGCCGGATTCGGGGTAAATCTGCAGATGCAGGTTGCGGATGCGCTTCCGCTCCACCGCGATGGTGTAAGGCCCCGCGGTCAGCGTGTAGGTGGCCTGGATCCTGTTGCTGCTCACGTTCATAGGTATAGCGTAGTCAAGGCAAGCTCAGCCTCCCGGCCTCGTGGCGGGACAGACAGGTCGTGGACTATGTTTCCAATGCTTGGGCATGACAATCCTCTGGAGGCCTACAAGTCCGGAACTGCGATATCTGTCAAGACCTGCGACGATTACTCTGTTTCACATGCGTCCCACGCCGGCGCGGAGAGCCTTAAGCTGCCACAGGCCAAACTTTTTCTTGACCTGAACCGGGCAGTTATTTTTCTATCAAAAATGCTCCGGAGGGCGGCAGGTAAATCAAAAACGGATATGAAAATGAAGAAGAAACTCTGGATAGTGATCTTGGTGGCGCTGTTGGCCATGCTGATAGTGTGGCGCTGGCGCGCAGGCAAAAAGGAAAACGGGGATCAGGATCGCGGCGGGCCACAGGCCGTGGCGGTGGAAACCGGCCCGGTGCGAAGCCTGGATCTGGCCGAAACTGCCACGTTCAGCGGCAACCTCAAAGCGGCGAACAGTTTCATCCTCGCGCCCAAGGTCGCGGGCCAATTGCTCCGCCTGCATGCGCGGCTCGGCGACCGGGTCCGCAAAGGACAGTTGATCGCTGAACTGGAGGACGTCCTCTACCGCCAGGAATACGAAAAGGCCGCCGCCAATCTGGAACAGGCCGCCAGCGCTCTGAGCGACGCCGCCAAAAACCTGGAGCACAACCGCCAACTGCTGGCTGGCGCCTTCATTTCCCAGGACGAGTTCGACCGCGTCAACGCCCAATACAACTCGGAACTGGCCAAACACCGCGTCGCCCTGGCCGGCAGGAACAGCGCGCAGTTCCAACTGGAGCACACCAAGGTTACAGCCGATTGGAGCGGCGGCCCGGACTTCCGGGTGATCGGAGCCGTCCTGGCCGACGAGGGGCAATTGCTTTCAGCGGGCGCGCCCCTGGTCTCGGTGTTGGATATCAGCAGCCTGGTGGCGGAGGTGGATGTCATCGAAAGCGATTACCACCGGATTAAACTGGGCCAGCCAGCCTCCGTCAGCCTCGATGCCTGGCCGGGTGAGCGCTTCACCGGCCGCGTCGCCCGCATCGCGCCGCAACTTTCGGAGCAATCCCGGCAGGCCCGGGTGGAAATCGAGGTGGCCAATCCCGCCCTGAAACTCGCGCCTGGCATGTACGCGCGGGTGGAGATCACATATCGCAACAAGGCGCAGGTGACGGCCATTCCCGCCGCCGCCATCTGCAGGCATAAGGGCCAGACCGGCGTGTTCACGGTGGACAACGCCGCCTCGCAGGTCAACTTCGTGCCCGTGGAGACAGGCATCGCCACCCGGGAACACGTGGAAATCCTCGATCCGCCCTTGTCCGGCGAGGTCGTCACCCTGGGCCAGGACCAGCTGGATGACGGACGTAAGGTCATTCTTCCGGGCGCCAAACCAGCCTCCGGAAAAGCTGGCAGCAAGAAATGAAGATCGCTCAATCCGCGGTCAATTCCCCCGTCACCACCATCATGGCGGCCCTGATCGTCATCATTTTGGGCGGCGTGGCCCTCAGCCGGCTACCCATCGACGCCATGCCGGACGTTTCCTCGCCCACGATCAGCATCTCCACCAGTTACGCCAAAGCCAGCCCGCTGGTCATGGAGGAACTGGTCACGCGGCCCATAGAGCAGGCCCTGAGCGCCGTGGCGGGCGTACAGGAGATCTCCTCGCGCTCCTCGGAAGGCAATAGCAGCGTGCAGGTGTATTTCGCCTGGGGCACGGATCTGGACGCCGCCGCCAACGACATCCGCGACCGCCTCGACCGCATTCTATCACGTCTCCCAGACGACGCCAGCCGCCCATCCCTGCGCAAGTTTGACCTCGCCGGGCTGCCCGTGGTGATGATGGGCGTGGTCAGCGACCTCGATCCGGTCACCCTGCGCACTCTGATCGACAACGAGATCAGTTACCGCCTGGAGCGCGTCAACGGCGTCGCCAGCGTCAACATCTGGGGCGGCCTCACCCGCGAGGTGCAGATCAACGTCGACCCCCAAAAGATCCGCGCGCTGGGCATTTCCCTGGATCAGGTCAACAGCCGCATCCGCGCCGCCAACGTCAATCAGCCCACGGGCAACATCTACCGCGGCAATTACCAGATCATGGTCCGCGTACCCGGCGTCTTTGCCAGCCTCGAAGAACTGAAACAGACCGTCATCGCCCGGCGGGACGGAGCCCCGATCCAATTGCAGGAGATCGCTGCCGTCGAAGACGCCTCCTCCAAACAGACCAGTATCGTGCGCATCAACGGCCAACCCGGCATCCAGATCTCGGTCAACAAACAATCCGGGACCAACACCGTGCGCGTGGCCCGGGCCGTCTTGAAAGAGGTGGCCAACATCAACCGCAGCATCGCCCAGGTCAAGGTCGTGCCGCTGGTCGACCAATCCCTCTATATCAGCCGCGCCATCAACAATGTCGGCAGTTCCGTGGTCTACGGCGGGATCCTGGCCATTCTGATCCTGCTCTTTTTCCTGCGCAACATCAAGAGTACGCTGGTCATTTCCACCGCCATCCCCATCTCCATCATGGCCACTTTCGGCCTGCTTTACTTCTCCGGCTTCACCCTGAATTTGATGACCATCGGCGCCCTGGCGCTGGGCGTGGGGCAACTTTTGGACAATTCCATCGTGGTGCTGGAAAACGTCTTCCGCCACCGGGAATCGGGCATGGAACCGAAAACCGCGGCGATTTTGGGCGCCGAAGAAGTCACCTCCCCGATCATTGCCAGCACGCTGACCTCGGTGGTCGTGTTTCTACCCATGCTCTTCATGCAGGGCATGACCGGGCTGATGTACCACCAATTGGCTTCCGTGGTGGTCTTCGCGCTACTCTGTTCGCTGGTCACGGCGCTGACCATGGTGCCCATGTTTTCCAGCCGGATGCTGAGCGTCAGCGCGGAGCCCAAACGCAAGGACAGCCTGCGTTGCCGGATCTTCCGCGCCACGGGGCGCATCTTGAGCGGGATGGAGGCTGTCTATGCCAAAGCCCTGTCCGCGGCGCTCAATCATCGCTCCCAGACAGTCCTGATCTTCGCGGGCATCCTGCTGGGAACTGTGTTTCTGGCCACGGCGATCGGCTCCGAACTCATGCCCGTCTCCGACGAAGGTGAGATCCGCGTCAGCCTGGATATGGAGGCCGGAACCCGCCTGGAAGTGGTGGATGCCAGGATGAAACTGCTGGAACAGCGGATCCGGGGCATCGATGAGATCGTCAACGTCATCGCCCAATCCGGCAGCGGCGGCTGGGCTTCGGGTTCCAATACCGGCTCCCTCCGCCTGAGATTGGTGGGCAGATCCGAGCGCCAGCGCAGCGACGAAGAGATCGCCGGAGATATCCGCAGGCGCGTGATGGGCATTCCCGGCGCCCGGATCCGCGTCCGAACCTCCTCCAGCAACCAGTTGTCGCGCATCATGGGCGGCGGCGACAGGCTGGAGATCCAGGTCCGCGGCCACGACCTGGACGAATCCTATCGCCTGGCCAACACCATCCTCAAATCGATTGAAGACATCGAAGGCATCACCGACGCCAATCTCAGCCGCACCGCCGGAGCGCCGGAAGACCTGATCATCATCGACCGCCTCAAGGCCGCCGGACTGGGTCTCAGCATCCAACAGATCGCCTCCCTGCTGGAAACCGCGCTGTCGGGCTCCAGCGCAGGCGAATTCGTCGACGCCGGCCACGAATACCCCATGCTCATCAAAGTCCGCGACGCCGACCAACTCCCAATGGAGCAACTTCTGGACCTCACCCTGGTCAACGATGCCGGCCAGCCCGTCATCCTGCGCAACGTGGTCCGGGTAGAAAGCAGCCAAAGCTCTACCGTGATCGAACGCCTCAACCAGGAACGCATGATCGACATCTCCGCCAACCACAGCGGCCGCAATCTCAGCGCCGTGGTGGGCGACATCCAGAAGCGCCTGGACCAGATTCCCCTGCCCCTGGGCTACAGCGTGGAGATCGCCGGCGACTACAAACAGCAGCAGGAGTCCTTCCGCGAACTCCTGATCGGCCTGATCCTGGCCATTATCCTCATCTACATGGTCATGGCCAGCCAGTTCGAATCGGTCAAAGATCCCCTCGTGGTGATGTTTTCCGTGCCTTTCGCCTTCATCGGCGTCAGCCTCATCCTCTTCCTCACCGGCACCACCTTCAACATCCAAAGCTACCTCGGTATCATCATGCTCGCCGGCATCGTGGTCAACAACTCCATCCTGCTGGTCGACACCGCCAACAAACTGCGCCGCCGGGAAGGCCTGGCGCTGCGCGAGGCGATCGAAACCGCCGGACGCCGCCGCCTGCGGCCCATCCTGATGACCGCCATCTCCACCGTTCTGGGCTTGACACCCCTGGCCCTGGGCCTGGCCGAAGGCGGCGAAACCCAGGCTCCGCTGGCCCGCGCGGTCATCGGCGGCCTCTTGGTCTCCACCCTGGTCACCCTGCTGCTCATTCCGGTGATCTATAGCTTTTTCGAAGGCGGCCTGCGCCGTAAAAGCCTCGCTACGCGCACGGACACAGACAGCGGGGC
>CAYXEF010000120.1:0-6217 GCA_964463825.1 uncultured Candidatus Cloacimonadota bacterium | reverse complement strand
CCAGAGCCGTGTGGAAGAAGGTGGGGATGATGTCCGCGGGGTAGATGTAGAAAGCACTGGGGGTTTGCACCTCCACGATCTGGCTGCCGGCAGTGTGGCCGCCGGTGTGGGTCAAAGTCACGCCCGGCGCGATCTCGGCCTGGCCTTCGATCAGTTCAAATCTGCCTGATTCCTCCAGCAAAGCCAGCTGCTGTTCGAAGTTGTAGGCCGCGCGGTTCATGCCGTCCGGATTTTTGGCTGTTTCCCATTCCGTTTTCTGGATCCAGTGCCGGGCTTTGGGAAATGTCAGCCGGTCCTGATCTCCAAAGCCAGTGATGATGCCGCCGGCATGGTCAAAGTGCAGGTGCGTGAGCACGACATCGGTCACATCGCGGTCCCGGATGCCCAGTTCGGCCAATGTAGCCGGCAGCAAAAAGGATGAGGGCCGGTAGATATCGCGCTGCTTTTCCGTGAGCCGGTTGCCGAGTCCGGTATCCACGAGGATGACGCGGCCTTCGGCAAAGATCAGAAGCAGGTTCAGGGCCAGGTTTTTGCGGTGGCGTTCGTCGGTAAGGACGGTCTTGCCCCAAATGGCGCGGGGCAGGACGCCGAGCATGGCACCACCGTCGGTCCAGTAATCTCCCGCAGAAACCTGATGCAGCGAGAGCGCCATTTCAGTTTTTGCGGTCTTGGGGCTTGCGGTCCTCGGATCTGCGCTCGTCGTTGCGGCGGGGCGGGCGTTTCGGCGCTTGCTTGCGGGGCTGGGTCTGGCTGAGCACCTCAGATTCGCTCTGTTTGGCGGAGAAGATCACGATGCGCTTTTTCTCGCCTTCGCCGATGGTGAGGGTGCGCAGACCGCGGTCGCGTTCGATGTGGCGGTGGATGATGCGGCGTTCCCCGGCGCCCATGGGTTCCAGAGTCTGGGGTTTGCCCTGTTCGCGGACGCGCTTGATGACGGGCAGAAACTGCCTCAGGAATTGGGCGTCGCGGCGCTCGCGGTAGCCCTCGGCGTCCAGGTAAATGCGCTCCAAACTCTTTTCGTTCTCGTACACGCGGTTGAGCATGAATTGCAGGGTCTCCAGCATGGAGCCGTTTTTGCCGATCAGAAAGCCGGTGTCCTTGCTGCCGATGATGTCCAGATAGACGCTTTTGCCCTCGTTCTTGGCCTGGATGCGGTCATAGGGCACCCCCATTTTGGCCAGCAGTTTTTCCAGAAAGTCTTTGGCGCGCTCGGCGATATCCGGCAGCTCGAAGCGCACGACGGCGGTTTTGTTGGCAAACAGGCCCAGAAAGCCGGCCGCGGGTTTTTTCAGGACTTCGTAGTGAAGTTCCCAGTCCTTGATATTGTGTTCGAGGCGAAAGTCGCGGATCAGTTGTTCGACGCTCGTTCCGGTTTTTTCAATGCTTGTCATTCAGGTTCCTTGTTTTTTAAGGCGTTTTTGCAGGTAATACTGCTGCGCCACGCTGAGGATGTTGAAAACGGTATAATAGAGCACCAGACCTGAAGGCAGGCCGACAAAGATGAAGAACATCATGATCGGCATCAGCCAGGTCATCATTTTGGTGCTGGATTGCATGGCTTTCTGCTTTTCGTCCATCTGGTCGATCGCCGCCTGGGATGGCCGCGTCATCAGGCTTTGCAGGATCATGAAGCCCGCCATGACGATGGGCAGGATATACAGCGGATCGGGCTCCGACAGGTCTTTGAGCCACAGTCCGAAAGAGGCGTTGCGCATATCCATTGTGTAACGCAGCACGGAATACAAAGAGAAGAAAATGGGCATCTGCAAAAGCAGGGGCAGGCAGCCGGACATGGGGCTGGCGCCGGCTTCCTTGTAAAGTTTGGAAAGCTCCAGCTGCATGGTCTTGGGATCGCTTTTGTACTTGGCCTGGATGGCCTGCACCTGAGGCTGGATCTTCTGCATCTTGAGGCTGGCGTCCATGCTTTTATGCGTGAGAGGGTGCAGCAGGATCTTCAGGATGATGGAGAAGATGATGATGACGATGCCGTAGTTGGGGATAAAACTGTGCAGGAATTTGAGCAGCCAGGCGATGGCGTTGGAGAGCCACCAGAGCCAGGCGGGGCCTCGCTCGGGAATGCGCTCCAGGCGGGTGCCGGCGTAGCTCTTGAGGATATCGTAATCAGCCGGGCCGGTGTAGAGCAGGAAACTCTGCTCCCAGGTGCGCGAGGGATTGCGGTCGTAGGAATCCAGCACGATGGAGGGGTTGCCGGTGTCGGGATTGGGCTGCGCCTTGTAGTTGCGGATCAATTGGATGCCGGTCTCGCAGACCGCGAGAGTGAAGTATTTGGTGCGCAGGGCGGCCCACTTGAAGGCGTCGATCGAACCGCCAGGGCGTTCTTTGAGCATCTTGCCCAGGGCGATCTTCTGCAGGTCGTTGCCGGCGAAGAGCAGCAGTTTGTAATCGATATTCTTGGTTTTGGGTTTGACGATCTCGCTGTCCGCGATGCCGGCGGAGAAATCGTATTCGATGCCGTTGACAGGAAGACTGTCCTGCACGGTGACAGTCATTCTCAAGCCATATTGATCGTCCACGGCGAAGATCTTGCGCACGAGCGGCCTCTCCGCCTCGCCCAGCCAGAAGACCAGGCTGTCCGGCGCGGGTTGGCTGTGCCGCCAGTTCAGAGTCTTGAGATCCGGACCGGCGTTGGGGCCGAGCAGCGTGATGCCGCCCAAACTGCGTCCGGCGGGGACGAGGTTGACGTTTTCCTGGTGGTCGGCGAACTGGTAATGTTTGAGTTCGAGGGAGGTGATGGCCGCGCCCAGGGTGCTGAACTGAGCCACCAGCTTGTCGTTGGCCAGAGTGAGTATGGCGGTGGAATCCGCTGCCGCAAAGCGTCCGGCGGCGACCGGGCTGGAAGTAACGGCTGCGGCGGTTGTGGTATCCGCGGCAGCTGCCAGCGGGGCTTCTTGTTGCAGCGTGTCGGCGGTCGCGGCGGGTTCCGCGGGGGCGGGTTTGGGCTTGAAAACGTAGGTCTGCAGGATCATGAAGATCACGATCACGGCAAACATGGCGATCAGAGTGCGTTTATCCACTGATTCTCCTTTAGGGAAGAGGGTCGCAGCCGCCTTTGCAGAACGGATTGCAACGCAGGACGCGCCAGACGGACAGACCCAGCGCCTTGAACAGATGGTACTTGCGGAAGGCCTGCAGGGCATAGAGGCTGCAGGAAGGTTCGAAGCGGCAGACGCTTGGCAGCCAGGGCGAGAAGGCCTTCCGATACAGGGCGATCAGACCGAGGAAGGGCAGGTTGGGCAATCTTAACAACCAGTCCGCGAAGCGCTTACACGGTCCAGCAGTGCGTTCAGTTCCCGGCATAACTCCTGCCAATCCAGTTCCACGGCACCGACGCGGGCGATGAGGTTGATCTTGCAACCCTGGGGCAGGCTGTCTTTCCGCTGCTGCAGCCAGGCTTTGATCCGGCGCTTGAGCAGGTTGCGCCGGTGCGCTTTGCCGATGCGTTTGCTGATGGTGAGACCAAAAGCAAATTCCGAGGGCGAGGGCAGTGTCGCAGCATGGAAATGGGTGCCGCGGATCAGCAACGCGGGTCGCTGAAACTCCAGATACTCACTGTGTTGCGTGATCCGGCGCAGCATCGCTCATACGCTGAGGACCTTTCTCCCCTTGGCGCGGCGGCGGGCGAGCAACTTGCGGCCGTTGTGGGTGGCCATGCGGCTGCGGAATCCGTGGGTGTTCTTGCGTGAACGGTTGGAGGGCTGATAGGTGCGTTTCATTTATCTAACTCCTTGATTAATAAGCGTTTTTCTTAGAAAAACCATGATTTTGCCGGGCCCGGATATGTCAAGCCCAAAAAAATCCGCCACCCCCGCCGGACTTTCCGCTTGACAAGTTCCTGCCGCTCCAGCGGCTATCATTCTTCCTGCAGCGGGCAAAAACGAGAAGGAAGACTAATGCTATGGCAAAGAACAACACCGAACTGACCCTCTGGTCCTGGAACGTGAATGGGCTGCGCGCCGTCCTGAACAAGGATTTCATTGCGACCATCCAGCGCGAACAACCCGACTGGCTGGGCCTGCAGGAGACCAAACTGCAGGAACACCAGATCCCGCCCGAGCTGGAGGCTCTGAACAGCTACCGGTTCTACTGGTCACATGCCGCGCGCAAGGGCTATTCCGGCACCGCGGTGCTGAGCCGGCCGGTCCCGCTGCAGGTGGATTACGGTCTCGGCAATCCGGAGTTCGACAGCGAAGGCCGCATCGTCCGCTGTGAATACCAGCACCTGATCATCTACAACATATACTTCCCCAACGGCCAATTGGGCGATGAGCGGCTGGATTACAAGCTGCGTTTCTACGACCGCTGTCTGGAGCGCATGCAGGAGGACCGCGCCAGCGGCAAAATGGTGCTGGTCACCGGCGACTACAACACCGCCCACAAGGAGATCGACCTCGCCAATCCCAAGGAAAACGAGAAGACCAGCGGCTTTTTGCCCATTGAACGCACCTGGCTGGACAAGATCGTGGAACACAGCTGGGTCGATACTTTCCGCCTCTTTCATCCCGAACCGCAGAGATATTCGTGGTGGAGTTACCGCGCCGGAGCCCGGCCCCGCAACGTTGGCTGGCGCATCGATTATTTCTTCGTCGACGCTGAACACCAAGGCCAGGTGCTGGATGCCGATATCCGCGACGACATCCTGGGTTCGGACCACTGCCCGGTGACGCTGCGGATCAGATTGCCCTGAATTTCAGCAGACCGGAAAAGTATTCCCCGCCCCACCCCGCCAGCAGAGAATAGTCCCCCACGCCCTGAACGAAGCGCAACGTGAGCCGGAAGCGTGAATTGTCCAGCCATTCCAGTTCCAGCGGCAGCATCCCCTCATAGTAAACATTGTCCCCGGCCATGATCCGCGCGCTGGGATCCGGCGTGGCCAACAGGCAGTTGAATCCTTCCGCCGGACGCCGGGACAGATATTGGCAAATCAGGCTGTAGGAACTGCCCTGCGGAAAAACCGGCGGAAGCTGCCCCACGATCCGGAACATGGGCGTGGCGAAAACCTGCGTGGCATAAAGCCTTTCGTCCCGCCAAAACACACCCACGCCCAGATGCGTGAAGTCCGGCGCCATGATGTTTTCCCGGTGCGCCGGCGAGGCCAGCCAACCCTCCACGACCTGCTCCGGGTTGAATATGCGGTCGCTGCGTTCCACCAGAAAGAGGTTTTCACCGATCGCGACCTGTAAGAGCTGCGGATCGTAGCGGCGTTGGCGTCCGTCCACCCGCAGCCCGTCCTGGTCCTGATGGTCGAAAAAGCCGTCCAGACACATATTGCGACTGTGCAAGCGGGCCAGGTCCGTCAGGCCCGCCTCCGGCGACAAAGCCGACAAACCCGCGTCCTGCCTCGCCTGATTGGTGAGAGCATGAATGGCAAGTTCAAATTCCTGCCCGTCCCAATCCTGTCCCGCCAGCGTCAGCAACAGAGCCGCCAACGCCAGGATCAACACCAGGCGCTTCATAGCTATGAACCTCACCAGCGATATTGCAGCAACAGCTTTTCCCCGTCGAAGCGCAGCCGCAACTTCTCCTTCTGCTCCTCAAAATCGGACAAATGCGCGTCCACATAGGCATCGAAGACGGACAGCGCCGCCGCGATTCCGATCCACCAAATGTCGTTGTTCAGCTTGTCGCGGTATTCCTCGCTGTCGGCCAGGTACTGCTGTTCCAAAGCGGGCGGGGCGGTCTCGGCCAGCTCGCGGAATTTGTCCCGTTGATTGGCATGGTGAATGGCGGAGCCGATCAACCAGCCCTGGACGCCGATCACCAGACCTGCTTTGAGATAGGCGTGATTGTAGATCTGGCCGCCGCCGGGCAGGACCAGCGAGTAGAGCGCCGCGCGGGTCGGATCGCGTTTGCTTTCGGCGCCCAGTCCAGCGGCAAGCAGTAGGATCAGGACGATCAGGAGCAGTTTGTTCACGGTGTTTTCCTTTGTTGTTGTGACCTTAAAGCCATTACTACCCCCGCTTGTCAATGTTTTTCTGGCCTGCCTGTCGCCGTCCGGCCAGGATCCAGGGGCCGGCATTGTTTGGCTGTCTGGGTGCCGGGACAGCGGCAGCAACCTCTCCCAGCCTGGGTCGACCAGTAACAACGGCCCAGATTATGTTTAACTCATGGCTCATTTTATATCAACTTATTTCCCGCTTCGCTCCGGCTATCATTGCGGACTCACTGCGGACTCATTACGGACAAAGTCCGCAGTGAG
>CAYXEF010000119.1:0-6484 GCA_964463825.1 uncultured Candidatus Cloacimonadota bacterium | reverse complement strand
TATCATCCAAACTGCTCCAGTAGTGCGTTTGCTTGCATCGGTTAATAACTCCCCGTGAACCGGGTCCATAAATCGGGTTCACAAATCTTACTTGCTGAAAACATGGTATTTCTACCTCTATGAAACAGATGAGCCGCATGCTCTGTTACTTTGCCTGAGTGTAGTTTTGCAGTTTGATGGTTGTGTGCTGGATGCTGATTTAAGCAGCATCGAGTAGGCAGAATGGATCGGCATATCACTCAGGAAATCCCCGGAAGCAGTGACAAGGACTTGCCAACTTATTGCCCTACAGCAGAGTAGCGCTCAACCCCAAACTACATAAAGCGCTTTGCCAGAGACCATTTACGAGCAATCAGAGAAGAAAATCGGGTCAGACCACTATGACAGCCTGACTACTGTGATAGGCGTACAGTGCTTTCCCATCGGGGGGAATAACTGCCTCTGCTGATCACTAGCTGTATGGACTCCAGCGAATTCACCCACATGGAATAATACAAATTGAACCCCATGGCAATTCTCCAGTTATAGCTTGACATTAATATCATCGCCGTAAATCAGTATCGAGAATGACTTTTTCATCACTTCTGGAGATTAATGTGATTACTCAAAGAGCGATGCTGCTTTGTGTGGTGATGCTGGCAGCCATTGTGGGCTTGGTAGCGCAGACCCCTGAGTGGCAGTGGGCGGTTAGTGGAGGGGGAACAGGGCAAGATTATTGCTATGAAATTGCCACTGACAGCCAGGGCAACCTATATGTTACAGGTGAGTTTCAGGGAATCGCCACTTTCGGCCCTTTCATCCTAACATCCAGTGGGGCTTCTGATATCTTTGCCGCCAAACTCGGCCCGGCGGGAGACTTCCTTTGGGCGGTCAGCGCCGGGGGGACAAACAGTGACGAGGCCCGGGATATTACTGTGGATAACGCAGGTAACGCCTTGCTGACTGGTATATTTCAGGAAACCGCAACTTTTGGAACTTATACGATCACTTCCAGTGGAATGCACGACATTTTCGCTGCTAAAATTGATCCCGCAGGCAACTTCCTCTGGGCTGTACGAGCGGGAGGGGAAAACTATGACCAAGGCTTTGGCATCGCCACGGACAGCGCTGATAACGTCTGGCTGACGGGCAATTTTGCCC
Organism: uncultured Candidatus Cloacimonadota bacterium; assembly: GCA_964463825.1. Lineage (GTDB taxonomy): Bacteria > Cloacimonadota > Cloacimonadia > Cloacimonadales > Cloacimonadaceae > Syntrophosphaera. Next base: position 5,344 of record CAYXEF010000119.1, on the reverse strand, counting down.
TGACTGCCTCGTTCGGAACTTACACACTCACAACCACCGGATTGTATGATGTCTTTGCCGCAAAACTCGATCCTGTGGGTAATTTCCTCTGGGCGGTCAAAGCAGGTGGGGCAAGCTATGACTTTGGCAAGGGCATCGCTGTGGATAGCGCAGGCAACGCCTGCCTGACCGGCAATTTTTATGATACAGCCAGTTTCGGGTCATACACTATCAGTTCCGCCGGATGTGACGACGTCTTCACCGCCAAACTCGACAGTGCGGGGAACTGGCTCTGGGCTGCGTGCGCAGGTGGGGCAAGTTTTGATAGAGGCCAGAACATCGCGATTGATAGCGCAGGTAACATTTGGCTGACGGGGTCTATCGGAGGAGGCACAGCCAGCTTTGGCGCTGCCAACCTCACCAGCAACGGAAGCATTGACATTTTCATCTGTAAACTGGATTCCGCGGGCAACTTCCTCTGGGCTGCCAATGCGGGCGGAGCAAACGCTGATTATGGATATGGTATCACGATTGATAGTGCGGGAAACGCCTGGCTGACTGGATTGTTCAAAGAAACCGCCACTTTTGGGACACAGGTGCTCACTTCAGGGGGAGATTTCGACATATTCATCTGCAAACTGGATGCTACTGGCCAATTTATCTGGGTAACAAATACGGGTGGAACAAGTGCCGATCATGGCTATGGCATAATCACGGACGGTGCAGGTAACGCTTGGGTGACAGGTTATTATGAGGAAACCGCCAGCTTCGGCTCTCACACTTTGACCTCAGCAGGACTTGAAGACATCTTCGTCGCCAAACTCGCGAGCGGAACGCTGGCGGAGGATGAATTGCACCCACCCGTGGTTTCCCCCGTTCTCTCGGCCAGCCCCAATCCCTTTGCCGCATCGACTTCTATTAAGTTGGCGGGAGAAAAACTGGGAGGCTGGTCCGACAACGCTTCCCTGGTCATATACAACCTCAGAGGGCAAGAAGTAAGATCCCTCTCCCTCGCCAACGCCGGCAAGAATGGATTTGAATTGAATTGGGACGGTCGTGACGAATGCGGAATCCCCTGCCCCAATGGCATCTACCTTGCCCTGTTCGATCTGGGCAGCCGCCGAGCCACGCTGAAATTATCTTTGCTCAGATAGAACCGGCGGAAGAACAGGTCCGGCGGGCTTAAGATTGTTATATGTACTTCGTTTGTAATCCACTCGAGATTACTCCGGGTCTCACATGGAAAGATAGGCGTTCATTCGCCTGACTTTCGAAGTCACTTAAATCCAAACATGCAAAAAGGGTGATACTGGGGCCTCACTAAAAACGGCAATTTGCAACGAGAATGATACTATCTGCAATTTCACAAGATACTCTCTACCGTGATCCTGACTCCCCGACCTTGTTGTCAAAATCCTGCCCCGCCCCGGTTATCATTGCGGACTCACTGCGGACTCATTACGGACTAAGTCCGCAGTGAGTCCGCAGTGAGTCCGCAATGATAGCGGGGGACGAACGGTATTTTAACCTTGACAAAATATCCGTATGGTAATTTTATGGAGCCGGGTGAATAGCCTGAAAAAAGTTGTGTCTATGCGGAATCAGTTCAGTCTTTGGCGCTGCCGGCCGGCCAGTTCAGAGCAGCCTGTCGGAGGATCGCCATTGGGATTTGGAACAAAATCGGCTCAGACCAAAACAAGGAGCAACCATGAAACTAAGCTTGGTTATATGGCTGTTTTTCATTGTCGCCTGCCTGTGCGGCGAAGCGCTCGCCCCGCAGGGCAGCGGCAGTCCTGCTTTGCCCTTGTCTACAGGGGATCTGGGACACGGCCTCCAGCGCCAATCCCAGATCAACGTCGATCCCCCAAACCTCACTTTCAATATCGCTTACGGTTCCAGCGCGTCCAGCCAGCTGACAATCTCCAACACCGGGACAGAGCCTCTCGATTGGCATCTGCATGAAGCCGGCGAAATGCCCGGCCTGGGAATGGTCGCCTGGTTTCCCTTCAACGGCAATGCCATCGACGAAAGCGGCAACGGACACGACGGCACCATCTACGGCACCAGCTGGGGCAATGACCGCAACGGCAATCCCAATTCCGCCGTGGACGTCCTCTACAACCAACGCATCGTCTTTGGCTCCTATGGCCTGCCAGCGGGTAACTCGCCCCGCACTCTGGGCTGCTGGTTCAAGGCCCGCAATTTTGTCTCGGGCGGCTGGCCGGATTGGCTGGTCGGTTACGGCAACGCGTCATCCGGTTCGCCGATATACCAGCTTCAGCTGAACAGTAGCGGGAGGGTCGAATTCCAAACCGGCTCCTGGCAGAATCAGATTTTCTCCACCCACACATTCCGCGACGGTTTGTGGCACTGCGCCATGGTAACTTACAACGGCACAACGGTTACCATGTACGTGGACGGCCAGTATGAGGGCAGCGTAGCCAGCGGAGGGATCGGCACTGTCTCGCAGAATTTCAGTGTGGGCAAGTGCTTGTGGTGGAATAATTACTACGACGGTCTGGTCGACGATGTGTTCCTGTATAACCGCGTCCTCACACCCGAGGAGATCTATTCAGTCAGCCAGGCACAGTCCATGCCCGCTTATCTGACTCTGACACCACAATTGGGAGTCCTGCCCCCGGGCGGCAGCGTCAGCCTGCAGATCGGAGTGAATACCCTACAAATGCAGGCCGGTACGACGGTCGACACGCTGCTGATCATTTCCAACGATCCGGCTGCCCCGGCCGTTCCCGTGATCATCACCACCAACGTCCTGCCTCCGGCGCCGGTGATCACGCCCTCGCCATTGTACCTGCTGGCGAACCTGGAAAACCCAGTCACCCTGGGATCTTTCGAATTGGAGAACCAGGGTCCGGGCTTGCTTGACTATCACCTGAACGGGGAGGACGGGTTGGGCGTCTTTATGCCCGCAATCCCGGGCTACGCGGTTCTGGGTGAGTTCAATGGCCACAGGTACTATTCCAGCAACGGCACTTCCACCTGGAGCGCCGCTAAACTGTCCTGCGAGGAGGTGGGCGGACATTTGGCCGCTATCACCTCAAGCGGAGAGAATGATTTCATCGCCAGCAATTACAGCCCCCTGGCCTGGATCGGCACCCGCACCGACTTGCTGGTCAACAACGTCTGGTGCTGGGTGAACGGCGAACCGGTCACCTACACTAACTGGGCTTCCGGCCAGCCCGACAATTGGAACGGAGGAGAGAACTGCGTCGAGATCAACCGCCCCTCCGGCCAATGGAACGACGCCAGCGACAATCACCACTACGACAACGTGCTTATCCATCATATCCTGGAGTTCGATTCCATCCTCAATTTCCTGCCGACGGCCGGTTTACTGGTTCCGGAAGCCGTTGAGGAGATCTCGCTTTCCGCCTGCGGATATGGCCTCACAGATGGTATCTACCACACCTGGATCAGCGTTTCAGCCCCGGGTATGGAAGATCCGGTGCTGTACCCGGTTACGCTGCAGGTCGATTTCACCGCGCCCCTGGCTGTAACGGGCCTGAATCTGGACGCGGACCTGGTCACCTTCACCCAGACCGGCCTCCATTGGGACGCCAACGCCCCGGCGGACACCGTGGTGGCCTACAACATTTATCGCCGCAACGACATCGATGGTATCTGGTTCCTGCTGGACAGCGTCCCCGCCGGTCAGTTATCCTACATCGACACCGATTTCGATTCCTATGGTTACCGGGATGTCTTCTACTGCGTGCGCGCTGAGGACAACCACGGCAACCAGAGCCCGCAGGGAATCATCCTCCAGGCCAATATGGACCGCTTTCCGCCGCCTGCCGGCCTGACCATCCAGAGGATCGGAAACGATGTCCAACTGAGCTGGAGTCCGGTGACCCAAACCCTGGGCGGGGTCACGGTTGACCCCAGCTGCTACGTGATCTATGTGTCTGAATACCCGGAAACCGGCTCTGCTTACGAATTCGTGGATATCTCGCTCAGCACCCAATACCTGCATGTGGGCGGCGCTGCCCCTTCCGATGGGGAAAGAAGTTTCTATTATGTGGCGGCCTACATCGGCGATCTGGCCCGCTTCCGGAAGCAAAAGGAATCAGGAAGCCAATAGGACTGACTGAGATCCTGTATAACAATGTCAAAAGGGTAAGCCCGTAAAGGACTTACCCTTTTTTCCCAGGACGGGGTCTGGGTTCCTGGCGGAGAGCGCGGTCATGCGGAAGGGCCTTGCGCCTGACTGAGGATGATCCGCACCAGACCGCGTATCCGGCCTATTGGTTTGGTGACACAGAGGCCGACTGGTCTCTATTGCAGTTTGAAATTCACCGGCAGCATGACATCGATGTCCCGCCCCGGGGGTGCGAAGCGCCACAGTTCAGCAGCGCCGATGGCCGCTTGGGCAAAGGGATTGTTCTTAAGTTCGGAGAGCCGCACAATGGTTTTTCCTCCGACTTCGCGTGTCATGCGGGTCACCGCAGATCTCACTTTGGTCACTTTTCCGGATTGATCCACCGCGACGACCAGTTTTACCTCCGCCATCCAGCCCTCTTGCTTCATGGACTGGGGATACTTGGGTTGAACCTGGAACAGCACTTGTGGTATCTTGTCACCCATTCGCAGTTCCGAACCCTGTTCCGGGGCTAGATGCGGAAGTGGGAGTTGTAACTCAGCCTGGGCTCCGGGTATCTGTTCAAGTTGATTGGCGTCGACCGGTCTGAAACGTCCGGCGCTGAGCAGGAACAGCGCGGCGAACAGGATGACGAGGATTAGTTTCTGGTATTTGTTGAAAGCTGGCATGGTGGCCTCCTTGAGTCGGACAAGCCAGGTGATTCGCGCTTTGAGGCGGCTTTGGGCCAAGTGGTTGCCGATTCCGTTGCCGGCGAGGCAGAGGCGCGCATTCTTGAGCAGCGTCCGGCCATAGGCGACGGGATCGTTTCCGGTCAAACTGAGGGCTGTGCGGTCGGCCAGGATCTCACGCTGCATGTGGAGAAACCGGCGCAGCAGCCACAGGGCCGGATGGAAGAAGAAGACGATGGTGACGAGGTTTTCGCAAAGCAGGGCAAGATTGTCCCCACGGGCGATATGCGCCGCTTCGTGGGCCAGAACTGGCGCTCTGTGGGCGTCGTCCCAGCTGATCAGTTCCTCAGTTACTGCAATGGCGGGTTTCCTGATCCCCCAAGTGAAGGGCATCCGGATCCCGGGATCGCTATAGAGGGTGGGCGTTTGGCGCAAACCCAGACGGCGGGCGATATCATCCAAAACTGCGCTCTGCCGGCGGGTGAACGCTCTCGCCCGGTGTTCCAGAGTTTTGATGCGCGTCAGGAAAAGAACAGTCAACAGCAGCCCGATCCCCAGCCAGACGATAAACAGCAGA
>CAYXEF010000118.1:3185-6702 GCA_964463825.1 uncultured Candidatus Cloacimonadota bacterium | reverse complement strand
CAAGCAGATGCGATTTAGCAAGTTGAGTGTTAAGCGCTTGTTAATGATGCAACGAATAGTTTAGGGAGCTTATCATGAAATGTTTTTTGCTTACAATCCTGCTGCTGAGCTTCTGTGCTTGGGCGTCCGCCGAATGGACGATCGTGGGTTCCTATCCGATCAGCGGCAAAGCCTCCGGCCTGGCCTCCGACGGGACCTATCTCTACTACGGGATCTACGGCGCGGACGGAGGGCGGGTGTTCCGCTTCGATCCGGCCACAGGCCAGGAAATGCTGCTCTTCAACAACACGTCCATCAACGACAGCTACGGCATGAGCCATGACGGCCAGTATCTCTGGATCACCGACCACGGCAGCTCCTCCACGGTCCCCGCCTACGCCCTGCAACTTGATCTGACGGGGACGGTCATGTCCCAATTCAACCTGCCGGACCATTATATGTCCGGAATCGCCTGGGACAACGGCGACTTTTGGGTGATGAGCTATTATCCGGATCCCGGCACGGTGTACAAAGTGAGTTCCACCGGCACTATCCTGCAGCAATTCACGCCCCCCGCCGCCCAGCCCTGGGATATCTGCAAAGAGGGTGACAACCTCTGGATCGCGGATTACAACGCCTATATGATCTACAAGGTCAACACCGCCGGGACGGTCCTGGAAAGCCACGCCTCGGAGATCCAGCGTCCGGCGGGGATCGTTTACGACGGCCAGTATCTGTGGTATGTGGCCGGCGCCCTCAGCGCTCCCAGCACGCTCTACAAGGTGGACCTGGCCGGCGGGGGGACGCCGGTGATCGGAGTTTCCTTCTCCGAATATGACTTCGGCAACGTCATCCTCAACCAGACGGCCAGCGCCAACCTTACCGTCAGCAACAACGGCAGCGGCGACCTGATCCTCAACAACATCTCCTTTAGCTCGGACGCCTTCGCCTCGGCCGCCGTCCTGCCAGACACGCTGGCCCCCGGCGAAAACCTCGTGGTGGGCGTTTCCTTCACTCCGGCCAACTGGGGCGAACACTCCGCCGTGCTGACCATCCACTCCAACGACCCCATCACGCCCGCCAAAACCGTCGCCCTGGAGGGCTATGGAGTGTTTGACGCGGCCCATATCGAGGTGGCGCCCACTGCCCAAAACTACGGCGGAGTGCGTATCAACGCCGATACGGGCAGGTTTTTCACGCTCAGCAATCAGGGTATGACGACTCTGCAGATCAACAGCATCAGTTTCTCCCATCCTGATTTTTACATCGACGGCTCGGTCCTCCTGCCGATCAGCCTGGCCGTGAGGGAGGAGTACCGGCTGCGGATCTGGTTTTCACCGAGCATGGCGGGGCAGAGCGACGCCACCGCGGTATTGGCCAGCAACGACGCCGCCACTCCGCAGTACACGGTCAATCTTACCGGCGTGGGTCAAACGGTGGATCTCTCCATGGGCGCCATGCTCTGGGATTTCCAGATCCTGCCCGGGACCTTCACCAACATCCGGGCGATCAAACCCATCCCGGACATCTGGGGCAACGGACTGGGCGACGTGGTCGTCTGCGGCGAGGACGATTATGTGCGCGCCTACAACGGTAACTCCAGCGGAACCGCGGACGTGATCTGGGAGCAGTACTTCTATTCGGGTCCCGTGTCCTACTACCGGGGCCTGGCCACCGGCGCCGACCTCAATGGCGACGGCATCGCGGACGTGGTGGTGGGAACCGCGGGCGGAGACCGTTCCGTCCGGGCTCTTTCCGGCAAAAACGGCAGCCCGCTCTGGACCTTCAGCACCAGTAGCTACGGCGCCGGGGGGGCGGTCTACCAGGTGGATGCCAGACGTGATTTCAACGGCGACGGGATTCCGGACGTTTTGGCGGCCACAGGCGATGACGTCAACGGAACAGGCCCCAAACGCATCTTCCTGCTCAACGGCGCCACGGGGGCCATGCTCTGGGAACGTTACGCCGGCGGACCGGCCTTTTCCGTGATCAGCGTGGCGGATTTCACCGGCGACGGAGTCCCTGACGCCCTGGCCGGAGCCTCCAACGAAGCCGAGACCCAGGCCTCGGCGCTCGGCATCAACGGCGCCACCGGAGCGATCGCCTGGTCAGTACAGCCAGCCGGTTCATCCGTCTGGGCGCTGGCCCAGATCGACGACCTCAATAGTGACGGCATCGCGGACCTGATGGTCGGTTCGTTTATGGGCGGGGGCAATTACTACGCCCTCAACGCGGCCACCGGCGGGACGCTGTGGACCGGCTCGACCGGAGCCTCCCTGGTCATGCAGCTGGAGGTCTTGGGGGACGTCAACAACGACGGCTACAACGATATCGCCATCGGGCACGTATCTCCGCATACAGCGGTGATCAGCGGATTGACCGGCCAATACATCTGGTCCCAAAGCACCGCGGACAACGCCTGGTACCTCGCCAACGCGGGCGACCTGACCGGGGACGGGATTAACGACCTCTTCGTGGGGACGCTGTATCAGAGCAACGCCGCCTACTATCTCGAAGGAACCGGCGGTAGCATTCTTTACAACTTCTGGACCGGCACTCCGGTGGACGCGATCGGAGCCATTGCGGATGTGACGGGAGACAACTCCCGGGAAATGATCGTCGGCGGCAGAGACGGCTCCATCCGCTGTTTCTCGGGCGGTCCGGTGACCCTGCCCAATCCAGGGTTTATCACTGGCAACGTTTCCATATCAGAAGGCCCCGGCGTGGTGACCGAGGTCGTGGTCAGCGCCGGAGACGTCAACGCCAGTCCCGACGCCGGGGGGAATTACACCCTGTCCCTCGAGCCCGGAACCTACACCGTGAACGCCTCCCTGCCAGGCTACTACGCCCCTCCCGTCGCCAATGTGGCCGTCACGGCTGGCATGACCACCCCGGATATCGATTTTGCGCTGCAAATGCTGCCCCTGCTACCGCCGCAGAATCTGGCCGTCAATGCCCAGACGGGAGTTTTATCCTGGCAGGCTCCCAGCTCGCCGGACCAGTATTATCCGGACAGTTACAAAGTCTATCTGGACGGCGTTTTGGCCGGCAACACGGAAGACCTGAACTGGACCTATGCCGGATTGGTGCCCAACACGGAATATCTGGCGGGCGTGGCCGGAGTTTATCCCACGGGTGAATCCGAGCCTGCCACCCTCGGGTTCACCTACACCGGCACCGGTACGGACGAGCCCGTCCCGCCCGTGACCGCGCTCTACGGCAACTATCCCAACCCCTTCAATCCGGACACCGCCATCCATTTCTCACTGGAGCGAAGGGGACCGGCGACGCTCGACATCTACAATGTCAAAGGCGAAAGGATCAGGCGTCTGGTCGCGGCCGAACTGGAAAGTGGCCACCATTACCGGAGCTGGGACGGCCGGGACGATCTGGGCCGGCGGCAGGCGAGCGGGATCTATTTCTACAGGTTCGTGGCCGGCAGCTATGGCGCCACCGGGAAAATGCTCTTGCTGAAATAGGGGAAAGCACCGCCGTATGCCATAAAGGGCCTTGCCGCAAGGAATCGCCGGCCTGGCGG
>CAYXEF010000118.1:0-3085 GCA_964463825.1 uncultured Candidatus Cloacimonadota bacterium | reverse complement strand
CTTAACGCGCCTGAATCCAGCTGAGTGATTATGGGTTGGGCGGGCCGTTGTACACGGCCACAACCAGGTAAAACTTCTTGCCGTAATCCCCGGCCGCGCCTGGATCGGTGAACTGACTGACAGTAACGGGATCTCCGTAGTTTAGAAACCCCTCATGCGGTCTGTCGCTGCGGGAGACCTGGTAGTAGGACGGAGACAGGGTCTGGCCGTTTACGTCGTGGGTAACGGGATCCCAGGAGACGATCACATCTTCGCCCACGACCTCGACCCGGACAGCGTCCGGGGCAAGCGGGATCTGATGGTCGACGGTGATGGGCACCCCACACCCCACTGTGGTGTCAGGCAACTTGATAAAGACATCAATGTCCCCGGTCGGGACATCGTAGGGCAGTTCAATGCTCGCCGAGCCGGATGTCACATCCGCCGGCGCGTCCAGCAGGGGCACATCGGGTCCGGAAAAGGGTGTCAGAAACACGTCGAGATCCTTGGGATCCCAGTCGCACTCGTGATCCCAGGCCACCGTTTGCGAGCCGCCAAGGTTCCAGGTGGCACCCGGTTCGGGTGAAGTCAGGGTCAGCGTGGGCTCTTTGATAAACGCCAAAAAGCGGTCAATTTCGGTGTTTACAGGGGTGCTCAGAGTGGTTGAGCCAAAGCTGGCTGTGCCCCGGAAAAGGCCCCAGGGATAGATGTTGCCAGCTGCGTCGGCATCGATGCCATTGTGAAAGATCGCGTTATACGGCGAATACCCTCCTCCCCCCTGCTTGGCCCATTGCCACTCTCCGGCGGAACTGGCCTTGGCGACGAAGAGGTCGGGTCCGCCGGTGTTGGTGAGCGTGATGTCGCCAAAGTTCCTCGTGCCCTGGAACGCCCCGCTGATATAGACGCCGCCTGCATTGTTGACCGCCACTCCGCCTCCCACACCATAAGAGGTGGAGCCATCACCCACCACCCAGGCCCAGGTCCCGTTAAAGTTCAGTTTGGCCAAAAATCCGCCGCCGGGAAAGACCGTCGATCCGAAAGTGATGGGCTCGGAAGCATAGGCCCGATAGTATCTGCTGCCATCCGCGTCAAACTTGAAATCCATGAAGATACCCTGCAAGGGAGTGACTTGTACGATCGTGCCGCCGGGAGTGAGCTTCATCAATTGCTGTTTGGTCACGCAGTCGATCCAGCCAGATTGGTCCACATGGATTTTCTTGGTGTAAAGCTCGGTTCCCAGCAGCTGGTTCCAGATCAGGTTGCGTTCGGGATCCAGTTTGATCGCCCTGGCTTCGGAAAGGGGGGCATCGGGATCGTCGTCGATGCCCAGGATGTAGAAGTTGCCGTCGTTGTCCCGGTAGATGCTGTTCAGGTTGTCCAGATCGAGGCTCTGCGCCCACTCCCAGTTGCCGTTGGCCGCCAACTCGGCCAGAAAGGCCTGCTTACGGGAATTGGGGTAGGAATTGATCAGGGTCTGGCTGCCCAAACTGAGTGAGCCGGTGAATTGACCGTAAACAAAGCAGTTGCCGCTCGTGTCCACATAGTTGCTGGCCTCGCAGGTGCCAGTGCCCACACCGCACGCGGCCCAGAGCCAATCTCCGTCCGCGGCTTTTTTGGCCACATAGAGATCCTGGCCCGCCTGGGGCGTGGAGAGGGTGTGGCTGCCGAAAGTGATGGAACTGCTGTAAGTCCCGCTGACCAGCATATCTCCCGCGGGAAAGAAACCGAGGCTGAAATAGCCCGCGTCATCCATGTTGTTCAATTCCCCGAACGTGACAGCCCATTCGGGCCCGGACTGGGCTTTAAGGACCGCCACGCCTGCCAATAAAAGCAAAGCCAGTATAAAGCGCGTTCTTGTTTTCACAACTACCTCCAGCTTGTTAATCATTCTGACTTACCCGCACCATTTTGGTAAGTCGAGTTTACATGTCAAGAGATATTTGCCCTTCATCCTTTTCGGCAGAAGCATACAGGGCAGGATGTCCTCCCGCTCTCCGGAGGGATTGGCGGCCGGGCTGGTCTTTTTTGCTTGACAGGGAGCGGGAGTTCAGGTAGGCTGCGCAAAAACCAAGTTCATAAGGAGCAAGAAAATGAAAAAGTTACTGCTTACGCTCGGCGTGATCCTGTTGGCCGTCATGTTGGCGGCGCAGGCTGAGGAAGCCATTTCCAGCCTGGACGCGGCCAAAGAACTGATCAAGAACCAACAATACGTCAAGGCGCAGGACGAGATCAACTTCGCCCTCGCCAAGATCAACGAGATCCTGGCCGAAGAATTGCTCAAGTTCATCCCGGAAAATCCCGAAGGCTTCAAACTGGAAGACAAGGACGCCCAAGCCCTCGGCGCGGCCGGGGCCATTTTGGGCAGCGCCAACAGCATCGCCGCCACGGGCGATTACAGCAAGGGCGACGCCAGCTTCAAACTGACCATCAGCGTGGGCGGCGTACTTGGTCAGGCCGGCGGGCTGATGGGCATGGCGGCTATGTTCGGCGGAATGAACGCCGGAGGCGGCAAGACCATCCGCGTCCTCGGCTACAGCGGCACACAGGAATATGACAAAGGCGAAAAAACCGGCACTCTGACCATCCAGGTGGGCGACAAGATCACCGTCATGGTCGAAGGGGACGAGATCGCCAACGCAGACCTGCTCAAGACCCTGGCCGAAAAGGTCGACCTCGCCAAGCTGGAAAAGTCCTTCTGAGCTGATTGGCCGTTATCCAGGAGGCACAGACAAACATCTGGATAAAACCAGAAACAAGACTTATACCCGAAGCGGCATAGCGACGCCGCTGTAAATAGCGCTTACTGTATGCGGCGCGGGTGAAACGCCGGATTATGGCTCTCACCCGCGCCGTCTTTTGGCTGACTCGGAGATAAGTCAGACAGGAAAGCCCCGACAACAGGCTGTTCCGCCTGAGGGGCAAGCTCGGCGTCCCCACCCACCCCAGCCCCCTGGAACGCAGCCCCATCGTATCTTTCCGCCCGAAACGGGCAGGCTTCGCCCCAGTTCGTTCTTTCCAGGGAATTTCCCACGCCAGGTTGGTATGGCTCCCGTTATCATTGCGCTATCACTGCGCACTCATTACGGACAAAGTCCGCAGTGAGTCC
>CAYXEF010000117.1:0-6762 GCA_964463825.1 uncultured Candidatus Cloacimonadota bacterium | reverse complement strand
CAGATCTTTTCCGTAATATAGAGTGGATCCGCGGTGAGAGAGAGAGTATAACACACAAGGATATAGTGTGGTGAAAGCGCAAAGGGCGTATGGTGGATGCCTACGCACCAGACGGCGAAGAAGGACGTGGCGAACTGCGATAAGCCCCGGCGAGCTGTAAGCGAGCTTAGACCCGGGGATTTCCGAATGGGGCAACCCGGCAGGTTGAAGACCTGTCATCCGGTGCCGATTGAACATCTGGGCGATTTCCGTCTTGAAGTCTGAAACAAAGCAGGCAAGCGAGGCTGGAATGGTAGCGGGTGCTCAATCGGTGCCGGAGGCGAACGGCGTGAACTGAAACATCTTAGTAGCGCCAGGAAGAGAAAGTAACAACGATTCCCTCAGTAGTGGCGAACGAACGGGGAAGAGCCTAAACCGGCCTTATGGCCGGGGTAGTGGGACGGCGGTATCTGGATCGAACTTATAGGCGAACCGCTCTGGAAAGTGCGACCGCAGGGGGTGAGAGTCCCGTAGCCGAAATAGGTTTGATTTGGTAGCCGGATCCCGAGTAGCCCGGGACACGAGAAATCCTGGGTGAATCCGCGAGGACCATCTCGTAAGGCTAAATACGTTTGGTGACTGATAGCGTAGCAGTACCGTGAGGGAAAGGTGAAAAGCACCCCGGGAGGGGAGTGAAACAGAACCTGAAACCGTATGCCTACAAGCGGTCAGAGCTGGCGCCAACGCTCCGGAGGAGCGGTTAGAGAGTTAGCGGGTTAACAAGTTAGCAAGTTAGAGGTCATACTCCAGGCTGGGAGTGTACCGCCCTAACCCGTTAACCTGTTAACCTGTTAACCTGTTAACCCTCCGGACCGTTGGCGCTGGTGATGGCGTGCCTTTTGCATAATGAGCCGACGAGTTAATTTCATCAGCGAGGTTAAGTACTAGAGGTATGGAGCCGTAGCGAAAGCGAGTCTTAAAAGGCGAGAAGTTGATGGGATTAGACCCGAAACCGGGTGATCTACCCATGGTCAGGTTGAAGGTTGGGTAAAACCAGCTGGAGGACCGCACCAACCGTCGTTGAAAAGGCGGTGGATGAACTGTGGGTAGGGGTGAAAGGCCAAACAAACCCGGAGATAGCTGGTTCTCTCCGAAACATATTTAGGTATGGCCTCAGGCGGACATTAACGGAGGTAGAGCACTGACTGGGCTAGGGGGCTTACCTGCTTACTGAACCCAATCAAACTCCGAATGCCGTTAATCAATACCTGGGAGACAGGGCGCGAGGGATAAGCTTCGCGTGCGAGAGGGGAACAACCCAGACTGTCAGTTAAGGTCCTTAAATAGATGCTTAGTGCGTAAGGATGTTCAATTGCCCAGACAGCCAGGATCTTGGCTTAGAAGCAGCCATGATTTAAAGAGTGCGTAACAGCTCACTGGTCGAGTGGTAGAGCACCGAAGATGATCGGGACTGGAAGCATCTTACCGAAACTGCGGAACAACGCGCTTTGCGCGTTGTTGGTAGGAGAGCATTGTGACTGCGTTGAAGGTGGACTGTCAGGTCTGCTGGAGCGGTCGCAAGAGACCATGTCGGCATGAGTAACGACAATGCGGGTGGGAAACCCGCACACCACAAGCCCGAGGATTCCTGAGTAAAGTTAATCTTCTCAGGGTTAGTCGGCCCCTAAGGTATAGCGAGAAGCGAAGCTGATGGGAATCAGGTTAATATTCCTGAACCTGTGTATGATGCGATGGAGTGACGCGACGGTGCGGCGGGGACGGCTGTTGGAATAGCCGTTGAACGCGTGTAGGAGGTGATCCAGGCAAATCCGGGTCACACATGCTCCGAGGCGTGGGACGAGGCGCAAGCCAGGAAGCCCGCTCAGAGACGTTGCCGAGAAACAGCTTCTAAGCTTCAGTCATACAGAGACCGTACCGCAAACCGACTCAGGTGGGCGAGGAGAATATCCTAAGGTGTTCGAGCGAACTCTGGTTAAGGAACTAGGCAAAATCACCCCGTAACTTAGGGAGAAGGGGTGCCCCGTTATCGTGAGAGCCTTTTCGGCTGGAGCGAGAGGGGGCCGCAGTGAAGAGGCCCAAGCGACTGTTTATCAAAAACACAGGTCTGTGCGAAGGCGAAAGCCACGGTATACAGACTGACACCTGCCCGGTGCCGGAAGGTTAAATGGAGAGGTCATCCCTCTTTTACCGAGAGCAAAGTGCAAAGAGCAAAGAGCAAAGTTGGAGATAGAACGGAACTGGCGAACTGAGGCAGTTATCAGTTTGCAGTCACCCGTTTCCAGGCTTTGATTAGATCTCTGCTCTCTACTCTTTGCACTTTGCTCTGAGTAAAAGAGGGAGAAGCTTCGAAATGAAGCCCCGGTAAACGGCGGCCGTAACTATAACGGTCCTAAGGTAGCGAAATTCCTTGTCGGGTAAGTTCCGACCTGCACGAATGGTGTAACGATTTGGGCGCTGTCTCAACCAGGGGCTCGGTGAAATTGAAGTAGCGGTGAAGATGCCGCTTACCCGCGAACGGACGGAAAGACCCCGTGAACCTTTACTGCAATTTGGCATTGTAAATTGGTGCAGTATGTGTAGGATAGGTGGGAGGCTATGAAGCGTGCACGCCAGTGTGTGTGGAGCCGCCGTTGAAATACCACCCTTATTGTATTGGTTTACTAACGATCGCACAACGATCGGACATTGCCAGACGGGCAGTTTGACTGGGGCGGTCGCCTCCGAAAGAGTAACGGAGGCTTACCAAGGTTCCCTCCGCCTGGTTGGTAATCAGGCACAGAGCACAAAGGTATAAGGGAGCTTGACTGCGAGACTGACGGGTCGAGCAGGTGGGAAACCAGGTCTTAGTGATCCGGCGGTCCTGAATGGAAGGGCCGTTGCTCAAAGGATAAAAGGTACTCCGGGGATAACAGGCTGATACCGCCCAAGAGTTCATATCGACGGCGGTGTTTGGCACCTCGATGTCGGCTCAACTCATCCTGGGGCTGAAGAAGGTCCCAAGGGTTCGGCTGTTCGCCGATTAAAGAGTTACGCGAGCTGGGTTCAGAACGTCGTGAGACAGTTCGGTCCCTATCCTTCGTGGGCGCAGGAAATTTGCGGAGATCTGCATTTAGTACGAGAGGACCGGTGTGGACGAACCTCTGGTGTACCGGTTGTGCTGCCAAGTGCATTGCCGGGTAGCTAAGTTCGGAGAGGATAACCGCTGAAAGCATCTAAGCGGGAAGCCAACTCCCAGATGAGATTTCCCTGCAGAGAGGTTGGAGACGACGACCTTGATAGGTCACAGGTGTAAGCGCTGCAAGGCGTTCAGCCGAGTGATACTAATCTCTCGATTGGCTTTTGCCATTATATTCTTGTGCGTGATACACAAACTCGAGCCGCGGAACCTTCTCTGGCCAAGAGAAGTGGAACAGATGAAGAGATGAACGGTTGAAAGGTTTAAAGGTTTAAAGGTTGAAAGGTTGAAAAGACCTCTCAGTCCGGACCTTCGAGCTGCCAGTTCAGCCCTGGACCAACCTTTAAACTTTTCAACTGTTAAACCTCTATCCACTTTCCGGGCGTCAGCGATGGTGGCTATAGCAGCGGGGTCACACCTGTTCCCATCCCGAACACAGAAGTTAAGCCCGCTCGCGCCGATGGTACTGCGTGGGCAACTGCGCGGGAGAGTAGGTCACCGCCATCGCTGACGCCCGATCTTTTTTTGCCCTCTTGCCGGTTGCGGCGGGGGCATGCATAATCTCATCCCGCCCATCAGCCATTTGGGGCCGAAGGGCCGGCTCTGGCCTGCCATTGGTCTTCCCGATTCAACAGGAAGACGGTTGGCCACAATTCAGGGTCAATCATGCCCCCATAAAACGAAAGATGTACGTTCTCCTTGACAGGAATGCGCTTGATAGCAGCATCGATCCCCAGGAGTTCAGCATGGATTCATCGGTATGCCAGCATGAAAGGCAATGCCTGTTTGTTTCGCTCGGAGGGGGTCACCACAGAGAAGCATCTTACCTGTCCAAGTATGTTTTACTGCTTTTCAAATCGATCCCATCCAGGCTGGTGCTTGATAAAGGCCATGTGGGCAGCTTTTCACCCGGATCTGCGGAGCAGAGCAAGCTCCAACCCTCAGCAAGGAGGCCTGTAATGAACAAATGTCTCATCTTCATCGCGCTTATCGTTTGGGCAAGCTGTTTGCCTGCCTTTGTCGGGGAGGGCGAATCCAATGTGTTTGAGATCACCCAAACCCCGGTGGAAGAAACTCTTCTGCCTCCCATCCTGCAAACCGCTTTCACCGGCCCGGCCAGCCCCAATCCCTTCCGGGGCGGCGCGCGGACCCAGATCAGTCTGGACGTCAAATCCGGCGAGACAGCCATCTGCGCGATATACAATCTGGCCGGACAACTGATCAGGTCCCAAAGCTTTGCCCCGGGCAGCCACCAACTGATTTGGGACGGGCGCGACCGGTACGGCGAACCCTGCGGCACCGGGATCTACCTGGCGCGGCTAAGATCACCCAGCTGCAGTTCCACTGTCAAACTGGTTCTGATCAAATAAGGGAGCCTGGATGAAAAAGCAAGTTTTATCCCTCATCGCTGTCCTGGCAGTTGGCCTTCTGGCCGCTTTGCCGGTGGTCTCGAACGTAGCGGCCTGGCAACAGGGCGATCAGGTTCTCATTATATATAACCTCTCTCATGCCTACAACCTCGCTTGTGAGGTGAGCGTGCAGGTTTCAGCCGACGGGGGAGCCACCTACACTGTTTTCCCGACCGCCCTCAACGGTGACTTCGGGCTCCAGCCGGCTCCGGCGGCGGGCGCCAATTACCAGATTACCTGGAACTACGCAGACGACGGCGTGGGGACCGGTAGCAACTACCGCGTGAAAGTGCTCGCCGACGACGGGGCCGGAGAGGTCGCGCAGCCTGTCTTTGATCCCCCCGGCGGTACTTATGACAGTATTCAGAGCGTGAGCATCACCTGTGCTACGGATGGCGCGACGATCCGCTATACCGTCGACGGCAGCGAGCCGACCGAAACTTCAGCTGCCTTCACAGCTCCCATCACGGTATCAGTAACTACCACCCTGAAAGCCAAAGCCTACCTGGCAGGCTGGACGCCCAGCCAGACTGCCAGCGCAGCCTACACAATAGAGAGCGGTCCGGATAATATGATCTATGTTCCTGGCGGCACCTTCACCATGGGAAATACGCACGGAGGGGGCGGTAGCGATGAACTGCCCACCCACAGCGTGACCCTGGATCCTTTCTATATAAGCAAGTACGAGGTCACCCAGGCGGAGTATGCCCTGTATTTGCAGCCTGGTTACAGTTGGACACCCAACCATGGCCTTGGGGATGACTATCCTGCCTATTTTGTCTCCTGGCATATGGTACTCAAATACTGCAACCTGCGCAGCCTGGCGGAAGGCCTGGCGCCCTGCTACACGATCGGCGGTTCCACCGATCCGGTGGATTGGGGCACCGTGCCCTTCTCCAGCAACCCCACCTGGGATGCCGCCATCTGCGACTGGAGCGCCGACGGCTATCGCCTGCCCACCGAAGCGGAATGGGAATACGCGGCCCGGGGGGCTGTGGACCCGCCTGACTATCTCTATTCCGGTTCTGACGACATCAATGCCGTGGCCTGGTATTCTGCCAACTCAGATATATCAAGCCATCCGGTTGGCACCAAGGCGACCAATGAACTGGGAACCCACGACATGAGCGGCAACCTTATTGAATGGTGTTGGGACTGGTATGGATCATACAGCTCAACACCACAGACCAATCCGACGGGACCAGCGAACGGGCCGTTTCGGGTGTTACGCGGTGGCTCCTGGATAGCCAGTGCCAACAACAGCCGGGTCGCGATTCGTCACTACCTCCTCTCGTACGACAGAGACCTCGACATCGGCTTCCGCGTCTGCAGGAGGCAGTAGGAACACCGGCTGACCACGCCAAAGCCTCGCTGCGCATGGCTTTGGGACACCCGAAATTCAGTGTTCCATGCCGCTGAATTCGCTCGCAGTGTGAGGAGATCGTGGACGGTATTCCTGGTTTATGAATACTGGATGCTCCGCTCTGAATCCTGACAGGCTGACAACTGACCGACTTCCCCCCGACTTCGCGCCGGCTGGGCGGGAACTCTATGGGAACTTGACGCGCAGTGGGTGAGACAGGCGCTAGAGAGGAGAGGCGGGGGAAAGGGATGGTGATAGGCGGTTGGGTGTGTAGCGCGGGCTTCGAAACATGAGCGCACCGACTCTGAAAGAAATCCTGACTAAATGGGGGCGGGTTTAATCCGAGCGCAGCAGCGGCAAGAAATTGAGTTTATACTCCTCTTGCATGGTGTTGCCGCTGATGTCGGAAGCCTTGACCGTGAGGACGTAGGAGCGGTAGTTTTGCAGGGCTTGGCGGGGTTGGAACTGATAAACATCGCTGTCCGACTGCAGGATGTCCAGTTCCAGATCCGCCTGTCCTTCGGAGGCGCGTAAACTGGCTTGGAGCCGGTCGCGGGGGATCAGTTCGGAGAATCTCAATTCCAGAAGGGGCCGCAGACTGGAAACCGAGGTCCCGTTGCGGGGGCTGGAGGAGGTAACGCGCGGGGGAGTCGTGTCGGCATTGGGTGAGGCGCGGAAATCCGCCTTGCTTACGGGATTGAGGTTGCCCTTGGGATCGCGCAGCTGGCGCAGTTCGACCGAATAGGCGAGTTTGTTCTGGGGCTCGGTGAGCAGGGTCAGACGGTCGCCCTTGAGCTGCGAGAGCAGGATGGACA
>CAYXEF010000116.1:1770-6788 GCA_964463825.1 uncultured Candidatus Cloacimonadota bacterium | reverse complement strand
AAGAACTGGCCTATGAATTCCTGAACTTCCTGCTGGATGCCGAAAACGCCAGAAAGAACGCCGATTATGTGATGTACGCGACGCCCAACGCCGAGGCCTATAAAATGCAGGATCCCGCCTTCACCGGCAATCCATTGATCTATCCGCCGGCCGACTATCTGGACAAATGCCAGATGATCGAGTTTCTGGGCGACCGGATCAAACCGCTCAACGACCTCTTCGAACAGATCAGGATGAACTGACCCGCTTATGCTGGATAATCTTAACAAGCTGCAACGTTCGCATTATTGCGGCGAACTGGGAATCGGCCAGATTGGCAGCCGCGTCACGGTCATGGGTTGGGTGAACAAACGCCGCGACCTGGGCGGTCTGATCTTCATCGACCTGCGCGACGTCAAAGGCATCGTCCAAGCCGTGTTTCGCCCGGAATCCACCGGCGTTTTCGCCAAGGCTGAGAAACTCCGCAACGAGTATGTCGCCGCCGTCACCGGCATCGTCGCCGCGCGCGAACCTGCCAACGTCAATGTCAACCTGCCCACCGGCGGCATCGAGATCATTGCCGAAGATCTGAACCTGCTCAACGACTGCCAGCCGCTGCCGATTCAATTGACCGAGGTCGCTCTGGCCGAGGAGGATCTGCGTCTGGCCCACCGCTACCTGGATCTGCGCCGTCCCGCCCTGCAGCAGGTGATCCTGCTCCGCCACCGCGTCGTGAAGGCGATCCGGGATTTCCTCTGTGGCGAGGGTTTTTACGAGATCGAGACCCCCATCCTGATGAAAAGCACGCCGGAAGGCGCGCGCGATTATCTGGTCCCCAGCCGCGTCCATCCGGGCAAGTTTTACGCTTTGCCGCAATCCCCGCAGATGTTCAAGCAGCTGCTGATGATCGGCGGTTTCGACCGCTATTTCCAGATCGCACGCTGTTTCCGCGATGAGGATCTGCGCGCCGACCGCCAGCCGGAATTCACACAGCTGGATCTGGAGATGAGCTTTGCCACCCAGGAGCAGATCTTCGATCTCTTGGAACGCCTGCTGGCGTGCCTGTTCAGCCAGATAATGGGCTGCGAGATCAGACTGCCTTTTCCGCGGTTATCGTATCAAGAGGCGATGGACCGCTTCGGCAGCGACAAGCCGGATCTGCGCTTCGGGTTGGAACTTTGCGATCTCAGCGAGGGACTGCGGGACTCCCAATTCCAGGTCTTCCGCGAGGCGCTGGACGCCGGCGGCGTGATCAAGGCCCTGGCCATACCCGGAGGAGCCAGTTACAGCCGCAAACGCCAGGACGAATTGGTCGAACTCGCCAAACACCAGGGCGGCAAGGGCCTGGCCTTCGCCAAGGTGACCGGGTCCGGCTTGGAAGGAGGTATCAGTAAGTTCCTCTCCCCGGCCGAATCAGACTATGTCATCCGGAGCAGCTCCGCCCTTCCGGGAGACCTGCTCGCTATTTCGGCCGCTGGGTTCGATCTGGTGTCCAAAATCCTGGCCGCGGTCCGCGTTGAAGTGGCCCGGCAGGATGGATTGATCCCCGCCGACCAATATGCCTTCGCCTGGATCACGGACTTTCCGCTCTTTCTATACAATGCCGAAGAGCAGCGCTGGGAGCCGGCGCATCACATGTTCACACTGCCCCGCGAGGAACATATCCCCTGGCTGGACGAGCCGGACAAATACGGCCAGATCATCGGCCAACTCTACGATCTCGTCTGTAACGGCATGGAGCTTTCCTCCGGCAGCATCCGTTGTCACCGCTTTGATCTGCAGCAAAAGATTTTCGATATACTCGGCTTCAGCGCGGAGGAACTCGAAGCCCGCTTCGGCTTCTTTCTCGAAGCGCTCAAATACGGCACCCCGCCCCATGGCGGCATCGCGCCCGGGATCGACCGCCTGGTGATGCTCATCAGCGGCGCGGAATCCATCCGCGACGTGATCGCCTTTCCCAAAACGCTCAGGGCCACGGATCTGATGTGCAAGGCGCCGTCCGAGGTTTCGCCCCAGCAGTGGAAAGAACTGCATCTGCGGCCTGGCGAATAGCGGTCCTGACCAGCGGACACGGCCGCGGCTCCAATCTGCGGGCCATGCATGCCTGTTTCCGGGATCAGGGGCTGCCGGTGACCATCGTTTTTGCCACCGCCTCGCGATCAGACGTGCCGGTGGCCGCGCTGTGCCGGGAACTGGGTATCGACTGCCGGATCCTGCCTCCGAGGCGGGAGGGCTTTGAAGCGCGCCTGCTCGAGCTATGCCGTTATGAGATGATCGATCTGATCGCTCTGGCCGGCTTTATGAGTCTGCTCTCGGCTGAGTTTCTGGACGCGGTCGCCATTCCCGTGCTCAATATCCATCCCGCTTTGCTGCCCCGCTACGGCGGGCCGGGGATGTATGGCCTGAAAGTGCACGAAGCCGTCTGGGCCAGCGGGGACAAAGTATCCGGCGCCAGCGTCCATCGCGTTGATCCGGTCTATGACCACGGCGAGCTGATTACCCAGGAGAAGGTGGACATCTCGGACTGCCGCGGCCCGCAGGAGATCGCAGCACGCGTTCTGGCTGTGGAACACCGGCTCTACGGACCGGCGATCCATCGCTTCCTCAGCGGCTCTGATTCGTGATCCGCGTCGCCATCGCCACCCTCGGCTGCAAGACCAACAGTTACGAGTCCGCGGCCATCGCCGCCGGCTTCGATCCCGCGTTGTATGAACTGGTGGACTTTGAGCAGGAGGCCGATATCTATGTCGTCAATACCTGCACCGTCACCGGACGTACCGATTTCAAGAGCCGCAACCTGATCCGCAAAGCCCTGGGGCGCAAGCAGTCCAATCCCTCTGTCAGGGTCGTCGTCACAGGCTGCTACGCGCAGCGTCACTCAGATCAAATCCGCGAACTGGGAGACATCGACCTCATCGCGGACAACCAGGCCAAGCAGGATATCGCCCTGCTCCTGGCCCGGCCTGACACTGATTTCACAGACATCACGACGGCGCGCGATTTTCGCTACCGGCCCGTGAGCCGGATGCCGGGACACAGCCGTGCTTTCCAGAAGATCCAGGACGGCTGCGACCGCCGCTGCGCCTATTGCGCAGTGCCCTACGCCCGCGGCCCCGCGCGTTCCGCCGCTTTCGCCGAGGTGCTGGATCAGGCCCGGCGCTTTGTGGCTGCGGGACACCGGGAGATCGTGCTGGGCGGGGTCAACCTCGGCCTCTACCGCGACGGAGAACTAGGTCTGGCGGAAGTGGCCGGCGCTTTGCAACAACTGCCCGGATTGGAGCTATTCCGGCTCAGTTCAATGGAGCCGGACTGCCTCAGCGCGGATCTGCTTGACTGCCTCTCCGACCTGGACAAATTCTGCCCCCACTTCCATATTCCCCTGCAATCTAGCAGCGACTGCGTCCTGCGCCGCATGGGACGTCCCTATGACAGCGCGGATTTCCGGCGTTTGATCGCGTCCGTGCTCAAAGCGTTTCCGGACGCGGCGATCGGACTGGATGTGATCGCCGGCTTTCCTGGCGAGAACGAGGCGGATGTCGTCCAAACCCTAGATCTGATCAATGATCTGGACATCGCCTACCTACACGTGTTTCCCTTTTCCCGGCGTCCCGGCACCTTGGCCGCGACCATGGACAAGCAACTGCCCCGCCCCGTGAAGGAAGAGAGGGTCCGCCTGCTCACCAGTTTGGGCGCGGCCAAAAAGGAGCGCTACCGCCGCGGCCTGTTGGAGCGTGCCGTCCCCCTGCGCGGCATCTGCGAGAAGACAATTGGCGGCTATTCCACCTTCCTTTCCGACCACTACATCCGCGGATACAGCCCAGAAGCAACCTGTCCTGGAGAACTCTGCCGCCTGACGCCCCGCGTCCTGTACCGCGACGGTTTGCGCTGAGGCAGATTATGCTTGACAGAGTACAGCTATTGCCATAACGAGAGCCACATTGACTGGAGGTATCCCATGCGTTACATAGCCTTGATCGCGGCATTGCTTCTATTGACAGGACTGTTGCTGGCCCAGACCTACAGCGAGGAGTTGGAGGAACTGGCCCTCGCGGGCGATCCCGTCGCCCAGAACGACTTGGGCCAGTGTTATGAGAAAGGGGAAGGGGTAACTGCCGACCCTGAGGAAGCGATACGTTGGTACCAGATTGCCGCGGAGAAGGGACACATGGACGGGCAGTACAACCTGGGCCGTATGTTGTATCACGGTACCGACCCCGGGCAGGATAACGCCGAGGCCGTGGTCTGGCTACGTAAGGCCGCCAAACAGGGCCATTCCGACGCCCAGAACTATCTTGGCGTCTGTTATCAAAACGGACAGGGCGTGGAAGCCGATTTGGAACAGGCCCTGCGCTGGTATCGCCTCTCCGCCGATCAGGGCAACTGCTGGGCCCAGAACAACCTCGGATCCATCTATTCCAACGGAGACGGCGTAGCCCCCAACGACAGCCTGGCTGTTGAGTTATTCCGCCTTTCCGCAGCCCAGAATTGCTCTATCGCCCAGTACAATCTGGGCGTCTGTTATGAGAATGGCAAGGGCATGGAGCAGGACTACGCGATTGCCTACTACTGGTATTCAGAGGCCGCCGACCAGGGCTACGCGGACGCGATGTATGCCCTGGCCTCTCTTTATGATCGTGGGAAGGGGGTGGAGGCCAGTGTCGAAGATGCCTACTACTGGTGCTATCTGGCCTATCTCTATGGCCATGAAGATGCTTATGACGGCCTTGCGGCCCTGGCGGAATACCTGGACGAGGACACGATCTACGACTTGGAGTATGATGCGGAACTCTGGGCTGAACAGCATTGACGCCCTTTGATCCGGAGTGTTGCCGATCCGCCCGTTTTTCCCTCCGGAGTTGAGTCGGCAGACTTCCCGTCCGCAAGTCACCCGGTTCCCGCCCGTGCGGCGTGAAGTCGGCGGGAAGTTGGCAAATTGTGGATGAGTCAGGCGCCGGGGCGGAAAACGAGCCCTTGAGTCGGATACTCAGGGCAGACGGTTGGGTTGTGGTCAGTCGGGGAGGCTTCTGGCGACCCTGAAC
>CAYXEF010000116.1:0-1670 GCA_964463825.1 uncultured Candidatus Cloacimonadota bacterium | reverse complement strand
TCAGGGCAGACGGTTGGGTTGTGGTCAGTCGGGGAGGCTTCTGGCGACCCTGAACCCCATCCAGTAACTGCCTTCGAAGGCGTAATATCCGGAGCGCTCGTAGACCCGGCATTGTTGGGGCAGATTCAGCCAATAGCCGCCCCGGGCCAGGCGCAGAAAGCCATTGATCGGCCCGGTGGGATCGACCTCGTCCTCGCCGGTGAAGTCGTCCCGCCAGTCCCAGCAATACTCCCAGAGGTTGCCGCTCATGTCATGGATGCCCAGGGAGTTCGGGGCTTTGGAGCCCACCGGCTTGCAGCCGGGGACCGTGGCGTTGCCGTCGTTCCAGGCCACCAGGTTGATGTTGTTGCTGCCGGAGAACATATAGTCCGGGCTGTTGGTGCCGCCTCGGGCGGCGAATTCCCACTCCGCGTCGGTCGGCAGGCGATAACCGTCCACGTCCCAATTGCAGACAACCGCGTTCCAGGCCGGGCTGTCATAAGTCGGCGTCACGCCCCAGTTCAGAGGATTGGTGCTGCCGTTGATGCTGTAGGCGGGAGTATAGCCCTCGGCCAGACTGCGCAGGTTGCAATAGCGGATGATGTCGTACCAGGAGACGTTATACACAGGAAACTCCGGCCCCACGCCATGGTCGTGGGCGGGATTGGTGCCCATCACCGCCTGCCACTCGGCCTGCGTGACCTCGTATTTGCAGATGGCATACGGGGAGAGAGTCACGTTGTGGACCGGGATTTCATCATCGTCGCCATCGCCGCTGGTGCGTCCCATCTGAAAAGTGCGTCCGGGCAGGGCGACGAAATGCGGCGGCAGCAGGGGAGGCTTGTTCTGCTCATTGAGCCAGCGCGGCGTGAGGGGCAGGGTCCGTGTCGCGGCCTGGGTCGCAATCGGGTCTTGTTCCGATTGGTGCTTCTGTAATTGAGCGCTGGTTTGGCTGGCGGCGGGTATCAGCGTATGAGCCTTGGCATCAGATCCTGTCGTAACCGGGGCGGCGGCAAGCGGCAGCGCTCCTAGCCTGGTGATTAGGATCGCCGTCAGGAGTATCAGACAGCGGACGAAAAGCTTGTTGGTCATCAGTAACCTCACAATTTGGTAAAGAGCCTGCGCTCAACGCCGGCTTGCAGTATATACAGGCCGGCCGGCAATCCGGAGAGGTCGATCGCGTCTTCGGATTTTCGGGGCAATTGTTCCCTCAGCAGTTGTCCCCTCAGGTTGTAGATCCGCAGAGTTTCTCCCGAGGGTGGGGCGGCCAGTTTGTAATGCAAGATATCCCGCGCGGGTGACGGCCAGAGCAGCAGAGTGGCGGGAGGAGCCAGCGGATCGTCGCTGGCCGTGTTTTGGATCAGGTAGCTGTAGTTTTGCCCGCCATTGACCACCTTCACCTCGATCTGGTTCCAGGTCGCGCTTGCCACCGCTTCATAGCCATACACCACGGGCTGGCCGAAACCCTCGAAGTTAAAAGGAAAGAGCGGTTGTTCGGGACCGCCGTCGATGCTGAAGCGGCAGTTTTGGGCGATGTTCTGGTCCGCGTCCGCGTAAGTCACATCCAGGCTGAGCAGATTCTCGCTCCACACGACGTGCGGATCGCTGAACTGGGGCGGGCTCGCGTTGGCAAAGTTGATCGGCTGCGGCTTAAGCAGGACATCGATTCCGGTGCAGGTGTCGGAGGTCAC
>CAYXEF010000115.1:0-7092 GCA_964463825.1 uncultured Candidatus Cloacimonadota bacterium | reverse complement strand
AAGAGGTATTATGCGACGTTTAACTGCAGTTTGTGTGATCCTGTGTTCTTTCTGCGGCCTGCTGACAGCCCAGACGGAACCCCTCAGCCTGGTTTTTTCGCCCCCGGCGATCTCGGTGAACGCGCTCAACCTGGCGGCGTTCGACCCGGCCAACGCGGGCAACCAGCCCTTTTTGACCGACCTCACGATCACCAATGTCAGCGGCGCTCCGGTGGATTTTGACCTGAGCCTGGTGGTCACCTGGAACAATCCCTCCCACCAGTTGGTGAACCTGGTCTTCCCCACCAACCAGCCCATCCAGCCGGGCGCGCAATGGCTCATCCGCAACCGGGACCTCTTCACCGACCAGCCGGGCATCCACCTCGGCAAACCGGTGGGCAGCATCGACATCATCCAGATGATGGAGTACGACCCCATCCTCGCCAGCGCCGCCGAAGCGGGCAGATTCCCGGACGGAAAGCTGCATTTCGACGTGACGCTCACCCCGCGGGACAAAAAACTGCGGGCTGTGTCCGCGAGCTGCGTGATCTCGATCACCAACATCACGTCCATCTTCCCCGCCTATCCGGGCAAACCGGCGGGACAGGCGCCGCCCAAGGTGAACCTCAAACCCGTCACCTTCCTGTGGCATTCGCTGCTCACCGGGTTCAACAGCTTCCGCCTGACCATCAGGGAATTCGACGCCGCCCCCAAAGCCAGCACGGTGGAATCCGCGGGCAGGCTGTTTTTCGAAGGGGAGATAGACAGCGGCATCTTTTCCGACTTTTTGCCCTTCCAGCGCCTGTACTACTATGCCTGGAGGGTGCAGACGACGCTGGTCAACGAAAGCAACTTCCTGGACGTCTCGCGCTCACGCAACTACCTCAGCAGCCCCTGGTACGTCTTTCAGTATGACGACAGCCACAGCGGCATCGACACCGTCAGCCAGGAACTTCTGGCCCTGCTCAACCTGCTGAATGACCCGAAGATCCGGGAGCTCCTCAACGCGGGATACCTGCCCACGGGCATCGTAATCCAGGACGGCCAGGCCTATACGGGGCAGGCAGCCGTCGACCTGGTCAACACGCTGGCCGACAAAGCCATCGACGTGGAGATCACGGAGCAATGAGAGGGGCGCTGAACAAAATCCTCTGCCTGGCCCTGCTGGGAGCGCTGACCGCGGCGGCCTGGGCGGCTTCGCAAGACGTGGCCTATTTGACCCAGGGCAAGGGCGACCTGAAAGTTATCCGGGCCAGCAAAGCCATCAAATACAAGAACGGCGAAGTGCTGGTCAACAACGACGAGGTCCGGACCGGCAACCAATCCTTCGCCGCGCTCAAATACCTGGACGGCGGGGCGACGGTCAAGGTCTTCTCCAATTCCATCATCAAACTCACCGCCAAAAAACAGGGCAAAAACCTGGATAAAAACACCTCGCTGAACAAGGGCAGCCTGTTTTCCAAGGTCAACGACAAGATCAAAGGCAACTACCAGGTGGAAACGCCGACCACGGTGGCCTCCGTCAAAGGCACCAGCTTCCTCACCAGATACACGGCCGACCGCACGACCATCGTGGTGGTGCTGGAAGGCACGGTGGAAGTCCAACACAAGGAAAGCGGACGCCGGACCACCACCAACGCGGGCTCCACCACCATCGTCTCCCCCGGCGGCGAGATCGTCACCCAACCCAGCACCGAGGCCGACCTGAGCCCGGAGGAATGGAGCCAGATCGAAGGCGGGCAGACGGAGCAAAGAACCATGAAGATCCAGGTCACCGACGATCAGGGCAACCTGAAATACATCGAGATCCGCTATTAGGCGGGGGGAGGCTGAGATGAAACAGTTACTGGTTCTGGCCGCGCTCCTCTGGCTGGCAAGCTTGCCGGCGCTCGTCGTCAACCACGTTCCGCCCCTGGGCTATGAAAGCGGCCGGCAACAGGAACTCCGGCTGGAAGTATTGCAAGGCTGGTCCGAACTGGCGGAAGGGACTCTGTATTACCGGGAACAGGGCGGCAGTTGGTATCAGCAAAGCAAGCTGAGCAGGGAAAGCCCGGACGGCCCCTGGCTGACGGGGGTGTTGCCCGCGGCAGCCCCCGGCCGGGGCTATGAGTACTATTTCCAGTTCGCACTGGCCAACGGGGACGTGGCTACGCTGCCCGTCGCGGAAGCGGCGAGCCGGCCCTTCCGGCTGGATCCCAGATCCGGGCTCGGGGAAGAAGAGGCGGCTTTTGTCCTTTTAAGCGATGAGCCCGCCATCCCGGCCTCCGGCGGCTATGTCCTCGCCGTATCCTGGTACGCCCTGGAGGACGAGCTGGATCTGGCCACGCTGCAGGTCTTCGTCAACGGCAAAAACGTCAACGGACGGGCCGTCATCGGCGACAACGCGCTCGTCTACCGGGACGCTCATCCCAGGCCGGGCCAGACCACCGCCTATCTGACCGCCAGGACCAAAGGCGGCCGCAGCCTGTATTCCGCCACCTGGGTCACCCAGATCAAAGCCTCCGGCAGGGGGAGCGAACTGCCCCTGAACCTGCGGGGAGCCGTCAACGCCGGAGCCAACGTGTATGTCTCCGCCAAGGATCCTGGCGCCGTCGTCTGGGGTTCGGACAAGGACGACGCCTGGGCCAGCCTGGAATTGAATTCCGAGTATAAAAAACTGGCTGTGAGCGCCTACAGCTATCTCTCGACCCTGGACAAGGACCAGCCGCAGTCGGTGAACCGCTACCGTCTGGGCCTCGCGCTGCCGGGCTGGGAAAGCTATCTCGGCGATTACGCACCGGACTTGAGCAAACTGACCATGTCCAACAAGAACCTGCGCGGCATCTACAGCAGCCTGGCCACCCGGGGCTTCGGGCTCACACTGGCGCTTGGCGAGATGTTGCGTGCCGTGGAGGGCGACGCCTACGAAGAGGCGGGCGCGCAGAAATACGGCGCCGGGACCTTCAAGCAGGAAGCCCTGGCCCTGAGAATGCGCGTGGGCAGCGAACAGGGCTTTTCGCTGGCTTTTAGTGGCACCCGCAACCGGGATATCATCAGCTCGCTGGACACGATGTATGTCCAGGATGGCGGGGCCCAGATCGCCTTCCCGCGCGACAACCTGGTGCTGGGCTCCGAGGCAAGGCTGAATCTGCCGGCCCAAAACACGGTCCTGGGACTGGAAGGGGCCTTCAGCCTCTACAACAAGAACACCCTGACCGGCGCGCTCAGCCAGAGCGAGCTGGGCTCCTACCTGGGCGAGGACGCCGATATCGATCCCCAGCAGTTTGAGGACATCTTTATTATCAACACCCACGTGCAGCCGCTGCCCATCTCCGGCACCATCAAACACCCCTTCCCCTTCTCGGCCTGGACCGCCTACGCCCGCTCCCTGTGGTTCAACAACCTGATGAATCTGAGTTATTCGCGGGTGGGGCCCTACTACAGGGCGCTCAGCGCCGGGTATCTGCACAACGACGCCGCTACGCTCAGCTTCACGGACCAGTTCAACTACAAGCAATACCTGTTCCTCACCGCCGGACTCACCAATATCCGGGACAACCTGGCCAAACACCAGCTGGAGACCAACCATTACACTTCGTACTTCGGCCAGCTGCTGCTCAGCCTGCCGGGATATCCGCATTTTTCCCTGGCCTACAGCGGCAATCTGGGCTCCAATGAGCCAAACGCGAGGATCGATTCGCTGGGGGTGGATCTGTACAATCCCTACAGGAAGTCCTCGCATCAGCTGGCCCTGGGCATCGGCTACGCCTTTCAGAGGCTGCCGGTGGCCCCCAGCATCGTGGAACTCGGCTGGCGGCTCGAGCATTACGGGGAAGAACGGCAGGAGGCTCTCGCCCGAAACTGGACCGAAACCTACGACAACACCAACACCAACGTCTCGCTCAGCCTGAGCAGCAAGTTCGACGCCCTGCCGCTCAAAACCCAGATCTCCTTCGCTTACAACCAGCAGGAACTGGTGGTCGAGGAGCAGAAAAAGTCCAATCTGAGCTTGATGCTCCGGGGCGAATACCGGCTCTACAGGGAGCTGTTGCAGCCCTGGGTGGAATTCCGCAGCAGCTGGCTGGGCGGGGATCAGGACAGCCAGAACTACAATTATTTCACCCTGGGCCTGCTGGCCACGCCCTGGCCCGATACCAACGTCTCCGCCAGCCTGGGCGCGAGGATCTACAGCAACGCCGACCAGGAAGACGTGGATTATCTCAGCACCACCCTGCGCCTGGCCCTGAGCCAGAGATTCTGATCCGCGTGGGAGACGGAAATATGCAAGCACTGGCGGTATGGGCGGGGCGACGGAGCCCCTGAGGAACGTATGAAACACTGGAAAAAACTGCTGGTTCCCGTCATTATCCTGTTGCTGGTCAAGCTGCTGTTTTGGCTGAGCTTCTTCAGCGGCCTGGAGCACAAGGCGCAGGACGCCCTGTTCAGGTTGCGGGGGACGAAGCCCGTCAGCGGCGAAATCGTCATCGTGGCCATCGACGACGTCACATTCCAGGCCTTGAACCGGCCCTGGCCCTTCCCCCGGGAAATGCACGCCAAGCTGGTGGAAAACCTCGACCGGGCAGGCGCCAGCCAGATCATCTTTGACTTGGAGTTTTTGGAAGACAGCAATCCGGCGGGCGATTCCACGCTGGCGGCCAGCTGCGCCATGGTCCAGAACGTCACCTTCTGCGGCAAGCATCTCCGCGACCCCGCCAATCCGGACCACGTGCAGATCCAGAAGCCCATCCACCCCATTTTGTCCGCGAACAAGAACTGGGGCATCGTCAACATGATTATGGATGACGACGGCTTCATCCGCGATTACATCCTCTTCGAGGAGTTCGGCGAACAGCGGATCTACTCCCTGGGCATGGTGGCGCTGGCGAACTGGCTGGAATACCGTCCGGACTGGGAAAACACCATCTCGCTCACCCCCGGCAGGATCAACGTGGGCGGACATCAGATCCCCGTGATCCGGAAGAACAAGGCCAGGATCAACTACTACGGCGGGGCGCAGACCTTCCCGCACTATTCCTACTGCTCGGTGTTGGACGACAGCACGATGGCGATGCCGGGCTATCAGGGCGCGGAAATCGACGAGTTCTACGACCTGCTGGAGAGCGGGGTGTTCCAGGGCAAAACCGTGTTGATCGGCGCCACCATCGACGAACTGCGCGACAAATTCCCCACCCCCTTCAGCCGGCAACTCACTTCCGGAGTGGAGATCCACGCCAACTTCCTCGAGATGGCCCGCCGCGGGGATTATCTCTATCCCGTCAACGGCTGGCTGTTCCTCCTGCTGGAATTGATCCTGGCCGTGGCGATCTACTATGTCCTGACCTGGTTCAAGCCGCATCAGGCTGTGTATATCGCGCTGGCGCTGATCGCGGCTTTCCTCGTGGGCAGTTATCTGCTCTTCTCCCGGTTGGACACCCTCATCCCTGTGGTGGAGGTCGTGATCCTGGTGGTCCTGCTGTACGTGGCGGCGCTGGTCAGCCATTATCTGCGCACGCAAAAGGAGAAGAGGTTCATCAAAAACGCCTTCCAGCAGTACATGGCGCCGGAATTGGTCAACCAACTGATCAAACATCCGGAAACCCTGAAGTATGGCGGGGTATTGCGTGAACTCACGGTGCTCTTCTCCGATATCGTCTCGTTCACCACCTACACCGAGCAACACCAGCCGGAAGAGACGGTGCAGATACTGAAAGAGTATCTGACCGAAATGGTGAAGGTGGTCATCCGGAACGGGGGGATCGTGGATAAATTCGTGGGCGACGAGATCATCGCGCTCTATTCCGTCCCGCTGCACACGGAGGAGCACGCCCTCCAGGCATGTAAGACCGCCCTGGACATGCGGGCCTGCCTGAGCCGGCTCTGCGAGAAGTGGAAGGAGGAGGGGGTGGAACCCTTCGACTTCGGCGTGGGCATCAACACCGGACTGGCCGTGGTGGGCAACCTGGGCTCCGAACTGATCTTCGACTACACCGCCATCGGCGACACCATCAACCTGGGCGCGCGCCTGGAAGCCCTCACCCGCAACTACGAGACAGCGCACAGGATCATCATCAGCGAATCCACCTACGCCAAAGTCCAGGATCAGGTGGAAGCGCGCTACCTGGACGACGTCCGGGTCAAGGGCAAGAATCTCTCCGTCAAGATCTATGAACTGCTCTCCGTGAAGGGCTTCACGCCGGAGTCAGGTGCTTGAGGGAGATTCCGCAGCTCCGGGCTTTCTGATCTGGCAGTTTTTACCTATCGGCTGTGAACCGTGTGATGCGTGTAATGCGTGGGTCCCGGGACGCTGATTTGCCCTTTTGCCCTATTGCCCTTCTACCCACGGCAAACAAAGATAACTACCGGATCCCCCGGCACCCCATTTTCCATGCAGTAAAAGCCCAGCCGCGCGGTATCATGGGTATCCGGTCAAAGATTGGCTTGACAGCCCAAGGCTGTGCGGCTAACTTGGCCAATATCAGCACTAAAGAGGTGTCACATGGCAAGCAAAAAGATCCTCCTGCTCGGCCTCGCGCTCATGGCCAGCCTGGCGCTGGGGGCCCTTGAGTTCAATTCGGACTCGGCGATCGGCATCCACTTCGGCTCCAGTACCGGCAGCGGCTACGCCATGCGCTGGTTTGGCGCCAAAAACGGCCTGCAGGCCACCTTCGGCGCTTATACCCTGGGCAGCAACAAGGTGCGCTTCGAACGCGACCTCTATGACTGGGACAACGAGTACTACGGCGACAGCCTGATCACCGTGGACCAGGGCGGACGGGAAACCGCCGTCAATCTCGGAGTCAACTACATGCTGGTGCTCGACCGCTTCCAGGAAGGCCGCGTCTACATCATGGGCGGCGGCTCCTACAAATACTTCAAGGAAAAACGCTTCAGCATGGACTACGCCCTGCAACAAGAGCAAGGCATGGAGGATTATTACGAACACTACGAACAGGTGCCCAACTCCCTCAGCGATCGCAACGTGGTCCAACACCGCTGGACCGTGGGCGCCGGCCCCGGCTTCGAATGGGCGCTGAACAAGCAATTCCGCCTGGCCGTGGAACTGCCCATCACCTACAACTGGAAACACAACATCGTGATGTGGTTGCCTCAGGCGGGGCTGTATTATTACTTCAA
>CAYXEF010000114.1:0-7125 GCA_964463825.1 uncultured Candidatus Cloacimonadota bacterium | reverse complement strand
AGCAAAAAAGCGGTTCCGCCTTCCCGCCCGGAAGCGGGCCTATGGCGGAACCGCTTGTCACTTATTGCCTTAACTTACTTGCTCGGTCTGGCGGGTGGCTGGTTCACCGCTACCACGCGGTAGAAGGCCTTGTCCAGCACCGCCGTATCCAAATAGGAAGTGTCGGTGACGGTGGCGATCAGGACATAGGTTCCGAAGGGATCGTCGGAGCGATAGATTTCATAGGCCGTGGCGTTGGGAACCGGCTGCCAGCTGACTCCAGCCCCGTCCGGGCCAGAAACCACTTCGCCGATTTCCGGTATTTCCAGGCTGCCGAGGTTCACTGTCACGGGCACGGTGTCCGAAGTTTCGTCCATGGCGTCGCTGACGGTGAAGGTGATGTTTTCGGTGCCAAACCAGCCTTCCACGGCACTGAAGGTGACCAACAAGCCGCTGATGTTGACCAGGACGTTCGTGTTGCCGCTGTAATCCAGCAGCAGCGCCTGGCCGTTGTCATCGTGCACATAAGGTGTGAAATCGACCTGCAGGGTCCCGCCCATGTCGAAGGCGAAGGAATCCGGCAGATTGATGGTAGGCGCGCTGTTGTTGACTATCAGCAGGACGTTGACTTCCAGCATGGGGTTGTCCGGATCGTTGGAACTGATCTGCAAGGTGGTCTGGTAGTTTCCGGGGACCATGGTTCCGGAGGTGAAGTATCCTTCGATGACCTGGTTTCCGCCGGCGGGGATCGTTCCGGAGCTTGGGGTCACATTCAGCCAGGGAACGTCCGGCGTTTCCGCGATGGTAAAGCTGAGCGCCATACCCCCGGTATTGCTGATGACGAAGCTATCGGTGTCCGCCTCGCCATAATCCAGCATGGCCCCGATAGAGTCGTTGTCCAACACGATCTCCGGCGGGATGTAGCCGCTGCCGGTGACGGCGAGGTAGATCGTGGGATTGCCGGAGTCGTTGCTGGCGATGGTCACGTTGCCGTTGAATGAGCCAACCGCGCTGGGGGCGAAGCTCAGGCTGAAATTGCGGGAGGTTCCGGCGGGGACGCTGAAAGCGAGGGTGTTGCGGTCCACACGCTCGCTGGAACTGGAATCCCTGCCGGGAGTGTTGTTGCGAGTGGCCAACGCGACCGTGTAACCCGCTGGAGTGGTAATGCTGCCAGCCAGTACTTCGTCGCCGGTATTCTGGATGTTGAATTGTTGGACGGAGCTGGAGCCGACTACGATGTTGCCGAAGGCGAGAGACAGCGGATCGACTGTGATATCCGGTCCCGCGCTGATGGGCTGGAAGCCCAGGCGCACGTTGTAACGGCGTCCCACCACCAAACCGCCGGTGAACACATTGGTCTGGTCGGCAAAGTCGTTGTAGGTGAAACGGTAGCCGGAGTTTGCGCTTGTGTATTGCTGCAATCCCGAGTAAGCGTCCTGTTGGATCAGGCCAAAGGCGGTGTCCACCAGGATGTTATCCACCCCGTTCCACTGGAAGGGCGTGCTGAATTGCAGCATGTCGTAGCCGCCCGCGTCGGGGGCGTAACTCGGATTGCTGTAGCAGGTGACCAAGTTATCCGCCGTGTGCCATTCGGCGGCGTTGGTGGCTGTGGTGTGCTTCAGGCGGACGACGAAATTGACCAAGTTGTAAATCGGGGCTCCCACCACGTTGAAGCCCAGCTGGGTGAGTTGCGCGGGTCCGGTGATGCCGGCGGCGTTCAATTCCGCCGCGGTGTACACTGACTGGCCGTGTACGCTGCGGTCTGAGATATTGATGGGGGCGTTTTGATTGCCGTTGTTCACGCTGGTGCCAGTTCCCAGGACCACGAAGGTCGAGGCGGTGGGCGTGGCGGAAGCGGTGTTGGAGGGCTCGGATTCCCCTGCCGGATCGGCGTAGAGCGTGGTCACGTAATAGGAGTAGGTGATACCGTTGGCCAGGCCGGTATCCTGATAACTGGTACCTGTCACCGTGGTCAGGAGTTGTGCATCGCGGTAGATTTTGTATCCGCTGATGCTGCGGCCGTCGGAAGCGGCGAGGGGTAAAAACTCGCGGCCCAGGGCGGCGGTCCAGTTCAGGTTGACCAACGAAAAACCGGCCACGGCGGTGAGGTTGGTCGGCGCATGCATATTGGGCGTGGCAGACACCGCGGCGGTGGGATCCGAATCGCCATCGGGATAGACGGCTTTGAGGTAATAGGTATAGGTGCTGCCGTTGGTTACTGCAAGATCGGTGTAACTCAGCGTTGTGACCGTTGCCAGTAAAGCCGCGTTACGGTAGATCTTATAGCCGGTGGGCGTGCCGGAAGCCGGAGCAGACCAAGCCAGTTGAACCGATTGGTGGCTGGCAGTGGCGGTGAGGTTCTGCGGCGGCAGCAGCAGATCGTAGCTGGGGAAGATCTTGAGCCGCAGGTTGGGCAGGTTGGTCGTGGCCAGCAGGTTGGTGGGCGCGCCGGAGTCGCTGCGGTTCTGACGGGCCCGGTTGTTGGCAGTCGAAGAATAGGTCCAGAAAGGATAGTTGTTGATCCACTGCTGGTATCCCTTCACGGTCAGAACGGAGAGATTGGATACACCGTCATAGACGAACATCGGGCTCAGGTTCACTTCCATCCAGCCGCTGGCGCTCGTGTTGGGGTAGGTTCCGCTGTAAACCAGCGTGTATCCAGAGGTGCTGTAATTGCCCGTGGCAATGCTGCTGGCGGTGGTGTGCTTCATATAGATGCTGACGGCATCGATGGCGCTGGTGTCTCCGCCGCTGGCCTTGAAGAAAGCGAACGATTTGAAGGTGCCGGCCATGCCAATTTCGGAGGCCAGATAAATCGCCTCGTGGGCTGAATAGTTGTAGTAGCGGTCCAGGGGGTAAGACTGGGTGTTGGTCCCCGAACCGATCACCACTTCCAATGGCGCTCCGACCTCGACGCTGTAGCTGGCAGTGGCGCTGGTGGCGCCGGATACGGCGTCGAAGTTCAGGTAGATGAGGGTTCCCTCAGTCATACCTGCAGCCGCTGAAATGCTGAAATTAAGCACTTCGTAGGCGCCCGCGGCGATGACGGAGAAACTGTCCGTACCGGTCAGGATCGTGATCCCGGGCGTGGAGCAACTTAAGGAGGCGGTACCTCCGGCGGGCAGCGGGATCAAGCCTGTGTTATCCAGATGGATGGTGACCGAAGCGGATTCACCCGGATCCAACACGCCGTTCTGGTTACCACCGATGTCGTTGACCAGCATATTGCTGAAGCCCAGTTCCGGCAGCACCACCGTCAGCGTGAAGTTGTATGTCCAGTTGCCAGTCGCGCTGCTAATGTTGAGAGTGAAGAGGATTACGTGATCGGCTGGGCAGCTGGGCGCGACGCTGATGGCGTAGTTGCTCTGCGGATAGGCGTTGCCCTGGGCGGCAATGGTGCCGTAAAAGGCATTGGCTGTGGTGATTGTCACATAGGGATCGGTAGAACTCAGCACGGCTGCTACATTGGTGGCATCGACCAGGCCCCGGTTGCCCAGGCGGATTGAGAGATCAGAGGCTTCGCCCGGCTCCAGATAGCTGTTGGAGTTGGGATCGATCACATAAACCTGCTCAACGGCTACATAGGGATAATCGGGGATCAGCGGCCGGGTGGTGATGAACAGGGCCTTTTCATCGGAAAGCGGCGCGGCTGCGGTGGGATAGGCGTTGTTGTAAGTGTATTCCAAG
The DNA here is from genome assembly GCA_964463825.1 of uncultured Candidatus Cloacimonadota bacterium. Taxonomy (GTDB): domain Bacteria; phylum Cloacimonadota; class Cloacimonadia; order Cloacimonadales; family Cloacimonadaceae; genus Syntrophosphaera. Next base: position 3,459 of record CAYXEF010000114.1, on the reverse strand, counting down.
CCCACGGTCTCGGTGTGGTCTTCGATGCCGATGGTGCAGAAATTACCGTGTGGATAGGTGTCGCCGTCTCCCAGGTCGATGTTGTTGAAATCCTTGTACTGCAGTTTTATCTGTCCGTCCCCGGTGTGCGTGGGATAATAAACCGGATCGTAGAGGATGGCCTGGAAGGTCTGCTGGGTGCTGCTGTCGTAGCCGGAGATCATGTGGTACCACTCCACAACGTAGAAGTGTTGGGCGGAGTTGTAATAGGTATACACGTAGCTGGTCCCATTCACGATGTCCAGGTCGTCCCAGAACACGGCGATCATGGGGCTGGGGCCGCCGGCGTCGGGCAGGCGCCAGTTGCGCCAGTCGGAGTCCTGCGTGGCGCCAAAGGCGATGAAGCCGTTGGAAGAGATGGAAGCCTGGGTGTAATTCACGCCATAGTACTTGAATGGAAAAGGCAGATTTACTGTCTGGATGGATACGGCGCCGACCTGGTCTCCCTCGTCATAGGAACTGCCCGGATCCGTGAGGCTGAGCGCGGTTCCGCTGCCCCCTTCGGCCGGGGCGATGCCGATCCATTGATAGGTGGGGCACTGGTCATAGGCGGTGTCGCCCATATCAAAGATAAAGTAGCCGTAGGCGTCCTGGCCCAGGGGATCGGTGACCGTGGTCTGGCCGATGGTGAGGGTGAGTGGGATCGATTGCGTAAATCCCAGGTTGTTGTAGAGATACAGCTCCAAGGGTATGACCATGCCGTCGATGCAGGTGCTGCGGGCATAAATGGTGAAGCTGTCACCGGAGTTGGTGGCTGTGGCGCCTTGGGCGATGTTGCCGAAAAAGCCCAGGGAATCGGGAATGGTAAAGAACATGTCTTGCGAGCGCAGGATGGCGTTAACACCTGACAAACCCATCGAACCGGTGTTGTTAAGGGTCAGGATCAGGGGATACTGGTCGCCCGGATTAACGATGTTTCCGGTGGAGCCCTGGAAGTTCCATGCCTGCATCACCAGACGGCCGCTTTGCACGGTGATGGCGACCGGCACCGTCCAGTTGCCGCTGTTGCTTTCCACCTCCCAGTTGATCAGGATCACGTGTCCGTCCGGACAACCCTCGGCAATCTGGAAAACCACGGGGTTGTCGTTCAATCCGGTGCCGCCAGGAGCAATGGAGTTGTACTCGATGCGGTCGAAATCCACATTCACGACCCAGGGATCCGAACAGCTGGCGTTGGCGCTGAGCAGCATGGTCGATGTGGTAGTATTGAGCAAACTGACGTAAAGTTCGATCGTTTCGCCGGGATTGGCTTCGGCGTTTTCGTTGCCGCTGGATTGCCCGCTGTTGTCGTCATCCAGGATCATGTCATCATAGACGGCTCCGCCCGCGCTTGAAATGCTTACAGTGCGGCTGAACGGCTTGAAGTCATCCTTACTTGCGGTCAAGGTCAGATTGCCGGTCAGAGAATTGGAGTATTCCATCAAAACAGCTCCCTGGTCGTCGGTGAAGCCGACGATCTGCAGCCCGCTGGAGTTGGTCAAAGTGACTGCTGCGCCCTCCACCGGATCGCTGTTCTGGTCGAAGACGGTCACGCTCATGCTGGACGATCCTGCCGGCACCACGGTGGGCGAAACCACGCTGAAGGTGGAGGGAATGTCCACATAGACGGTCGCCGTGGGATCGCCGATCAGGTTGCAGTAACCCGAGAAATTATAGGCCAGGGTCGCGTTGCTGACGCCATATACCGCATAAAGATAGAGTTTGCCATAGAGCATCGCCTCGCCCATATCCCGCATGCCCAAAGGATAGAGGCCATGGAAAATACCCACATCCAGGCAGTTGTTCATAGGTGTGTGGGTGGAGGAAGTGGCCATGCCGATGCAAGTGAGGGCACCGCTCAGGCCGGAAGTGTCGCGATAGCGAACCACAGTTTCCGTGGTGCTTGTACCGCCGCCCCAGGAGCCGGTGTTACATGTGATGAATACCCCATGGAAAAGCTTGTAGGTATTGCTGAGCGAGCTGATATAGGACGGCCAGCCGCTCATGCCGATGTAGCCGCGGTAATTGTAGAACAGCACGCCGGCGTTGATGGCGGTGTTGACGGCCGAGGGGCTGGGGCTGGAACCATAGAGCTCGGTATAGGTGTAGTTGGGATTGATCGCGTAGGAATGGTCGCGTATATATCGGTTGGTATAGATAGTGGAGATTCCCGATGAGGCAGAGTCGCCGACCAGTACCATTTTATTCAGCCACTGCGCCGTGTTCAGGTTGATGTTCTGTTCCACGGACACGACCTTGTTCATATAATCGATCATGTGATCCGTGGTGTTCACGGAAATGCGGCCGATGATGATGTCGCCAAGATTGTCGCCTCCGGCCAGCCAGGTATAGTAATAATCCATGTAGGTGCCATAAGTCGGCACGGCGATGGTGCCGGAGTCGTCGCCGATGATGGTGACATAGTCCGGCCGGGTATTGATGTTGTTATACTGGTTTTGGATATAATTCTTGATCGCCGTGTAGCTGGTGCCCGCCGTGGCGGTACTGACCGCGTTCACAATGTAGCCCTTCTGGCGTTTCCAGTTCACATACTCATTGACCTTGGCCAGATAGGTGGCGTCGGAGTAGTTGCCGTAAATGACGAGTATCCGCGGGCTGGTGTAGCTGGATTCGCGGGCGAGGAACTCGCTGTAGTTGATGATCAGGCCGCTGTAGATGCGTTCGAAGGAGCTGGAGTAATACTGCGGCGGCTCCATTTCATTGATGGAGGCCAGGCTGTTGAAGTCGAGCCGGATGTCCATGCTCTGGCTCACGATCAGTTCGCCTTTCGCTTGATCGTATTGGAAAGGATGGACATTCAGGCTGACGACCCGGAAATCGCGCAGTAATTGCGGCTCGGAGATCAGCACCTGATCCGCCGGATACAGCGGCGCCAGATAGCGGTTCTGTGCCCTCTCTTTGCTAAGCGCGGCGTCAAAATCCAGACGCATTTGGCTGCGGTTCTGTTCCTGGCTGCCCAGAAGATTCAGGCTCGCGCCGCCGCTGTAGGGGATGGCGACCAAGGTGGCGAACACCGGTAGCGTCTCTGTATCGTCGATGAACAGGTAATTGGCGCCCTCAATGCTGATGCGTTGCAGGGTTTGCCCGTCCCGTTCGACCGTGTCCAGTTTCCATTCCGGCAATTCGAAATGCAGCGTGATTCCGCTTTCCGAGCTGCGCGCGAGAGAGAAAACTGACGGCCCGGGCAGTTGCTGTCCGGAAAGCGTCAGCGGCACAAGGGCCAGCAGGATCACCAGGATCCCCAATAGCCTGATTGATTTCATGATCTAACCTCGATGGCATATATTTGTTTGTTACCTGTGTAGTATTGCAATTTTCGGTGCAAAGCGCAGGAAATTTCATCCCGCCATGTTCTGACCAATGTCGACTGCTGCGGGAAAGCCATGTTTCAGACAGATAAATCAAGCGTTGCGGGAATTT
>CAYXEF010000113.1:0-7132 GCA_964463825.1 uncultured Candidatus Cloacimonadota bacterium | reverse complement strand
CGGCTTTCCCGATTATATTATCACAAAAAATCACTTCAAGGAACGAAAATGAAGAATATACTGCTCCTGCTTGCCGTGATCGCCACCGCCAGTCTCGCCTGGGCCCAGCTCTCGCTGGATCTGGAGACCGGCGTCGCCTTCTCCGGCTACAACGATGTGCGCATTCCCAATAACGCCACCCAAACCAGGTTCTCCCTCACCGACGACCTCAAGTCACAACCCGTGATGTATGGCCGCGCCAACCTGCACTGGCTGGTCCATCCGCGTCACGAAGTCTCCCTGCTGGTATCGCCGCTGACCACCAAGCCCTCAGGTACACTCGATTTCCCGGTCGTGTTTCAGAACGAGACCTTCGCGGCCGGCCAGAAGATCGACGCCGTCTACCGCTTCAACAGCTACCGCCTGCAATATCTCTACCGCTTCAAGAACCAGAATGCCATCGTCCGCGCCCTGGGCGTTTCGCTCAAAGTGCGTGACGCCATCATATCGCTGAAGAACGAAGATGTTTACGCCGAGAAGACGGATCTGGGCTTCGTGCCGCTGATCGGCTTCGAATTGGGCTACGATTTCAGTGACGAGTTTGGCATCCTGTTCAAAGGCGAAGGCCTGATTTCACCCACCGGCGAAGGCCGCGCCGAAGACGTCCTGCTGGCCGCCAAATACAACATCGACGACCGCTACAGCCTGTTTTTGGGTTACCGCCTGCTGGAAGGCGGCGGGGATGTGGACGAGGTCTACAGCTTCGCCAACATCAATTATCTGGCCGTAGGTACTCAGATCAGGTTCTGAGTCGCCGGTTCAGGGCAATTCCAGGCGCGTCGTATCCAGGATCTGACCGTCCAGGCCGTGGGCGGTGAAAGTGAGGGTTTTGCCCTGGCGGTCGAGAATGAGGTAGTTGTGGGCGCTGTAAAAGACCTGGCTGAAGGGGTGCGCGGTTTTCCGCTGGTGCAATGCGCCTCCCCCGCCGCCGCTGATCAGGTATGTGACCCCTTGGTAGAACAAACGCTCATAGACGTGGTTGTGTCCGGAAATGACGGCCACGACGCGCGATCCGGCCAGGAGCCCGGGCATGAACAGTTCCAGGCTCTGGTCGCTGAATTGTCCCACACTGCCGAAGACGGGATAATGCATCACGAGGATGGCCGGCAGCTGCGCCCCGGTCGCGAGTTCCTGCTGGAGCCAGCGATACTGCTCCGATCCGGGTTTTAGGTCCTGGGTGGCGTCCACAACGATGAACTTCAGGCTGTCGTGGACCAGGCTGTAGTAGGAACAACCGTTTAAGGCGGGGAAATTGGCCAAAAACAAGTCCCGCGAGCGGTCGTGATTGCCCCTGGCGGGGTAGATGGGGCAGATATCCGCCAGCGGGCGCTCCAGCTGCCAGAAAGCGTCATAGTGTTTCTGTTCGCTGCCGCGTTGGGTGAGGTCGCCGAGGTGGAACGCGAGTTCCGGCCGGCGCGCGGCGATCGCATCCACGATCCGCGCGTGGATGCGGGGATTGGCCTGAGTGTCGCCATAGAAGGCGATCTCCGCGCTCAGGGGCAAAGATGTGCCCAGAGCCAGCAGGATTATGAGCCAGAATCGGGATGTCATGCGGGGCATGGATTTTACTTGCGCAGCTGTTTGTAGTCGTCGCGGAATTTCTGCAGGTCCTCCCAGGCCGGGCGTTTCCAGTGGGGGTTGCGTAAAAGCGCCGCGGGATGGTAGGAGACGTAGCATTTGATGCCCTGGAATTCGTGCGTGGACTGGCGCAGTTTTTCCAGGGAGAGGTTGGTTTGCAGCAGGGTTTGGCCAGCGACGCGACCCAGCATCAGGATCAGGCGGGGCTGGATGATTCCGATCTGCTCCAGCAGGTAGGGCAGGCAGGCTTCGCGTTCCGCGGGTTCGGGATCGCGGTTATTGGGCGGGCGGCACTTGACGATGTTGCAGATGTAGACATCGGAGCGGCTGAGCTGGATGGCGCGCAGCATGTCGTCCAAGAGGCTTCCGGCGCGGCCGACGAAAGGTCTTCCGCTGAGGTTTTCCTGCTCGCCCGGCCCTTCTCCGATCAGCATCGCGGTGGCATCAGGATTGCCCTCGCCGTAGACAAACTTGACGCGTCCCTGGTGCAAAGGGCAGAGGGTGCAAGCGGCATAATTCTGCTGTAGTTGGGCCAGCTGGTCGGCCTTGGAGTCACGGGGCTGATAGATCTCCTGCAGGCCGAAGTTGCGCAGCAGCTCCAGTTGCTGCTGCAGGGAGCGGAGGCTCATGGGGCGTGGGTTCAGTCGTTGTCGTCTTCGTCGGCTTCGTCGTCGCCGCCGAACTCAAACTCGTCTTCGTCCTCTTCGTCGGAATAACTGTCCAGATTCTCATGGACCAGTTCTTCGATGTGCTCCTTGGAGTCGTCGAAGGTCTCTTCTCCGCCTTCTCCCTCTTCATCTGAGAAGGGAGTGCCCTGCTGGGCCATGGCGAGGTTGGCTTCCTCAATCTCGGCGAAGTAATCCGGCACTTCGTTGTCCGCCACGTGGTTCATGGAAATGATGGAGATCTTTTCCGGAAAGCGCTGGCGGACATAAGCCGGCAACTGGCTGAGGCGCTGGCCCTCCAGTTTGGAGAGCAGGCAGAAAAGGTAGTTCATATCGGTCTTTTCGAGGAAGGATTCGATTTTGGCATTGATCATGGGTCACTCCTGTTTGAGGAAGCCGGCGACCGGCTCCCGGTAGCGTTTGACGCGGTTCTCTTCAGCCCGCACGATGGCCAAAACATCCTGAACGGCTGTTTCCAGGCGGTCGTTGACCACAAGGTAGTCGTAGGCGGGGATGTATTGCAGTTCGTCGCGGGCGATGCGCAGTCTTTTGTCTATTTCTCCGGGGGAATCGGTGCCACGTTTGACCAGGCGGTCACGCAGCACCTCCATTGAGGGCGGGATAATGAAGATTTTGACGTAGGGAATCTGGGTGGCGCTGATCTGGGCGGCGCCCTGGACATCGATGTCCATGATCACGTGTTGTCCGGCCTTCAGGCGGCTTTGGATGAAGCTGATCGAGGTGCCGTACCAGCGGCCGAAGACTTGGGCGGTTTCCAGGAAATCGCCTGCCTCACGGCGGCGCAGGAATTCCGCCTCATCCACAAAGTGGTAATGGATGCCGTTTTCCTCATTGCCCCGGGGATCGCGGGTCGTGAAGGAAACAGAATAATCGACCTCCGGCGCCACACGCAGGACCTCGTTGAGGATGGTGCTTTTCCCCCCCCCGGAAGGGGCGGAGAGGATGATGAGGAAGTGCTTGTTTTTGGCTATCACTGCCCGTGCTTAAACTTCGATCAGCTTGGCGTATTCCTGGGGCGTGAGCAGGTTTTCCAGTTCGTCAGGGATGCTGAGGCGGACCTTGTAGAGCCAGCCTTCCTCATAGGGTGATTTATTAACCAGATCCGGGCTCTCTTCGACATCGGAGTTCTTCTCCTCGACCTTGCCGCTGACGGGGCTGATCAGATCCTCGGCGGACTTGACGGCCTCGATGGTACCGCAAGGCTCGCTGGCGGAGACTTTGGCCCCGGCGTCCGGCAGTTCCATAAACACAATCTCGCCCAGTTCATGCTGCGCGAAGTCGGTGATGCCGATCACGGCGAGGTCGTCTGTCACGCGCACCCATTCGTGGCTTTCAGTGTATAACAGGTCATCAGGTACCAGCATGTGTTCCTCCATAACTCGTGGTTGTTGGTATTTTGGGCCAAGTCTTGACAGGGCGCTTTTGTGTCAAGGATAAGTTCGCGGGTCGTCCGCGGGGGCGCTTTACATGCCCAGAATCAGGGAAGTGAGGGCTTCTCCGTCCCGGTTCCAGCTGAAGCGGATGCCGATGTTGGCTCCGTAGTTGTAGCCGAAATAGACTTCTGCCAGCAGTTCGGCGCCGTAGGCCCAGCGGATGTTATCCCTTTCCTGGTCCCAGGGGTAGGCGTAGTCGTAGAACAGGCCGAGATTGATATCCTCGAGATAGATATTGGGATTCCAGAGCCCGTCGCGGATCTTGAGGATGGGCGCATACCAGGAATTGCTGATCTCCACGCCGCTCTTCTGCAGCCATTTTTCGTCGTAGCCTCGGGTGTAGGAGAAAACCTCGTCCTTTTCGGCGTCCGGGTCATAGGCCGCAAAGACGCTGTTGCGCAGTTCTGTGGAGAGCGGGGCTTTGAGGCGGAGATTGAATCTGCCTTGCCAGCCAAGGCGTTCGCGGTCCGAGGGCAGGAAGTCCCTGGTCTCAAACATGAGTTTGTTCTGGGTTTGCCAACGCCAGCCGGGGGCGGCGAAATTGAGGCTGACGAAGGGCGACCAGACCTTGCGGGTAAAGTCGTTCTGGGCCAGAAAGCCGAATCCGGCGCTGGCGTAGCTGAGCCCGTAGTTGAGTCTTTGGAGGAAGGGGAGTTCCTGCACGGCGGAGAAGGATTTACCACCTAGGTTGGTATATTCCAGGCTCTGTTTCAGGGGGCGGAGAAAGTCGTTCTGGAGGCCGAATTGGTAGCCCCAGTCCTGGTTGTTCAGGTCGTATAGCACCGCCGCGGTCCAAAGCGGGAAATCACCCACCACATCGGCCCCTGCGACCTGAATACCCACCACCAGGCTGTCCAGGGTCTCGTCCTGATCCTTGATGTCGATGTAGGGCAGCCTGTACAGCCGCGGCCAGAGCAGGTGTCCGATGTTTTTGGCATAGGTGCCGCTCTTGACCTGATACTGGCCCAGGATCTTGTCGCTGCGGCCTGAGATTCTGGAATATGGGGGCTGCGCGCTTTTGGCCGGGGGCAGGGTAAAGGTCTGGCTGCGCAGCTGGTCCTGATAAACGTCATAGCCGTCGCCGTTGATGGAGATAAAGTAGCTCCGGCCCTGGGGTGCGAGTGCGGCGTCCCGGATCTCGGCGAAGCCGGAAAGCTGCGTCACGGCTCGGTTGGCCAGGTTGTAGGCATAGCAGCCGTTCTTGCCGTTGTAAATGGCGTTGAACACCAATTCCCGGTCCGTGGCATAAACCAGGGTTTCCATGTTTGGGGTATCGATCAGCGGCGTCAGCTGCAGGTTGCTGAGATTGAGCAGGTAGACGCTGTTGTTTTGCCAGAATTTGCGCGCCGAGGCATAGATCTTGCCCTGGTTCTGGACCAGTGATCCGATCAGGTAGTTCAAAGTGCCCAGATCCCGGCGCGCTCCGGCGGGCAGACTGATCTCGGCAAGGAGGGTATTCTGGTGCGTGGCGTCGTCTTCGGCGATCAAGATCCGGCCGCCGTCCAGAACGCAGAACGACCTGATCTGGCCTTCGAACAGCCTCTTTTTGCCGCCTCCGTCAAGATTGGCCGACCAGAGCTGGGTAATCACGCCGCGGCCATCGTAGTCGTTGTTGGCGTAACCGGTTTCAAATTCGGAACGGGAGTAATAGATACGGTCCCCGGCGATCTGGTAGCCGGCTGAGAAATCGGAGTTTTGGTCGATCAGTGTGACCGCTTTGGGCTTGGCGTCCAGCCGCTCCAGCCGCATCAGCCTGTAACTGGAAAAGGTGCTGGAGGGGCCGGTTTTGCTCACCTTACGGGCCGTGTAATACAGCGCGCCGTTGTGAAATCTGAGATTGTCCTTCTGCCAGCCGTCCTGCGTGAGGCGCTGCTGGGGCAGGGGCGCGGATTTGGCCGCCGCGTCGTTCTGCCAATCCGCCCACAGCGTGGCCACATCCTTGCCGAAGGCGGTCTGATAGGCTTTGTCCAGAGAAAGTGCAGAGGTGATGGGATTGAGGTAGGAGGCCAGAGAAGACGATGTTTCGCCATAGAGGATGGCAAACTTGTCTTCGCCGTAGGTGTCGGAGAGATATTGATGGAAGGCGGAACCGTAGACGTAGTAATTGCCCAGGGGGTTGCTATAGCTGTAGTAACAGGCCTTGCCGGGCGATGGCAGCCGGCCTTCGCGGGCCAGTGCGGAAATGATGGCGGGATAGGTGCCGGCATTGAGCCTGCCGGTGTATTGTGAAAGCTGGGATTCGCCGTAAACCGTGATGCCCTCTGTCATCCACATCGGTTGATAGAGATTGGGATAGAGCAGATTGCCGAACAGAGCCCTCAGCAGGGCCGGTTCGCCGGTGGTGCGGGTCATTTGCGCCATGTGGATGTATTCATGCACCCCCACCAGCTGCCACCAGTCCTCGCCCAGGCCCAGTTCGTCGCCGGAGGGCGGGTAGGCAAACAGCCCCATTTTCGCGCCCACGGGGCTGGCATAGCCATTGACCATGTTGCCCATGTCAGACAGCACGACCGGCACCTTGCCGGGCTTGTTGCCGGTCAGCCTTTCCACATAGGGCCGGCTGTATTCGAGGGTCTGGAGGACGTTTCTGGCCTCGGTTTCCCAACCCTTGCGGAAATAGACCTCGAAATTGGGTGTGGCAAGGGTGTAGTAGTTGGGCCAGGCCGCCATCATCAACGGCGTCAGCAGCAAGATCAAGAAGAGCAGATGCTTGAGTAGTTTCACTTGGTTCTCCCAATCTGAATTCTCTACATTTCCTTGTCCGGGCGATCTGATCTCCTGTCAAGCAGAATGTGGTCAAACGCATGTTTACGGGTCAAACGCAGGGCAGTGGCCTGCAGGCGCAACTATTCGCTTGACAGCAAAGTGGATAGGTTATAAGAGGATTTCCAAAACTACAACTAGGGAGCAGAAAATGAGCAAGAGATTGTGTGTGGCGGCTCTAACACTGCTGTTACTGGTTTCATTATCCGCGGTTCCGCGCCGCTATTGCGTGGTGGAGATCGCCCTGAGCACATCATGTTCGCCCTGCAGGGGAGCGGCCTGGGGCGCCAATGATCTGCTGGCTAACGGACACAACGTCGCCGTGGTCAACTACTATGGTTCCCCCTATAGCAATAGCTATTCAGAGGCCAGAAGATCTTATTACGGTAACCCCGGAACCCCCACCGCCTTCTTTGACGGAGTGAACCAGCAGATCGGCGGCAGTTCAACCACTTCCATGTATTCGATATACTTGCCCAAGGTAAACGCGCGGCTCGCTGTGGCTTCACATTTCACGATCTCCGCCACCGGCACGGCCACCGGTGACCAATACGCGGTAAATGTGACTGTCGCCAAACCGGAGGCGGACTCCAACACCAATGTGGTCCTGCATGCCGCGATCACCCAGTCCAA
>CAYXEF010000112.1:0-7250 GCA_964463825.1 uncultured Candidatus Cloacimonadota bacterium | reverse complement strand
GCCAGGGGAAGAAAAACCCGGGCCGGATGAAAGAGCATGACAATGCGCAGGATGATCTTGATGAAGCGCAGGCCATCGCGAAACGGCCTGATGTTGCTTTTCCCCTCCTTGCGGGCGGTGATTTCCGGGGCGGCCTCGAACTTCACGAAACGGCCCGAGCAGAGCATGGCCATGGTGATCGTGGTCGGATAGGAATAGCGCAAGGGGAACAGGTGGGAAAACTCGAAGAAGCATTCCCGCCGGACGATCCGAAACCCGCTGGTGAGATCGGGAATTTCCCAGCCGGACAGCCAGGAAGCTATCCGGCGCAAGCCGGCATTGCCCAGATCCCGGAACCAGTGGGTGGTGGACTCCCGGGTGCGGGTGGCCACGATCATGTCGTAGCCCTCCATCGACTGAAGCAGGCGGGGAATGATCTCCGGGGGGTGCTGCCCGTCGGCGTCCAGGAAGACGATAATGTCGTGGCTCGCCGCGCAGGCCCCGGTACGCACCGAGGCACCGTTGCCCAGATTATACGTATGCCGGACGACGGTGACGCCGCATTCCTGGGCTAGTTTCGCGGAATTGTCGGTCGACGCGTCGTCGACCACAATGATTTCCCAGCACGGGTTGACGGCTCTTATGCGAGCAATGATGGTCGCGATGCCCTGTTCTTCATTATATGTCGGAATCACAATGGAAACATTGTCGATCATAATGTACCTCAGGAGTGGATTGTACCGCGCCCGGTTTCCTGGACACAAGTTTTTCTTACGCCACCTTTGCCAGGGCCGGTTGATCCACCCATTGCTGTCTGATCTCTAACGGGATGGGAAAACGATTTTTTTCGACACGCCACTCGCGGTTGTACCTGGCAATAAAAGCCCCAACTGCCGCTTTGACTTCCTCTAAATTCCCGAACACACGGCCGTGGATGGGCTGGTCCTTGAGAGCCCTGTTGAACTGTTCCGCCACGCCGTTGGTCTGGGGCTGCTCTACAAAGGCAAAACTGGGGGTAATGCCCCAGTACCTGGGCTGATTCGGGAAGTGGTAGGACAGGTACTGCGTTCCATGATCCATGCGCAGGGAGAGTCTCCCCGACCTGGACGACTCCAGAATTTACATCACCTCCGGGAACTCTACCGTAAACACCCAGCCCCAGCCATCATCCACGGTAAAAACCCTGGATCCCTCGGTCCCCCACATCTCGTCCGGGCTGTCCGTGCAAATTCGCCCGTCGTGAAGTGGGGTGCGGATTGACTGGACGGGTTGGCGGCGAAGTTAAGCTACAGTCCGGTTGGTGCTCATGCCGCCTTGGCTGGCCGAGTGGCCAACTAAATATACGGCCATGGGCCGGCGACTGTCAAATCCGTAGCGGTCTAGGACTTCTTGGACAGTTTTCCGCCAAAGTCAGGCCGCAAAGGTCGCGTTAGGGACCACCCTTTTGAGACCGTTGCACGGTAAATTTTAATAAAATGTTGAGACCAGGATGAGGATTTCCACGACGTGGTGGCCGAGCGCTACGAACAGCGCCCGACGATCATCACAAGCAATTTCGACTTTGAGGAATGGGGAGAAGCCTTCCAGAACAAACTGCTCGGCGCGGCGACCATCGATCGGCTCCGCCATGGTGCCTACCGGCTTGTCCTCAACGGGAAGAGCTACCGCTCGCCAAGGCTCGCGGAAAGCGCTTGCGAAAGCGTGGCATAACCATCAAACAACGAGGGAAAGTCCGAGCCGGCTGGCAACGAAACGACTGGCTCCATTAGCCCGCCCATCCCTGGCTCCATTAACCCGCCCCATGACACTCAGATTCCCTCTTGCGGAAGCGGCATGCCTCATACAGGGGCCCCGACGCCCCGCCCAGACCGCGCAGCACCCGCCGCTCCTCGAGGGAAAAAAAACGCCCCATGGCAGCGGCCACGTCATTTTCCGTGGAAAAATGGTGCTCCCGAATATCGTATCCCATAATCCGGAAAACCGCGACCATAAGCGGCCTCTCCACCGGAACTCCGTAGATCACGTTCCCTCCGGGTCGCAGTATCCGGGCCAGGCCAGCGCAAGCGGCCCAGAGGTCGTCGGGTTTAAGATGTTCCAGTATGCTCACGCACAAAACCGAATCAAAGGAGGCATCGTCATAGGGAAGCGACGTGATGGAACCGTTGATCAGACGCGGCGTCAGGCCGTAGCGGGAAAAGCACTGGCGTACGCTCCCGCAGTCCGATTCCAGGTCAATCCCCCAGATTTCCTCATACAACTCGGCAAGGTTGAAGAAGGTGACACCCGAGCCGAAACCGACTTCCAGAATCCTGGTTCCTCCAGGCAGCAGGTCGAGGCAAAGTTCCACGCGACGCCGGTACAATGGGCCGAGGATGGGCCAGTAATAGAAACGCAGGGGATCATACATCCGGTTGTGGGCGTATTGCGTCGAATGGCGTAGCATTCGCAACTTGCGAGGCATCATCGACCTCCTTGGACCCGTCGGCTCAACTTCGTCGGCGAACTATTATGCGCGCGAACAGGGCCAACCGCGGCATAAGCGGGGCAAGCAGTTCTTCCAAACCCCGCAAGGCGGGGTAGCACCAACCAGGTAGGAAGGCGCGCAGGGAAACGCCTCCCGAGGCAAGATAGACAAATGGATAGTCCGGTTCGACCGATTCCAGGTAAAGTTCTGGGAAGGCCGTGGCAAAGGCCTCACGATCGCGCTGGAACACGATCCACGGCAACGCGCCGTTGGCCCCGGAAAGCGGGCCCGTCTCAGGAAAAAACCAGCCGGCATTGGGGTCGAACGGTTCGGGATGGGCGTGGCGGTAGACGAGCCTGGCCAGACACGTATTCCAGGGTTCTATCATGGCGAGGACGCCGCCGGGACGCAGGCAGCGCGTGGCTTCCTTCAAGAAAGCGGCTACGTCCGGGATATGGTGGAACACATCCACCATGACGATGCCCCGCAGGCCCGACGCCCGAAAGGGGAGGGCTCGGGCATCACTGGCCAGGTCCACGCCAAGGCCTGGCAGGACTTCGGAAGTCAGGCAATTGGGCAAGACCTCCTTGAGGAATCCGCCACCGGAACCCAATTCCAGCACTGCCTCGGGCCCAGAGGGGAGTGAACTTTTGAAAAATTCGTACCATTCCCGATAGATACGTCGTAAAAAGGCCTTCTCCTGAATGATGCGCCGCCGCAGCAGGGTGGTGTGCGGGTCATCCGGATCAAGACCTCGAGTCAGGGGGTGTCCCAGCAGCCGCAAAAGCATGGCCGAGCCCTACCGCGGCGCCTGCCCGCTGATCCAGATGGAGCCGCTGATGCTCCGGACCAGGGGCATGGCTTCGGCTAAGGCCTGACCGAACTTGGCCAGGGGGATGGCCCATCTGGGGATGGCAGGGTGCAGGAAATCCCGCAGTTCCAAGGAGTCTACCTGATAGCCCCCCTCGACGAAAAGCCGGCGCAGTTCGTCAGGTGTGAAGGCCATTTCTGAGGGGCTGACGCCCCGGCGGCGACGTTTTTCGGCATCCGGCACAAACAGGTAGTATTTGTTGATAGGGTTTAGGAGGTTAGGCTCGGAAAATGCGAACCGAGCCCCAGGCTTGAGAAAACCGCGTACTGCCTGGAGCATGCGGGGCACTTCCAGGTGGTGCAGGACCGAAATCCCGCACAGCACGTCGAAGTCCGCCTTGGGAAGGGCAGGGGGCGCTTCAAGGTTGCCTTCCACAAACGTCGCGCCCGGGTGGGGGCAGGCTTGTCGGGCCCGGGAGAGCAGGTCCGGAGAAATATCCATGGCCGTGACGTGAGCCCCGGTGCGGATCAATTCCCGGGTGAAAAGTCCCGTGCCACAGCCGCATTCCAGCACCCTGACCCCAGGGCCAAGGTCGCAGGTGGCCGTCAGCCAGGCCACCCGGCGCCGTACCCGCTCCCGGCCGGCTGGAGTGCCCCATCCCCAAATTTCTTCTTCCCCTCCCGCCAAAAGGAGCTTGCCGTGCAGGGTTTCGAGTTCCGGTCTACCGCCGCGTCGCATCACATGTCTCCTTGCCCGGATAAGGGCTTTTGCAAGATGAGGACCTGGTGGAGCCCGATTCGAATTCGAGTCGGGCTCCGAGGTTGTGCAGTCAGACGATGGGGGCCAGCAGGAGCCGCCGCGTGGTCGGGAACAGGCTCAAGGATGTCCGATCCCTGTGTTCATCATACGAATTTGATGCGCCGCGCGGCGAAAAGCACCATACGCAACAGGATGCAGCCATCCCTCCAGCGGGAAATGTTCGTTTGGCCATATGTCCGTTCCCGGTATCGCACGGGCAGGTCTATGAGCCTGAGGTTGAGCTTTGCCGCGCCGAAGAGTAGATCGAAGTCCCCAGAAGGGTCGAATTCTCCGAAATAGGCCCGGTTGGCGGCCAAGCGGCGGTAGTGCTCGCGACCAAGGACCTTGGTGCCGCACAGGGTGTCCTTGATGCTCCGGCCAAGGAGCCAGGAAAAGGCCAGGGAAAAAAATTTGTTGCCGATGATGTTCCAGAAGCGCATGGCCTGCACGTCCTGGGGATAGACCAGACGCACCCCGTTGACGAATTCAGCCTTGCCCGAGGCAATGGCCTCGTAGAACTGGGGCAGGGTCTCCGGGGGCACAGTGAGGTCGGCGTCGAGGATCATGAGAATATCCCCCGTGGCCGCGTCGAAGCCGGCCCGCACGGCGTCGCCCTTGCCCTTTCCGGGCTGGCGCAGAGCCTTGATGCAGCGTTGGGGGTGGCGCGCGGCGCACCGCTCAATGACATCCCAGGTCTCGTCCGAAGAGTGCCCTTCCACAAAAATGATCTCCGTGCCCAAGCCCATTTCAGGGGTGCGTCGCACGGCGTCCTCAATATTGCCGGCCTCGTTGCGGGCCGGAATGATGACGCTGACGCTCGCCGACCGTCGCGTCTCGAAATGGGCGCGGCACACCTGGAAATGTGTCAGCGCTCCCATGCTGAAGGGCCACAGCTTGACCAGCCAGCGGTTCAGCAAAGGCTCCACGAAGGGCGTCTCAAAGGGCCAGAGAAACTCGTCGAAGGAACGGACGACCTCGTACCCAGCCAGATGGAGTATGCCTGCCATGTCGTCGGGCGTCACCCAGTTCTGTTCCAAACGGGGGGTGACCCAGCCCCGGCCTTCCATGAACCGGAAGGCGTGTTCGTACAAGTGGCTATAATAATTTAGTATAATCCTGGTGTCTGGAGAACAGAACCGGCGCAGGCGCACCAGGGCCTCGTTGATGTCCCACAAGTCGTTGACAAGACCCGACAGCACGATGGTGTCGAAGGGAACATCGAAGGCCTCTGGCAGGGCCCGGTCTCCCAACTGGTGTACGTCCTCCTCGACGAACGTGAGATTGGGAAAACGCTTAGTGGCCAGGGCCAACATCCCTCCCGAGAAGTCCACTCCCACGCCAACTGATGGTTCCAGCGCGGCCAGGAGTTCCCCTTCCCCGCATCCGATCTCCAGGACTCGTGAACCTGGGGGCACGAGGAAGCGATGTATATGGTTGATCCGTCGGTAGTAGGTTCTTTGCAAAAGACGGGCCTTTCCGGGCCGATTTCGGGCAACGGCATCCCAATGGGCTTTTCGAATATTGCGGAACTCCTCAGGTCGGAGATCGCAAGGAGAGGAATAAGAACGTTGCGTGGTCATTGGTTCAATTACCTTTCGAAAAGTTTGGAAGTCGACGAGTGCCAAGTCGTTCGCCTATCACTGCAAGAGAGATTGAAATCAAGATGCAGTAATTGATCATTGGAAGGTATACATATCTTATCCCTGCCAAACCTGCAATATAATATAGGACCGCGTACATCACAAGGGGTAAACCCAGAACGATCACCAACAGCCATCGGGCATTGAGGATGAGGACAGCCAGGGAACATAGGCCAAGCAAGAAAAAAATACCTGGCGAGATTCGCCCAATGCCAAACGGATCATTTACCGAGGTGTTTCGGAAATGCATATATGGGGTTAATGCCTTTAAAAAGAGTTCAGTTTCTGGGGTGTGATCGAAACAACGATCGGTTAGTGCGCGATAGTCCTGCTCGTTGGGGGTGATCCAAGACAGGTAGCGGTAGTGCCCGATGCAATGCCGGGCCAACATCGCACCTGTCATGGACCGAACGGGTATCCAGTTGTCGGGTAACGCGAACAGAACTTCCGGCACACCCAGGCAGACAAGGGCGGCAGCCGCCCGGCGCGGGCTCGTCCCTTTGGCAGACAAGTAGAGTTCTTTGAAGTTTCGGCAAATCCGCGCAATGTCCTCGCGTCCGAGACCCTGTCGGCTCCACGCGATCATGAGGGTCCCATTGGAACGGTCATCCAGGGGGCCCTTGAGGAGGGCTTCATGGTAAGAGGGATCCGGCCACGGCACGGTCTCGGCGTAGGCGACGACCTCGGGCGGGGTTTCCGGGACCAATCGGGGAAGCGTCGTTAGCACGCTCAACTCGAGACTGGGGAGCGAAAAGGATCCCCCGGTCAACATGCGGTATGCCGGGGTCATCACCCCCGAGGCGAGGCAGACCAGTCCTACAATGAGGCATTTCCCCCAGGGAAAGGGCCGGGTTCGCCAAAAGACGGCCATGATCAGGCAGACGGATACGCCCAAGAGGTAATACCGAACTTGGGAGCCGACGACCGTGGCCACCAGAAAGATTATGAATGGGAGAGTAACACCTTGCTTGAGCCTGGCTAAGCGCAGCCCCGCGCCTAAAAGGAATAATGCACACGAACCAGAGATAGACTCAGTCATCAGTGTGTTATGCATACTTTGGTAAAAAGGAAGAAATGAAAGCAAAAAACAACCGACGATGAGCATCTTCGATGGAATGATACGATTCAACTCGAAAAAAACATATAAGGTTGCTAGCAAGGCTAACAGATGCTGCCCGACAGCCAGAACAGGCCAAATCCAGGCCACCTGTAATTTTGTCAGTAAAAACCAAAAAAATGACAAGCCGTAGACCAAGTGGGAATAAATAAAATTTGCAGGATCACGATATACGGACGCAGCTTGAATTTTTGACTCAAAAATCTTGGAAAATATAATATAGGCCTCAGAGTCAACCCAAAAAGTTCCTTGTAAAACACACAAGCCATAGATATGTCCAGCCAACACTACAAAAAAAATTGAAGACCTAGAACACGGGCGATTCAGCCATTTCACCAAGCGAGTCTGAGTTTCCACTGCCGTCTCTCCCGAGGTTTAACCCTGCCGTAGAGCCTGTCCCACGAAGGTTGCCCGCCCATTGAGCGACGATCCCGGAGCCGG
>CAYXEF010000111.1:0-7387 GCA_964463825.1 uncultured Candidatus Cloacimonadota bacterium | reverse complement strand
ATGGGCGGCGGGTCCGGCGGGGCGTCGGGATCGATCAGCAGGCCCATGTAGGAGAAAAAAGTGACGCCGCTGCTGACGGGGAAGGAATCCGAGTTGTTGCGGATCGAGAAATAGAGCTTGCTTTCGCTGAAGGCGAGCTTGGTCTCCAGGATGTCCAGATAGCTGGCGCCGACGGCGTGGTCGCCCAGGGGATCGGTCTCCAGCGGGCAAAAGCGCGTGTGCACGATATTGCCGCCGGCCTCGGGAAAGAAGATCGGATTGATCAATGGTTCAGTTCCTCCACGGCGAAAGCCCAGCCAGGGATGCTGGGGCGAGGCCAGGGTTCCGTATTGCCAGCCCGGGGCGTCCCAGTAGCCGGTGGAAACACCGGTGTGGACGGTGTTGGCGGCGTCCAGCCAGACGAATTCGCCGGAGGCGGAGCTGTTGATCAGCACGTCCACGGATTGGTCGGGATTGAGGCCGGAGCTGAAGATCTGAGTCAGTTCCTGCGCCCTGAGTCCGGTTGCGAAGCCGCAGAGCAGCAGGGCAAGCATCCAGTAGTTGCGTGTGTTTGGCATGATTCTCCTCAAAAATGGGCGCCCAGGATGAGCGAGTAGGTCTGGTTGCGCAATTCGGCCGGCTCCGCGAGGCTGAACGTGGGCAGCCGCAGATAGTCCCAGCCCAGGGTGAAGCGAAGCTCCGCCGTCAGTTCCATTGGTCCGTGATACTGCAGGGCAAAGCCGTAAACGAAGCTGTAGTCGAACATGTTGACATAGGCCAGGTCGGAGCTCTCGCTGACCGGTATCTCCTCAAAACCTTCGCCGTCGGGCAAATAGAAGGTCCCTTCCAACTCGTGGTGACCTTTGATTTTAAGGCTCATGGCGGTGCCGGCGATGGTCTCCAGGGCCAGACGCGGCTTGTTTAACGTTCTCAACCGCAACAGGATGGGCATTTCGATATAATCGAGGTCGTAACGCAGGTTCATCTCCGCCGGTTTGCTGAGCGTTTCGCCCTCCATCTGCAGCACTTGGACCTGTTGGCGCGAGCCTTTCATGGAATACAGGATCTCGTAGCCCAGGCGCACTTCGTCCAGCAAGCGGTAATGGAGCCAGACGCCACCCACAAGGCCGGGCCTGAGGGCGGACTGCACCTTGAATTCGGTCTCGTCGGCCTTAGTGCCGTAGTGTTGGGCCAGATTGAAGCCCAGTTTTACGCCGTACTCCACCGGCAAGGCTGTTGCAACGCCCCAGCAGGCCAGGCTGAGCGCCAGAAGCAGTAGGGTCGGTTTCGGCATCGGGTCCCCTGTGTGTTAATATCGGAAAAATCCTCTTCTATTACACATAGCCACCGCCAAGCCAGCTGTCAAGTGAATTCTTTGGCATTGCCGCTCAAGCGCCCCATCCCATACGTCACTTTCGCAGACAGAGAGAAACAACCGGCCTCAGGATTCGACGCCAATCAGTTGTCCCGCAACCAAATGCCTGGTCCCTACCGGCTGCAGGACCTTGACCAAATGACAGACAAGCCTAATACTCGCCCAACAAACCAAGGCTTGTATTGGGCGAGACTAAGGCTGGAGCATGCAGTCCGGGCGAGGGCGGAGCAAGCAAAAAAGCCCGGTAAACAGCTCCCGGGCTATGAATGAAACGTATCGGCCAAGTACAGAATACTACTCGGAGACCGCGATGACCTTGAAGAATCTCTTTTCTTCCGGAAACAGCGAATAGAAGGTGTTGACGGTGGTATCCAGCACGGTAAAGCCGGCCCCGGGCGCGGCTGAGGATTCGATCCTGTAGTGTGCGGCGCCGGTTATGGGCTCCCATTGCAGGTAGATGGTGTTGTAATAGAGGGAGATCTGGACCGCCGGCACTTCCAGTCCGGAGTCGTAGGCCTCGTCGGCGCCGATATCAGGTGTGGATGCATGGCGGATCTCGCCATCGATATCAGCGACCACCCAGCTGATATCCCCGTCGAAAAAGCTGCCGTGGTTCAGAGCCGGGGAACCTGACGCGGCCGGGATATGCAGATCCGCCGCGCTGGCGTAGAGCGGATCGGCGGAGTAGCTGTGCGAGTCGTAGCCCGAGGCGGTGGTCCAGGCGGCCAGGGTGGCATAGTTGGTATAGCCGCCGCGCACGGGATAGCCGTTTTGAGCCTGGTCGATATAGATCACGTTGTAATCCGAGACCGAGCCCGCCTGGCCGATCAGGGTGGCGTGGTCCTCGAAGTAGATGCCGTAGTGTTTGCAGGAACTTTGGGCCGCGGTGTAATTCGCGATCACATTGTTGCGGATGCGGTTGATCCCGTCCCAGCTGTTTCCGTTGTAGGTATTGTCGACCTTGATGCCGGCGCTGTTGGCGTTGGCCAGGCCGTCCACGCGGATGCTGTTGAAATCGATGTAGTAGTTTCCGCTGCTGCCCAGCATCTGGATGCCCACCGTCCCGATCACGGTGTCGGTGGTGATCGGATTTCCGGTGTAGCCGCAGGAGAGGCCGGTGATCACGTTGTTATACACATACAGATTGTGTGGCCCAGGATAATTCAGGTGCAGATACATGCCTTTGCTATTCAGCACATACCACTCCGCGGCAGCCCTGATGTCGTGGATGTGGTTGTTGTACACGTAAATAGTGCCCCTGCCGCCGCTGACCTCGATGCCGACCGCGTTGCCGCCGGGATCGGTGACATTCCTGATTTCGTTGTAGGACAAGGTCAAGTCGCTTTGGCCCAGGCATTCGATGCCGTGGGCTCCGGAATTGCCGCTGTTGCCGATGCTGCTGGGTGTGTCGGCTCCGATCAGACAATGGCTGATCGTATTGCCCTGGTCCACGTAGCTGGTATTAGTCGCGCCGAGCAGGATGCCGTCGTGACAGTTTTCCGCTGTGACGTTGAGATATTGGTTGTAGGAATTTGCCCCGTCTGCGCTCGTGGGGATGATCCCGTAGATCTGGTAGATCCCGCAGGAATTGCTGTTGGCGTTGTTGAGGACGATGCGGCAGTTTTTGATCGTGTTGTGCTGAGCTCCGTTGGTCGAGGATGCCGCATAGAGGTGATATCCATACTCAAGAGGATAGCTGAAAACCCCGGCCGCGGTCTCGACCCCTCCGGCGCTCCGGATGTCGATGCCGTCGAAGCTGAAATAATCCCCGCCCGCCAGCGTGAGGGCTCCATCATACATGGAACTGGTGCCTCCGGTGCCGTAACACTTCAGTATGGGCCGCTCGCCTTCTGCGAACTTGCGGAATTCGATCCCCGCCTCAGCCGTTCCGGTCGCCGTGATGACCGGCGGGCAGTTCAGATATTCCTGTCCGGACATCACCAAAAACGTGGTGTTGGCGCTGACGCCGCTGCCGTTGAGGGCCAGTAGGGCGTCCACAAAGTCATGGAAATACGGGTATCCTGTGGGCTGCGTGTTGTCGATGAAATAGGCTCCGGCCAGGGGTGAGGGAACTTGAGAACTCAAACAGATGTTGTCGAGGGCGGCCGGCGGATTGTAGCCCGTGGTGCCGTTTTTCCACATGAAGACCAGGCGCAGCGTGGATCCCGCCGCGGATGCCGGAACGCTGATGCCGGTCTTGGTCCACTCTGGACAGAGGTTGTAGTACTTGAGGCCGATGGCGTTGCTTTCCGCGGGCGGGTTGTTGGGGTAGAGGGTGGTGGAGGTGGAAACCAGAAACACCCGCAGATACGCGCCCGTTTGCTGGCCCACGCCCTGGTAATCGAAACTGAGCCGGATATCCGTCTCGCCGGCGGGAAAGGCAATGTCCCGGTATAAAAAGACGGTGGAGGACGTCGGAGCGTAGTTGTAGCTGACGCCGTCATTGGAAATAAACGCGCAGCGCTGCCCCGTGTAGCCGGACGGCGCCGTGCCCAGGTACCAGCGGTTGGTCTGGACCGGGGATGTATACACATCCGTCCAGCCGTTATCGGCGAATGCGGCCCCGATCTCGAAACCGCCGTCGCCGGCAGGATCGATCAGGATCGTGGCGCCCAGTGAAAAAGTGAAACACAGCATGGCCAGCATGCTGAGAACGTGGAGACGGTTCTTCATCTGAACCTCCTGTATGTGATTGAGATGCGAAAATCCTTTTCCAGCCTGTCCTGGTAAATCTGGGCGCGCTTCTCCGCATGATCCCTGCCCACCGACGGCAGCCTGGATACTGAAGTCCGGAACTTCATGTTTGAAACCTCTAACTTTTACGCCCATATTAAGATACAGTTGTTGATCCGTTATTTTAGGCAAGAAAGATCAGTTTCATGTAATTGTCAAGCAGATTCATGCCAGGCGCGAAAGTGTAAAGGAGGAATGTCAACGAATGACATGGACCAGCACGAATCAAGACAGGGAGTTTGAACACTGGATGATTGCATTTGCCTGATTGACGGGATATGTGTGAGGGTCAGGGAGGAAATCCGGATCGGCGATGAAAACAGACGGGCATAGCAGTAAAGCCTCACAGTATCTTACAGGTTGTTAATGGCCCCATCCGCCAATCCGAAGAATCAGTACACTACGTATCAAATTGTCCTTCTACCCTCGTGCCAATTCGTGCAGTTCGTGGACAACACACTCAGTCTCGGACACATAAAAGACCCGGCTGTGACACCGGGTCTCTGTCAATCTGTTTGTTTGTTTAACTTATTTCTGCAGGATGGCCTTGCGTTGGAAGCTGTCCTTGCCTGCTTTCATGAATACGTAATAGACTCCGCTGCTGCATTCCTGGCCGCTGGCGTCGCGTCCGTCCCAGGCGACTTGATAGTTGCCGGGGGCGCGTTCCGCCAGGTTGAAATGGCGCAGGAGCTGGCCGCGGGTATTGTAGATCTTGATGGTGACGGGAGCCGTTTTGGCAATGCTGAAGGGGATGATCGCGGTGGGATTGAAGGGGTTGGGATAGATCGCCTTCAGTTCGGTCACGGTGGGCAGTTCCGGCGTGATGTTCTCATCCGGGCTGGCAAATACCACCGAGACGGGACCGTGGAAGTCACCGCTGCCGTCGTAATCTACGTTTTGCAGCCAGTAGTAATAGGTGCCGGCCTCATAGATCTCGCTGTCGGTAAACTTGTAACTATGCTGCTCGGAGCTGTTGGTACCCTCGATCAGCGGGCTGACCAAAAGCGCGTTCTCCAACTGGTCGCTGGTGTTTCGGTAGATGTAGTAGCCCTGAACATTGGTCTCGGACTGGGTTACCCAAGTCAGGTTCACGAAGTTCTCAGCAGTGAGCACTGCGGTGAAGGAACTCAGTTCCACAGGCAGGGCATACTCGTCCGTGCCGTACATGATGGCGATACCGCCGGTCTGGCCGATCTTATAATAGGGCGCGTACATATAGGACCCGGATGTCGCAGTATAGAAGTATTGGATACCCTTGGTACCGCCGGAACTCTCGATGCCGATCGTAGGCGTGTGGGTGGTTCCGGTGATCTCCTGATACTGCATCTTGATCCGGCCGTCAGTGAGCAGGATCAGCTGGGCGGTAATCGACAGATTGGGGTCGTAGACAGATCCCGTGCGTCCCATATCCTCGTAGGTGATCACGAAATCGCCGTTGCCATTGACGCCATAGTAAACATGGGAAGATCCGGGATAGTATTCCAGGTCGTCCCAGAACAGGTAGATGGCGTTGTTGGGCGTGCCGGTGCCAGGGATCGTAGTGTTTGAGTATGCTGTTGAACTTGCTCCAAAGGTTACAAGGCCGTTGGTGCCGATATACAACTGGTTGTAGCTTGTGCCATAATACTCGAAATCGTAACCGATGGATATCGGACCCCAGTAGCCGTCATCAGTGTTTGTAGTAGATGGCAGCAGCGTAGTCTCGGTCAGTTCGTTGGTCGTGACATTCCACCAGTAATAAGACGGCTTGGTTGGGGCATCGACCGACACATTGTTCGCGAAGTAATATCCGCCGTATGTAGTGGAAGGATCGCCGCCGCCATGGTTGGGTGTATCGGTGCCAACGCCGGTCAGCGTATACTGGTAGGTTCTCTTGGTCAGGTCATCCGCCACATCCAGATAAGCGGTTAGAGTTCCTGTAGCCGTTGGATCGAAATTGACGGTGAATGACATGCTTTGTCCGGCGTTCAGGTACTTCGTATAGGTATTGGGATCGGTTAATGAGAAGCTTGTAGCATCCGGTCCGGACAATCCTACCGACACGATACCCAGGGGAGTGGTCCCGCCGCCGGTATTGGTGATAGAGAACTGCTGGGATTTCCTGGTGCCGATAGTTCCTGTACTAAAATCCATGCCGTTGGCAGGAGTGATGCTAAACACAGGATTTTGGACTACCTGGACCATGGACACATCATCGATGTACATCGACAGTTTATTAGCTAGGCTGTAGGCATGCCAACCGAGGTAGAAGAGCCCGCTGCTTCCAGCCGTGAAGGTGGTGGAAGACAGCGTATAAGTGGTGGTGTTGAATGAGCCCAGATCGACCAGGGTCGTTGTCATTCCTGCTGCGGTGGGTGCGGAACCCATCATCAATTTTAGTTGCTCGTAGTAAGTAGTTGAACCAGCTCTGTAATAGAACTCCACGCGATACTGGTTGCCGGCCGTCAGTTGGATCGGCGGTGTGAAGATGTAGTCATCGAGCGGATTGCTGAAGTTGTAATTGATATACATCGCGTTGGGCGTGGAACGCGGATTTGAGGCAATGGTTCTCCAATACGCGCTGTCCCCATTGACATTCAGGCTGCTCCAGCCAGCAGGAAGGGCGGGGGCGGTCACACCGTCAAAGTTCTCCGTCCAGTTGGGTGTGAGAGTCGTATTGTATATTGGCCTGTTCCCAGCCGGCGCAGTCGTGGTTGGCGTTTGCGGGGTGCCTGCGATCGTGATCGCGGTGCATTCGGCATCGACGACATTGCCGGTGGGAGCGCTAACAGCGATGTCATAGGTCAGCCAGAAGTAGTTGGTTCCTTCCAGCAGGTTCTGACTCCAGCTGATGTTGAAGGTTCCGCTGGGTCCAGTGTAAGTGGTCCCATATTGGTTGGTGGTGGCGAAGGTGCTGCTGGTTCCGGTGTAGAAGATCTTGGCGTTGACGATATCGGCCGGGGCGGAGGTCCCGTTGGTATTGCACTGGAAATTGGTAACTGCCAGCGGGAACAGCGAACCTGTTGTTACCACCTCGATGCCGATGATCAGCTGATTGGTGGATCCGTTATAAACAGTGGATGTATTCGTCTGGGTCGTATTGCTGGACACATACGACTGCGAGGTCGCGGTGGTTGCCCAGGCAAAATACTCGCCGTTCGTAGCCAGCGGACCGATCGGAAGGGTGGTGGCGGTAGCGCGCGTGTAGAGGGTGTTGTCAATGATCGCGCCGGTACCGGATGATATGGAGCGCTCAGACCAGGGACCGGTCAAAACCGTGGACTGGGCGACCCTCAGGGTCGGAACTGTCCCGAGCAACTG
>CAYXEF010000110.1:6135-7403 GCA_964463825.1 uncultured Candidatus Cloacimonadota bacterium | reverse complement strand
GAATAATGCAATGGGAGTTGCCGGTATGAAACTCAGGTTTTTAGGACACTCGGCCTTCGCCCTGACCAGCGCGGCAGGACAGACGGTGCTGATCGATCCCTATTTAGACGATAGCCCGGTCGCGCCTGTCAAGTCAGACCTGATCAGGGCCGATTACATCAGCCTCAGCCACGCGCACGGAGACCATTTGGGCGATTCCTTCAAGATCGCCAAACGCTGCGGCGCGATCATCATCTGCGTGTCAGAACTGGCCTCCTATGTGGCCGGCAAGGGATTTCAAACCCAGGCTCTGCAGATCGGGGGCGGGCAAAACTTTCCTTTTGGCCGGGTCCAATTGACCCAGGCACTGCACGGAAGCCGGACACCGGAAGGCCACTACGCCGGGCTGGCCGCCGGTATTTTGGTCTGGATGGACGGCGTCTGCGTGTATCACACCGGCGATACGGGCCTTTTCTACGACATGAAGCTGATCGGCGAAATGCACCCCATCGACTATATGCTGCTGCCCATCGGCGACAAATACACCATGGGCGTGGATGATGCCGCCAAAGCTGTTGAATTGGCGCAGCCGCGCGTCGCCATCCCCATGCACTACAACACCTGGGAGGCCGTGGCGGCGGATCCGGAGGCCTTCGCTGCCAAAGTCCGGGCTTTGGGGCGCGAGTGCGCGATCCTTAAGCCCGGCGACGAAATCCAGGCTTAAACGCGTTCAGTTCAAATCTCAGCGGCAAGGGCCGCGCTTATTGCTGCAACGCCTGCAGTGCCGCTTCGTAGTCGGGTTCGTGGGTGATGTCGTCCACCAATTCGTGGTAGATGACCTGACCTTGGTCATTGATCACGATCACCGCGCGGGCCAGGAGTCCGGCCATGGGTCCGGAAATCATCTCCAGGCCGTAGTCGCGGCCGAAATCGCGGTCGCGCAGCTCGGAGAGGGTGTACACCCGGTCGATGCCCTCGGCGCCGCAAAACCGGGCCAGGGCGAAGGGCAGATCACGCGAGACGCAGAGAATGACCGCATCCTTGACGCTGGCCGCTTCTTGATTGAATTTGCGCACGCTCATGGCGCAAACGGCGGTATCCACGCTGGGAAAGACATTGAGCAGGATCTTGCGGCCGGCGAAATCGCCGAGGCATTTATCAGTGAGATCCTTGTCCGTGAGGCGGAAGTCCTTGGCCCAGCTGCCCACTTGGGGCAGCGAGCCGGATAAATCAACGGGGTGTCCTTTGAGTTTGGTACTGGCCATGTGATAACCTCAGAAGTTTTATGG
>CAYXEF010000110.1:0-6035 GCA_964463825.1 uncultured Candidatus Cloacimonadota bacterium | reverse complement strand
AAAAAAGAGCGCCGGGGTGGCGCCCGGCGCTACATGACCGTGCGGACACGGACATGCCTATAAAGTCAATCCCGCTATCAGGACGACAATAATCCGTTCTGACACTCAGGCCAGATCAGTAAAAGAAGAGTTTGACCGCGATCGCGATCAGGATCAGGGAATTCAGCGCCAGCCAGATCTGCAGGCGCAGGCCCAGGACCCGGATCTCCTCGCGGTTGCCCAGGGCTTTTTT
Source organism: uncultured Candidatus Cloacimonadota bacterium (assembly GCA_964463825.1). Taxonomy (GTDB): domain Bacteria; phylum Cloacimonadota; class Cloacimonadia; order Cloacimonadales; family Cloacimonadaceae; genus Syntrophosphaera. The sequence goes on along the minus strand of CAYXEF010000110.1, from coordinate 5,803 downwards.
CTCCACCTTGATGATCAGGTTTTCGAGGGTGGCCAGTTTTTCTTCGGTGTTGTCCAGCTTGCGGATGTTGTGATTGTGCACGGTGTCGCGCTTGAGATGGCGCGCAATCTCCAACGCCAGGGGGATGAAGGCGGGGATCAGTTTTTTTAAGGTGAGTCCGGCCATATGCATACTCCTGCTTAAAACTCGTAGCCGACATTGCCGTAAAGCGTTCCGGGCAACACGGCGTGCGTGGTGTAGGACAGGTCCAGTTTGATGCCTTCGATGTTGAGGCCGATGCCGGCATTCCAGGTGGCGGGATTGGAATGCACGCCGAAACGGACGGCCAGAGGCTCAAAGAGCCAGTATTCCACACCGCCCATGAATTCTGTCTCCTCGGCAAAGTCCTTCTTTACCTCCAAGGTCGTGGTTACGCCCTCGTAGGGGATGTAGGCAATACCGAGGGCCAGTTTGCTGGGCAGGGTGTGTTGATTGGTGGAGCCCATGTAGGCCTGGTTGAGGTTGCTGGCGGTGAAACCCAGCCTGGTGCGTCCATGCAGCAAGGCTGTAACGCCGAGATCGATGCCCAGGGCGGAATCTCCGTTCTCCTCGGCAAACTCCAGGCGGTAGTAGTTGACGGCGTAACCCAGGCTGATCTGGGAATGGATGTCGCTCTGCAGATTGAAGCCGTGGGCCAGGCTCCACACCTGCTCGCTCATCAACGCTTCGCCGTCGTAATCTACGTCGAAGAGCCGCGCGCCGAAGGCCAGGGTACCCAGCTGTTCGGGCAGCCGGATACCCACTCCGGCAGTTTTGAACTCGGAGAAGGGTTGCCCGTGCAGTTTGCTGAAACCGATCTGGGCTTCCATATTGACATTGGTGAGTCCGGCAGGATTGAAGAACAGCGCGTTGACATCATCGGATACGGCGGTATAGGCTCCGCCCATGCCGCGGGCCCGGGCGGAGGGGATGTAATCGTCAAAAACAGCCAGGAGCAGAGCCGCCTGGATCAGGATCAGGCCAAGGATCAGATACTTTTTCATGCTAATCTCCCCCCTATTTCATTTCGGACTTGATCACAATCGGCTGCACCGTGATCTCTTTCTGACCCGTGCTGCGATCGATCACTTCCAGATGGCAGTAATAGAGGCCGATGGGCAGACGCCGCATGCTGTAGTCGCGGCCATCCCAAAGCACGCTCTCCACGCCGAGGGCGTTGGCAATGTTTTTGTTCACCGGCGTCGCCACCAGGCGTCCCTGCGCATCGTAAATGCGCACGATGGCTTTGACGTTGATGCCGGTGGGCGAACTTTTACAGCCGTACTCGATGTTGATCTTCTCGTTCAGTTCGGGATTGAAGATGTTGAGCGTGTTTTTGGTATTGCTGATGTTCAGCCAGGCGATGTTGCGTCGAATGGCGGTGAGCAGCAGGCCGTTGCTGATTGCCGTGATCGGGGTGTTGTCGTATTTGAAGTATACCAGTTCGATCAGGGATTCGCCATAGCTGAGTGGCTCCAGAAGCAGGATCAGCAAGGTGTCGCCGTCCGCCGTGGACATGATCGGTTCCTGCGCCTGATAGGAGATGTCGATGGAATCGCCGGAACTGTAGACCGTGAGTTGGGGGTCGAAACCGGTCATGGTGTTCTCGTATCTGAGGCCGTGGAATCTGACCCGGGCGGGATCAAACCTGATCCGCGCGCTGTAGGAGGAAACGCCCCATTGCGGTTTAATGCGGGAGCTGATGATGTTTACCGCGGCCTGGGTGTTGAGATCAGCGGTGGTGGTCTCGATGCGGACACTAGCGTTGGAAACGTCGTCAACCTGGATGAGGTCGGTCAATTCGCGGGGATTGATGGCAAAGAGGCTGAAGGAATAATCCACCACTCCCTGGATCCGGGCCCAATTCTGACCTACGGACATCTGCGGCCAGGAAAATCCGCTGCGGGGGAAGCACTGGTCGTCGATCTGGCAGGCACCGCTGCCGTCGCTGACATAAAACTCGTTATAGCTGACGGGCAGGGAGGTCACGTTGACATTCTCCACGCGCACGAACACGCTTTCCCACTTCTCTGCCGTTGTGGACTGGTCGGCCAGATCGCCGGTCGTGATCAAAGTTGTTGGAGGCAGGGGATTTCCCTGGCTGATGACCTGAAAACTCGTCGTGGGCGACATTTCGGTGAAGTCGAAATACTCCGTGATTGTGCCCGTGACCTGCACCAGATCGCCGCGTTGGGGATTGTACTGGTTGGTGAAGATCAGCAGGCCGCTCCAGGGACCGCCCTGTGGGTCCGAAATCACAAAACCGCGGTTGTTGGTGCTGGTGCCGGTGTAGAATGTCTCCGCCACCACCACACCCTGGACGGTGACAATCTGTCCCGACAGGGGTGACGCGCCATTGGCTGCCGTGGTGTACTGCACATCGTAACAGGTCAGCACCTGCGCTCCCAGCCAGCCGCAAAGCATGGCCAGTAAGCTGACAAACAGGATTCTCATCTATGGCTCCTTGTTTAACTGTTATTCTCGGTGGTTAGGGGTTCACTATCCTGGATCCTGGGTGTCCGATCCCGGATAAAGACCATATCAAAGATCAGCAAAAAGACGGCGATGAAAATGGCGCTGTCAGCCACATTGAACACCGGCCAGCGCTCCAGACCCGGGATCAGGTCGGGGATGTCCACGCTGACGAAATCGGTGACCGCCCCCAGAAACAGCCTGTCGATCAGATTGTTGCCTATTGCGCCGCCCAGGATCAGGCCAAAGGCGACCACCTGAATGCGGTGCGTGGCCTTGCTTAGCAGCCAAAGGATGAAGAGAACCGCGATGATGGTGGTCCCCACGAAAAAAGTGCGATTCCATACTGGATTGGGCAGAGAGATACTGAAAGCGGCACCGGGGTTGCGTAAATGGCAGATCTGCAGAAAGTCCCCCCACAGACTCTTGCCTACGGTCACCCACTCATTCATCGGGATCAAGCGCCTGACAAGGACCTTGGAAATCTGGTCCAACGCCACAACCACTATCATGATGATAAACGCGGGATACTTTTTTATACCTGTCACTGTGCGTTACTTCTTCTGCCGGCGCTTTTTGTCTTCCATCTTTTCCATGCAAGAGATGCAATACGCTGCCTGGGGGATCATCTCCAGGCGCGCTTCGCTGATGGCGTTGCCGCACATCTCGCAGATGCCGTAGCTGCCATTATAAATCTTGCGCAGGGCGTCATTGAGCAGGCGGATCTTATCGCGCTCGCTCTCCATCATCATCACGGACTGCTCCATGAGGTTGGTGTCCGAGCCCTGGTCTGCCTGGTGATAAGCGTAGGATGACAGGTCGCCGCTGCTTTCCTTGGCGCCGATGCTCTGGTCTTTATTGATCTCATCGACATAGGCGACACTTTCTTTGAGTTCCGCCTGGATGAGCAGTTCGAACTTCTTTAATTTCTTCTCGGACAGTGGTTTGGCAGCCATATCTTGCTCCTGTGCTACTATCTTGTATCGTGATGTTCCTGAAATCCCATTTGGCTTCTGCTGTCAATGAAAATATTGGTGGTCATAGCTGCGGTAATCTGGCAATGCAGAAAGTGATCAAGTCCTTCAGTCGGTGAGCAGCGCGGCCGGCCTGGAAGCGAATCTCCTCTTGCGAGTGCTGCTGCGCGTGAAAGAGATTACTGTAGTTGGTGACTATGGACAATGCCAGCACTCTCAGTCCCGCGTGGCGTGCGGCGATCACTTCGCCGACGGTGGACATACCCACCAGATCCGCGCCCCAGCCGGCGAAGGCGGCGCATTCTGCGGGGGTTTCCATGCTGGGTCCGGTCACTCCGATATAGACGCCTTCCGGTAGATCCCAGCCTTGCTGGCTGGCCAGTTCGCGGCACAGAGCACGGTATTCGGGATCATAAGCATCGTTCAGGCTGGGGAAACGTTCGCCCAGACTGGCATCGTTTGCACCGGTCAGAGGATTGCCGCCCATCAGGTTGATGTGATCCTTAAGCAGCACGATCTGTCCGGGCTCCAATGACTGGCGCAGGCTGCCGGCGGCATTGGTCACGATCAGGGTTTGCACTCCCAAGGCGGCTAAAACCCGCACGGGAAAAACGACCGCGGACCAGGAGTGCCCTTCGTAAAAATGGAATCTACCCTGCAGACAGAGAACCGCCCGTCCGGAAATCTCCGCCAAAACCAGCCTGCCCTTGTGCGTGGGAGCCGTGCTGGCTGGGAAACCAGGTATGTCTGTATAAGGCTGGGACCAGAGGGCTGGCCAGTTATCGGCCAGATCGCTCAGCCCGGTACCCAGAATGATCGCCTGAGTGGGTCGTTGCGGCAGACGTTCGGACAGCCAGCGAGCCGTTTGCCGGTAGTCAGGATTCATGCGGTTGTTTGTTTCCCGCGACGGGTCCGGCTGAGGGATTGATCTCTTCCTTGATCTGCCGGAAATCTGTATCCAGCAGGTGATTGTCTTCTCGCACCAAGAGGGGGTCCATGCCGATGCGGTCGGAGAAAGTCTGCAACTCGGACTTGAACTGCATCAGGAATTGCCGCTTCTCTTCCTTGAGTTGCAGATACTGCTGTTCCAGCACCGCCAGATATTGCTTGGCTTCCTGGATCGCGCGTTTGGCCTTGAGTTCGGCCTCGTGGATGATGTTCTCGGCTTCCTTGCGGGCGTTGGCGATGATATCGGCCTTGGTCTTTTCGGCAAAGACCAGCGTGCGGCTGATCAGTTCCTCGCGGCGTTTGAGATCTTCCACGGCAGTGCTGGCCTGGATGGCTTCCTGTTTCACTTCCAACTGGAGCTGTTCGCGGCGTTGCAGCTCGCGTTCCTGACGGCGCTGGTAGTCCTCCATCTCGTTGGCCAGTTGTTCCAGGAAGGTCTTGACTTCCTTCCTGCTGTATCCGAACATGGCGCCAGAGAATTCCTGATGGCGGATATCGGTGGGATATAGAGACATTTATCCTCCTTTAGACAAGTCCGGCCAGCAGCCGGATAATGATCTGGATGGCGATCATCACGATCACCGGCGAGATATCCAGCCCCATGGCGGGGAGGATCCTGCGCACCGGTCCCAGCACCGGTTCCGTGATCCGGATCAGCAAGCGGTAAAAGGGCTGGCCGGGATCGGGCATGAACCAACTCATGAGAGCCCGGACCAGGATCACGATATTGTAGATCTGCAACAAGCGGATCAGCAGCCGGATCAGTTGCGCTGAGAAGCCTGAGGCCATGATCTACTCCAAGACCTCGTGGCAATTGCGGCAACGGGCTTCATAGGCTTCGGTGCTGCCGACCAGGATCTGCTCTTCTTTGTGGATGGTGCGTTGGGTCCGGTTGGCAGGATTGCCGCATCTGACGCAGATGGCCAGATTCTTGGTCACATATTCAGCGATGGCCAACAGTTGTGGCATGCTGGCAAAGGGTTGGCCGGTATAATCCTGATCCAGCCCGGCTACGATCACCCGCAGTCCCCGGTCCGCCAGAGCGTTGCAGACATCGACAATGCTCGGATCGAAGAACTGCGCTTCGTCGATCGCCACGATCCTGGTATCTTCCTGCAGGTGCTGGTAGATCTCCCGGGGTTCGGTGATCGGCAGCGACGGCGCCTGCATCTGCGAGTGCGAGACGATGCTATTGGCGTCATAACGGTTGTCGATGGCGGGTTTGAAGACCAGCACCGGCTGGCGGGCATACTCAGCCCGGCGGATGCGGCGGATCAGTTCCTCGGTTTTTCCACTGAACATACTGCCGCAGATCACTTCGATCCAACCGGTCTTCTGATTTATGATATTCACGGATACTCCTGAAAACAAACTTTGAAAGTACCAGCTTG
>CAYXEF010000109.1:0-7455 GCA_964463825.1 uncultured Candidatus Cloacimonadota bacterium | reverse complement strand
GTTTTATCCCTTCATTTTAGATTTTTCTTTGGTGTCAAGGAAAATCGTCCGCCCGTTCCCAAAGCTGCCTCTTTCCGATCCCGTGACACACAGTCAGACTGGGCGTGAGACCCGGGTTGATCGGCCTCAAGCGGTCCGTAGTTCCCGCATAGTAGAAGCTGCTTGTCTTCCCAAAGCGGCGGAATCTGGAACCGGGCCCAGCCTCAGCTGGAACCGGCTCCGGGCTGCCTCCCCCGGCTGAGACCGGCTTTGCCCCCGAGCCTAAAAAACATTCACCCAATAAGCGTTAACTCCATGATCAGCAAGCGAATGTTGACTCCACCCTTGCCGCGTGGCGTTAATCAAGTCTTAATCAAGCCTTAATCAAGCGTTAATAATTAAGGCTTGATTAAGGCTTGATTATCACTTGATTAAGACTCCGGAATCAGGAGGGAATCCGACCCGAAAAAAGAACTTGACAACATTCGGCACTTCGCAAATCTTAACCGCACGGATGGACAAATAAGGAACAGCAAGGAGGTTTTCTATGTTCCGGGTTCGAGAGCGGGCTTCAAAGTCCTGTTTCCCCCTTGTCCCGTGCCCAGTATGGGCTTTGCAGGGTTGTGTGTCTGATCTCAATGACGCAAGCCGCCCTCCGCGGCGCGCAGGGAACTATGTAAACTGATTCGGGAGGAATCATGTATCAGGTGGTCTGTCAAGACGGGAATTGCCATATCCTGCGGGATGGGGCATTTCTACAAACGCCCGGCGGCAAGCCGGTTTGCACCCCCAGCGAGCCTCTGGCCCGGCGCCTCGCCGCGCAGCTGGAAAAATACGGCGAAAGCCCGGATGAGCTGCGCTCGCTGGCCTTGTTCCATTATCCCTGGCTGGATTTTACCGCCCATTTCCGGCAGGCGTCGGCTACAGCCCAAGCCCTGGCGCAGCTTAAGCCCGGGGAGGATTGGACGCTGAGCTGCCCCTATCCGGAGCAGGAACAGCGGAAACGTTGGGAACGGCTCTGGGGCGAGCCGCAAAGGCGCATGGTGGAAGGAAAAGACTGGATCCTGACCTTGCGGCCGAGTCAACTTTGCGCCGCGCTGACTTTGGCTCGGATCCTGGACAGCATGAATGTGGCCTATCTGGCCACCCAGCCCGGCGGTAAACGCGAAGCACGCCAATTGCTCCGCAACGTGCAGCTGTATCGGCCAGAATGGGGCAAACGGCCTCTGGAGGAATTACTGGATAACTTCCTCTTCTATTGGCAGAACTAGGCTAAAGCGGCTCAGGCCAACGCGCGGCTGATCGCTTCGGCCGCAGCCTGGTAACGGGCTTCGTCCTTTTTACCGGAGCCGGAGAGCACGGTCCCGGGCAGGACGTTCGCGCCCTGCCGGGCCAGCAATTGGCGCAAGCTGTTCAGGGACGAGGTCCCGGTCAGCCAAGCCCAGGGAAAGGCGTGGGTGACGAAGGGCAGAACCTTCTTGCCTTGCCACTGCCCGTCCAGGTCCAGCACGGCCTTGCGCACGGCCAGGCAAAGCCGGAAGGCCCAAACCGGCCCGCCGACGATCACTGCGTCGGATTTGCCGAGCTCGGGCAGGTTCGTGAACTTGATCCGGTCCAGGGGCAGGTTGTGTTTGGAATCGAAGACAGGCGAGGTTTCCAGCCGGGTGAGGCTGACCTGGTGTCCGGCGGCGCTCAGTTTGTCGGCCGCCAGTTGCGCCAGTTTGAGTGACTTTCCGCTTTCGGAATAGATCACAATGGCAATGTTCATGGTAACATCTCCGGAGTTGGCTCGGCGTTGTCGTCACGCTCCCAGCGGTCGTCGATGCGGGTGCGCATGGGGCTGTTTTGTTTGAAGTGATTGACGATGGCGTCGCGCAGATTGATCTGGTGGTAGGTGATATCGGCTTCCGGGACCTGGGTCAGCAGCGTGAGGCCGGCATTGCCCTGCATCAGGAAGTCCGTGGTGGCGCAGGTATAGATCTTGGCGGGATCCCAGGGCTGGCCGCCGATGCGCAGCGTGGTCACGCGGTCGAAATTGGGCCGTTTTTTGGAATAGACCACATTGACGCCGGAGACCACCAAGCCGTGGCGTCCACCCTCCACGCGGGTTTCGATGATGCGGCGCAGAAACTCGCCGGTGCACTTGAAACTGACCACCATGTTGTCGAAGGGCATGACATTGAAGATGTCGCGGTAGGTGACGGGGCCGCTCTTGATGTCCGCGCGCACGCCGCCGAGGTTGAGAAAGGCGAAATCGGCTCCGACCTCGTTGCGCATGGCGTCCGTGATCGTGTTTCCCATCAGGCTTTGGGCGTCCACGTTGGTACGGGTGAGGTTGATCGCGGCGGTGCCGATGATCTCGTCCATGCCTTCTTCCGCGATGGCGACCTGGGCTTCGATGGTCTCTGATATATCCTGATCCGGGATGAACTGGTCCTCAAACAGCGTGATCATGCTCCCTTCGCGCAGGGCGGGGGATTCGTAGCCGCTGACGGTTTTGGTCTCAGGATCGATGGTAAGCGTGATCCAGCCGAGGTTGGAACCGTAGGCGTAGCCTTGGATGACCATGGTGTGGGTGTAGGGGTCGATCCAGGGTTTGGGTACGCCGCGGTGCATGTGTCCACCGATAAAGAGATCGATTCCCGGCACTTCGCGGGCGATCTCCTGAGCGTCCCAACCCCAGGCTGCGTAACGTTCTTCGGTCAGTTTATTCCCCTGGGCGTCGTAACGGCTGAGATAGGTGGGGACGATGTCGTAGGGCAGGCCGGCGTGGCCCAGCACGATGACGATATCTGCCTTTTCCTGCTCGCGCACGATCTTGACATATCTGGACACCGATTCCTTTTCATCCAGAAAGTCGATGTATTTGATATTCTCCGGGAAGCTCATTTTCTCGGTGTCGGTGGTGGTGAAGCCGATGACGCCGATGCGCAGGCCCAGGCGCTCGAGCATCACATAGGGCCTGGCGTAGGAAGGTAGGGTGCCGGTGCGCTTGTCCATGATGTTGCAGGAAAGGATAGGGAAATTGGCCAGCTCGAGCGTGGCTTCCAATTCTTCATCCAGGATGTCGTATTCGTGGTTGCCGATGGTCATGGCGTCGTAGCCGATGGTGTTCATGTATTCCATCACGGCGCGGCCCTTGGTCACGGTGCCCACGGGGCGGCCCTGGAAGAAGTCGCCGGCGTCCAAAAGCAGTGAGGCGCGTTTGTCATTGCCGAGGGCGCGCACCTGCTTGATCAGCGTGGCGGCCGAGGCTCCGCCGCCCAATTGGGGCGGGAAGTCGGGATTCATGAAGGTGGCTTGGGCGCGGTCGATGCCGCCGTGGACGTCGTTGGAAAACATGATGTCCAAGCGCAGGTCGGCGGCGCTGAGCAGGGCGGCCAAAGCCAGGCCCAGCGCGATAATCAGGATATGCTTGTTCATGGTGCTACCAAGTGAAACTGAGGCAGCTGCTGAAACTGAGGTTACTCCCGCGCACCTTGTCCGGGTTTTCCCAGCCGCGGTTGGTCAGCGCGATGTACTGGTTCGGCCACAGGATGTAGCTGCTGCTGCCGGTGTAGAGTTTGTCGTTGTAATAGGCGTCGCCGAAGAGATCCAGCGCTTCGAATTCGCGCCAGGCATAGCCGAAGCCGAGGTCCAGGAAGAGGTTGTCCAGCAGTTTGACGCTGCTGCCGGCCGTGAGCATCGGCGTGAGGATCTGCTTGGCGATGATGCTGCCGTCGGACTCCACCAGACGTAGATATCCGTGCGTGGCCTGGAAACCGAGGCGCAGGGGCAAGCGGTTCTGGACGTGGTGCTCGACGCCGGCGTAGAAGTTCACGAAGTCGTCATACCGCTCGTCCACCTGGCTGAATTGCACATACTCCGCCTCGAGGTTGAACCAGGTGCGCATGATGTTGCGGGGCTGGTAGTTGAGGCCGATGCGCAACTCGGCGGGCAGGATGTAGTCTTCATTGAAGGTCGTGGTGGTGTCCACGGCCGCGTGGCCCAGATAGGCCGGCTGCATGAGGCTGTAGCTGCCGCCGCGCTCCAAAGTGGCCTTGGTGCTGAAAGTGGCGGCCAGGCCGAACTTGCGGCTGATCCGCAGCGCGGCGCCGGCTTTGAAGCGCGAACCGTCAAGGTCGGTTTCCTCGGTGGCCAGGTAGTCCGGCAGCACGCCCGCTCCCGCGGTGTCGATCGCCCACTGCGACCAGCGGATGCTTTTCTCGCTGGTGGTCCGGCCGGAAAGCAGGTCGAATTCCAGGCCCAGATTGAGATCCATAAAGTCACGCGGATTCCAGCCCAGGCCGAGGACGATGCCGGTTTGCCCCAGCAGGCCGTCGTTTTCGATGCGGTTCACCGCGATCATTTCCGGGTAGCCGTCGTTGTCCGTGTTGCGGTTGTTGCGGATCTGCTCCTCGTAATTGCCTTCGAAACTGAGCAGGGGGCGGTGATAGGCACCGATGCCGACTTTGAACTGGTCGAGCCGGTGGGCGTAGTATCCCGCTGCGGCGAAGGCGTTCGTGTAATGGATATTGGAGGCGTAAACCGCGTCGTCGATGTAGTTGTCGAAAGAGTTGTAGAGAGGCACGGCGCGGTTGTCCTCATTGCGGTTGACGAAGAGGTTGCCGGCCAGGCCGAGCCGGTGGTTCGGCAGAGTCAGGTTGGCCGGATTGACGCCGATGGCGAAGGGCCGCAGGTCGTCGAAGAGTCCGGTGCCGCCCATGGCGTAGGCGCGGGCGTCCTGGGTGCCGAAGCGGTTTCCGAAATAGCTGTCCGTGATGGACCAGGCGGCGAGCCCTGCCAGGCTGAGCAGCAGGATCGCGGTGGCGAGCAAAGATTTATGATTGGGCATTGTCTTCCTCCACATTAATAGCGGTATTCCAGGCTGAGGCGGATGGTGTTTTCGCGGTGTTCCACCCTCTGGTAAAGGTTCTCTCCCTCCACCGGCACGTTGTATTGGCGGATCGAAAGTTCCTTGGTCTGATAGGTCTTATTTCTGTATTTGAGCGTCAGATACATATTCTGGGAAATGCGGCTGTGCAGGGCGACCCAGACTTTGGCGCCCTTATCGCCCATGAAGTCGATCTCCATGTCCTCCCAATCCCAGTGCGAGATGCCGTGGCCGAACCAATATATGAATGAGCCCTGTAACTTGAGGTTGGCGTTGAAGTTGTGGGTATAGTTCACGCCGATGTAATCTCCGGTCATCAGGGTCATCGCGGCCGCCTGGGAGTTGTTGCCCGGCTGCGCGGGATTGGTGAGCGAGGTATAGGGCGGGCTGAGGACCGTGTTGTAGCGGTATTCGAACTCCAGGAAATCGCGGTTGGAGAGGAAGGTGCGGATGCTGGCGGTGTATTCGTCGGTCTTGGAAACGCCGCGCTCCGCGAGATCCTCGTAGCGGTTGACCTGGTCCTTGTAGCGCAGACGCAAGGCCAGTTGGAAGAGCGGCCGAAACTCCAGCTCGGTCTGCAGGCGGACGGTGCGGCGCCCGTCGGTGAGGCGTTCCCAGATGTCCAGATAGCTGCGGCCGATGGTGAAGAAGCGGTCGAACTTGTAGCGGGTCTCGAAGTAGATTCCGCGCTCCGGCTGGGCCTGCGGGCAATTCAGATAAATGTCCGCCAGGGTGGGGTTGGTCAGCGCGTAGATGTTCTTCTCCAGGATGGTGTCGTTGAAGCGTTCGTGCTCGGAAAAGGCGTTGCTGTAGGGATTGTCGAAGCCGATGTCGTAGTTGCGGAGGAGGGTCAGGAAATAGAGGTTGTCGAACTGAGTGTAGGCGCTGACGATGTAGGCTTTGGGATCGTCGCCCAGTTTGAGGTCCTTGCCGTCCACGCTGAGCTCGGCGTATTCGCCTTGCAGCGAGACATTGCCGATCACGGTCTGGGCGTCGAAGCCCAGCACGCGTCGGTAGTCGCGCTGGTAGGAGGGTGTCAGAGTGCTGTAGAGGCCGGCGATTTCGGCATCCATCATCTTGAACTTAGGATAGTAATAGGAATCGCGCACAAGCAGGGTCTTGAGTTCGTTCCATTCCGGCACCACGAAGTAGGCGTCGTCATAGAGCGCGGTGTAGGTGGTGAAGCCGAGTTTGGTGCCGATCAGGGGATTGATTTGGAGATGCGTGCCCCAGAGCCTCTCGCGCAAGGCGTCCTTGCGGTAGGCCAGGTTGACGTAGGGCACCGCGTAAGCCGTGCCGCTCTGCAATTCGGAATTGAACCAGGCTTCGGCCTCGCGCAGCTCGGAGTTGTCGAAACGGATGCTGGGCACCACATAGCTGAAGACCTTGTCCTTGCCGTTGACCTTTTCCGTGTCACCATTCGGATCCACGTACATCACGGCGTCCTTGTCGTCCTGTGAGACCCAGCCGGAAACGCCGAACCAGGGATGCGAGAATTCCACCGCCGCTCCACGCAGCGCGTATTCCTGAGTGCGGGAAAGATCCGGCGTGATGCCCAGAATGCGCTTGCTGAAACCGTAGCCGGTCTTGCGGGCGCTGTAAAAATCCGTGTTTTCCATCACCAGGCCTTCGCCGTAGGTGGCACGGTAGTGGCCGAGGTAGAGTTTTAGCCGGGAATTGGCGAGCAGGGGGAATTCGGTGTTTTCGTAGCCGGCGTAAAACTTGGAATCGTTGATGATCGCGGTGGCGTTTTTATCCGCGATCGACTGCTCCCCGCGCGGAGAGTAGTACATCCAGCCGACCTTGTAGTTATTGCCGTAGCGGGCGCGCAGTTTGACCAGGACATCCGGATCCAGCCGGTCCATGTTGAAATAGCCCCAATAGGCTAGATCCTTGCGGTGGGGGACGGTCACGGCGCTGTTTTGGTAATCGCTGCGCAGGAAGGACTCGTGATACATATCGTATTGGCCTTCTTCCAGATAGCGGGTGTAGTATTGCAGCTGGGCGTCCCAGAGCAGCCTGTTTTTGACCGGCGGTTCCTTGAAATAGACGTAGCTGCGCAGGTTCGTGTAACCGTAGTAGGAGAGGCCCGGAGTGTTGCGCAGGTCACGGGTGTCCGCGATCGTGTCGCCTTGTGCCACGCGCCGCAGAATGCCGACCGCGTCCACCGCCGAGACGTTGGGCAGGCTGATGAGGTCGTCGAAATGCATGCGGTTGACGTTTTGCGGGGTCATCAGGTAATCCTCCCAGACGTCGGACATGCCTTCGGAAGCGCCTTCATTGCTGTCCAGACGCTCCAGCAGGTCGCGGATCTCCTCGCGCCGCAGCGCCACTTCGTCCTCCTCGACATACAGGGACACCACCACCAGATCTTTGAGCTGGAGCAGCGTTTTCTGGTCGATGGAAGGGATCTCCCGGAGCTGGTAGAGGTCCTTGTAGATGGAGATGTAGTTCCGGTAATCGAGGATGTCACGGGCTTGCTTTTCCGTGAGCGGCAGCTGCCGCAGTTCGTCCAGAGTGGCGGTGTTCAAATCCACTTTGGCGGCTATTTGCCCCAGACAGACCAAGGCAAAGAGCAGGACAAGTAATTTCTTCATCGCTAT